>JAIUMY010000014.1 GCA_022565335.1 Opitutales bacterium
CCACCCCCCCCACGTCATTTGCCACCCGGCGCCCCCCTCCGCGGCCGGCTCGGGGGCGGCAAAGCCCGCCCACCCCGGGGTCGCGGAATTCTCCCTCGACGAACTTCCCCCCGCCCCATGAGCTCCCATCCTTCGCGCTTGACCCGCCAAACTTTCTTCACAAGATTGCTTCCCTTATGGCCGGTGTTGGTAAATTACTCAAACAGGCGCAGAAAATGCAGCGCCAAATCGATGAACTGCAAGCTCAGCTTGCCGAAAAAGAACTGGAATTCTCCAGTGGCGGAGGGGCCGTGAAAATCAAAATCATGGCCGATGGCGTCTTCAAGGAAATCTCCCTGGATGAGGAATTCCTCAAAGAGGATAAGGAATTCGTGGAGGAAACCCTACTCGCCGCAATTCAGGAAGCTTCCCAAAACGCCAAAGAATTCCACGGCGAGGAAATGCAAAAAGTCACTTCCGGCTTTAACATGCCGGGAATGTTCTGATTCTTTGTGAGCCCGGCCTTTGACGAATTGGTCCAGCGCCTCAAGGCCCTCCCGGGTCTGGGCATTCGGTCCGCTGAGCGGATTGCTCTTCACCTCCTGGTCCAAAAACCTGACGAGACTCCGGCTTTACAAAAGGCTCTCTCAGTTGCCGCTGCCAAACTACATCGTTGCCCTATCTGCGGCAATTTGGCCGAAGGCGAATGCTGTTCCATTTGCGCCGATCCAAATCGTGACTCCCAGACCCTTTGTGTGGTGGAAAACGTTCCTGACCTTTTGGCGTTTGAACGTTCCTCCGCCTACCGGGGGCGCTACCACGTTCTCCACGGAAAGCTCTCCCCCCTCCACGATGTCGGGCCGGAAGAACTGAATCTCGACAATTTCGCCACTAGACTCAGAGAGGAAAATATCCGGGAAATCATCCTGGCCGTCTCCAACGATATCGAGGGCGAAGCTACCTGCCACTATTTGACGGAAAATCTCATCCCCCCTGAAATCACCGTTTCCCGCATTGGTTTTGGACTGCCCAGCGGAGCGGGGGTAGTCTTCGCCGACGCCACCACCCTCAGGAGCGCTCTCGAAGCCCGACGCCCCATGTCATGAAGTCTCT
Organism: Opitutales bacterium; assembly: GCA_022565335.1. GTDB lineage: Bacteria > Verrucomicrobiota > Verrucomicrobiia > Opitutales > T3Sed10-336 > JAIUMY01. The sequence goes on from JAIUMY010000014.1 coordinate 1,093, forward strand.
GTAGCAGCCCCAAAGCCCCAAAGGCCAACGGAAAAACTTGGCTTAATAGCGATCCATTACCACATAGAGCACCCACCAAAGGCCGGCGTTATAGAGGACAAATCCAGACAATAACGACACCCCGACAATCGGATTCGCGGGCAGAAGTATTGCCGTGAGGATCAGGAACAAATTCCCCAAAACCACCAATAAAAGAAAATCCCTCCCCCGTCGGGACAAAGCCGGCCCTGGCTCAATCTCACTCTCGAACTCTGGTTCTTTTTCCAGATTCTCCGCTAAAATTTCCTCAACTTTGATCGGTTTGAGAACCCGGTCAGCCTTTTGATTTTGCAGATCCGTCAATTCCTTTTCCTTAAGATGCAACTTACGGGCTCCCACCCCCTCTTCACATTGTCGAAGCTCTTCTTCCGTCGGAGGACGCGGTGGTTCCCCGGAGGAATACGCTGAGCTTTCCTCCGAATATTCTGGAGATCTGGGCCTTACCCGCATTTTTCGTTTTTCCGACACTTTCCTATACTACTTTCTCGCGAGCTAAAAGAAAAGCCTGCCCGGCGGATTTCGCCTCACCCACTTTGGAGTCCATGCAAATTGGCCATTGAGATGCCACTCAGCATCGAACCGGTGATCCCCAGAAAGCCTTGGTCCGTTCCCGCCAGAACAAGATTACGATAAGGAGTCTTTCCGTCCCGGATTTTTTCCGGCGCCCCGTAAACTGCACCCCCCAGATGACCGGTATATTTGGTGATCGTACGCGGCGTGAACATATCCGTGCCCACTTGGTGTTTTTCTATCTCGGCATCTGCCAAAGGGGGCAAGAACCGCCGGGCCGAACGAACCATTTCCTCAAACCAACGCGCTTTCTCTTCCTTATAGATATCCTCCGGCAAAGCTATCCAGCGATCATAATTCGCCAGACAGGTGATGCGCAGGAAACCTTCCGCCAGAGTTTTCTCATCAGGATATTGGTAATTGTTGGGAAAACAGATGACCCCGCTGCGGGGATCCACCAGATTGTCCGGCTGTTCGTACGCAAATTCCTCCTGATCATTAAAAAATACAATCGTCTCATCCCATCCCCAGTCAACCGGCTGTTGGTCGAAAACCGAAATGGTCTCAACAAAGGAAAGCCGGGGAGTCTCTTCGTCGTTCTGCCGGAGGAACGGAACGTCATTTTCCACCAAAGCCGCAGTCTCCACGCTGCCAATGGTCGACAAAATACAATCCGCACGGACAACCCGCCCATTCTCCAGCAAAACTTCTTTAATCTCACCCTCTTCCGCGCGGAGGGACTGTACCCCGCAATTCATAATCCGCTCCACCGGTAATTCCCGCATCCGACGCAACAAGAGCTGAGTGATATGACGCACCCCCTCAAATGGTCGGGCAAAGCCTTCCAGAAACAACGCCTTGAACATGATCACAAACTGATAAAAGTCCATGTCCCCCTCTTTTGCACTTCCATAGTACATCAGGGGACAAAGCAACATATCGATGAGTAAAGGATCGTGTAGTTCCTCTGATAAAATTTTCCGGGCAGAAAGTTTCGGTCCCTGCAGATCCAATTCATCAAAGGATTTCACCTTTTCGGTCAAACTCCGGAAGCGGTCAATCTCCTTCGGAAAAACCCGGGCCACTTCGGATTCCAATAAGGCAAAATCGTTACTGAATCGCAGATCGTGTCCAGGAAAGGCCACGCGGGACACGTTCTGTGGAGATAACCCCAGATCCGCATGGCTGATCCGCAATTGTCGCAGCAACTTGGTGAGCGGAGCCCGTTTCGTCCCCGCTGGCACATAGTTGGTAACCGCGTGCAGACCAACGTCGTATTTCCTCCCATCCTGTTTGTAGAAACTGTTTAGCCCGCCAATAATGGCATGTCTTTCAAGTAAGAGAACTTTTTTACCGAAATGCCCTAGACGGATGGCGGCCGCCATGCCTGCCATACCCGCACCTATGATCAGGAAGTCATACTGATCTTCCCGGGGACGCCGCACCATGGTGTTTTAGGGAGAGCTCGCTACGCCCGCCAACAAGAGATTAGACCGCCTTCTTCTCGTTGAACTTGGGCGTCAGATACTCCGCACAACTGTCCAACGATGCCAATTGCTGATAGTCAGCTTCCGGCACCTCGATCCCGTGTTGCTTCCGCAACTCCATGACAATGTCGAGGAAATCCATCGAATCCAGATCCAATTGGTCGCGGAGACGGACATCCGGTTTGAGGTCTGTGGTGTCCTCGTCGGGAGCAATGTCATTGATGATGTCAATAACGACTTGTTTGCACTCTTCTTTGGTCATAAATAATAGTTACGATTAATCGGTAAATTTGCGAATGATTACGGCAGAATTAATGCCCAGCATCCCGAAGGAATTGTTCAGAATGATACGGACCCCCTTACTCACCTCCCGGGGTTCGTTGGCCAACAAACCTTTTAAGCTACATTCCGGATCAATTTCGTCAAGGTTTATTGTCGGATGAACCATCCCGTCCTCAAAGGACGGCAAATTTCCCGCCAATTCCAATGCTCCGGCAGCTCCCATGGTGTGACCGATGAAACTTTTGGTATTGTTGACAAAGGTCGAAGGACTCTCGTCAAAAACCGCCCGCACCGCCATGCACTCCTGAATGTCCCCCAGTTTGGTCGCAGTAGCATGCGTGCTTACGATATCCACATCCGCAGCGGTTAATTGAGCTCTTTTTAAAGCCTGATGCATACACTCAGCCTGCCTGGTGTGAAAGGGTAAAACAAAGTCGTTGGCGTCGGAGTTCAGAGCATACCCAATCACCTCGCCGTAGATTTTGGCCCCTCTCTTTTGCGCATCCTCCAAGCGTTCCAAAGTGTAAATGCACCCTCCTTCACTGACAACAATCCCGTTGCGCGAATGGTCAAAAGGTCGACAGGCTTGGGCCGGATCGGCATTTTGTGCCAAGGCCCCCTGGCTTTTGAAGGCCGCAAAAATCCCAAAAGTATGCGGACTCTCACTGACCCCTCCACAAAACGCTTGATCAACTTCTCCCAGACGCAGCATTTGCACCCCTTGTATCAATCCGGCATTCCCCGCCGCACAAGCCGCCCCAATCGTATAATGAGGCCCCGTAATCCCCATGTTCACCGTTACCTCACCCGCCGGGTTGTTGGCTACAGTACGGGGATTGTGATGGTGACTCCAGAATTTCGTGTCGTAATTGAACTGGGAAATGTTGTAAATCTCATTCTCCGTTTCAACATTTCCATGTTCGGTAATCCCCAAATACACCCCAATGCGGGCTGGGTTTAGTTTCTCCAGTTCCAAACCGGAATCAGCCAAGGCTTCGCGGGCACAGTAAATCGCAATACTCCCTCCACGGGTTCCCACTCGAATTTCTTTGCGCTTTTGATAGCGCGTGGCCTCAAAATCGCACATTCCCGCGTGCACCGTGCCCATATAACGGGTTTCGATGTTGCTGATCCCGGATTTCCCGGAAAGCAAGGATTGCCGATATTCGGACAAGTTGTTGCCATTCGGAGAGGTCAACCCCAGGCCAGTTATCACTATTCGACTGTCGATCATGCGCGCAAAAGTAAAAAAAGACCGGTTTCCCAGTGAATTGTCAACGCCGTAAAAGCATTGTCTTCCTCGGAAAACCGATCCTGATTCCGTAAGTCCCTTCTCCTTAGGCCTTCGGAGCAATCATATCCATCGGGTCAAGAGCCTTTTCGAGCTCCTTTTCCTCCATCAGGCCTTTTTCCAAAATAACCTCGCGGAGAGTTTTGTTTTCGGCAAAAGCCTGCTTGGCTACTGCGGCCGCCTGATCGTACCCGATGTAAGGGTTTAAGGCCGTCACAAGCATCAGCGAACGTTGTACCAACTCTTTGCATTGCTCCTCATCCGCTTCCAGGCCAGCCACACAACGATCCGCAAAAGTCCTCGCCCCATTGGCCAGGACCGTGATCGACTGATGCAAACAATGCCCCATCAACGGAAGGGTAACGTTCAATTCAAAATGCCCATCGCGTCCGGAAATGGCCACCGACTGGGATAGACCCATCACGTAAATGCCCGCCTGTACCAGCATCTCACTCATCACCGGATTCACCTTTCCGGGCATAATCGAGGAACCTGGTTGCGTGGACGGTAAGCGGATTTCTCCCAATCCGGAGCGGGGTCCTGAACCCAAAAGACGGATATCATTGGCGATTTTCGTCAAGCTGGCCGCGATCGTTGAGAGGATTCCCGCAACTTCAACGCAATCGTCCCGCCCGGCCTGCGCTTCAAAGTGATTTTGCGCCTCCCGGAAAGGAATACCCGTCTTCTCCGCCAAAGACGCACAGACCAATGAAGGGAACTTGGGATGACAATTAATCCCCGTGCCCACCGCAGTTCCCCCAATCGCCAACTCCTGCATCAACTCAATCGCCCTTTTCGTTCGGGAAACGGCCTTACCGACTTGCGCCGCATAACCGGAAAATTCCTGCCCCAAGGTCAAAGGCGTTGCGTCCATCAAATGCGTACGCCCGATTTTCACCACCTTATCCCAAGCCTCGGATTTCTCGCGCAAGGCTTTTTCCAAATGCTGGAGGGCGGGCAACAATACTTCCTGCAAGGCTACCGCCACACTTACGTGCAACGTTGTCGGCACGATGTCGTTCGAGGATTGGCCCATGTTGCAATCATCATTGGGATGCACCGGCTTCCGCGAGCCAATCGCCTCTCCCGCCAACTGGCTGGCCCGATTGGCGATAACTTCGTTGATATTCATATTCGAGGAGGTCCCCGAGCCAGTTTGGAACACGTCCACCGGGAAATGCTCCAAATGTTGCCCTTCAACCACCTCAGAAGCCGCTTGCACGATCAACCGGGTCTTTTCCTCGGATAATTTCCCAAGCTCCTGATTGGCCTCCGCACATGCAGCTTTGACCAACCCCAGTCCACGGATGAACCCCTCGGGCATGGTTTGTCCGCTGATCGGAAAATTCAAAACAGCTCGTTGCGTACTGGCTCCGTAAAGAGCGCTTTCCGGTACCTCCATTTCGCCCATGGAGTCTTTCTCTATGCGATGTTTGCTCATAATAATAAAATCGAATCGTAAATGTTCACAGAATCAGAAAATCTTAAACAAACCAAGAACGAACCGCCCCCGACCGCGAAATTTCACTGCGACGAGGCGTCTTCCAAGCTCTCGGTCTCACCCTCCTCAGGATCATCCTCCCCTGGAGCGATCATTTCCTCCTCATTTATCGATCCCTCCAAAAGCCTTTCCTCCTCCAGCGCTCCCGTACCTTCCGGTAAGATCTCACGTTCCGGAATTTCGATGGCAGGTCTTTCGGCCGTTCGCAAAGTCATCTCCAAAGTCTGCTCGTCACGCTCAATAGCGATTTCGACAAAACTTCCCACCGTGTTGAAAAAAATAGCCCGCCGCACATCCCCCAAGGCCCGAATTTGGTAGCCGTCAATTTCTTTAATTACATCTCCTTCTTCCAACGCAATTCGATGACCAGGCCCCCCGGGTATAACCTCCGTAACCCGTACCTTCGTCCCCTCATGGCGGGTGGAAAATTCCTCCAAATCCAACCCTATCCAACTGTAGGAAACCTTCCCGTCGGCCGCCAGTTGATCCCTCACCCGCATCATCGCCTCGACTGGAAGAAGGTAGGAGGATCGGATTTCCGGCAAGGAAGCCACGATCATCCCCACCAGACGACCATCCAAACTGAAAACCGGCGACCCACCTTCCCCGGGATAGGCCGGTATACTAACGCGATGGTAATAGGTCGGGAAAATTCTTTGCCCAAATTGGCCATCATTTCCCGACAAAACCCCCAATACCGGCCCAGGCTTTAAGTCAAGCGGTTGAGTAACCCCCACCACCATCGTCCCGACCGCCGGCTCCCGACTGAAAGAGGAAAGAGAGACCACCGAAAAATCCTCAGGAAGTCGCAAGGCCCGCAAGAGACTCAGATTTGTTTCAGGATCGTTTCCTACAGTTTCCGCTGCGTAAGAAATCCCTTCATGCTCATACCATACCCGGTCCGCCCCATAAGCAACACTGGCATTGGTAAGAATGTGCCCTTCCCCACTCACAAAAAAACCGGACCCCACCCGTAAAGCCGCTTCTTCGTTTTCCTTACCGTCCTCCTGGTTCCCAAAGGAGGCATTAACCCGCACCACCGCAGATCCATAATCCTCGTTAATTTGGATGATTCTTCGCTGCAGGCTGAGAAACTCCTCCGACCCATTTGCCTGATAAACCGGCAAGGAGGTAAGGATGAAAAGAAAAGCGATCACCGGGATCACCCGGCCAGGGGTAAGTCCAAAATGAGGCATCCGGCGTCTCCTAGAAACTCATTTGGCCCCCGACTTGCGCAGACGCTTCCGCAGAGGTATCCCGGGAGTAGGAAACCAGCGCAACCTGATGATGGGCCGCCGAACGGTCTTTCTCCAAGACATCCTGGGTCAACTCCGTCCGAAACCCCCTGGCTTGGGCATTGGGTAGGTTTTTCGCCAGGTTATCGGCGACAAAGGAAACGGGGCCCTGCACGATATCCTGCGTAAATTCATTTGGAGAGAATTCGCCAAAAACAAAGTTCAACGGCTCACCGGTTAAGGGATCTTCAACCACCATATTTTCCAAAGACCGTTGGGGATGCTCTCCTTGCCCGGAAACACCGGCCACATTTTGAGAGCTATCGGATGAGGAAAAGAAAAATAAGAAAGATGCCGTCACCAACAAAACCGGGGCCGCCGTAGCCGGAACGACCCAAGCCCGATGTTCGCTCCAAACCTTGCCAAACCAGGAAGACCAGGCTGGCTTGACCAGCGCCTGAAGACGCTTTTCTTCCAAGTCACGCTCAAACTTATGCCAAAACTCCGGCGTCGGTTGTTCGTGGCGTTTGAGTCGCAACAAAGCCGATAATTTATCGTTGTCCGGGTTCGTGTTTTTGTTATTCAGCATAATATAAAATATTGGTTTACAGGTATTTTTGCAAAATTGATTGGAGTTGCTGTTTGGCGTAATAAAGCCGGGACCGCACCGTTCCCTCGGTGGTCTTGGTGATTTCGGCGATCTCTTGATGACTTAGACCTTCGATTTCAAACAAAACTACAACCGTACGATGCTTTAGAGAGAGGGACTGTAGTGCTTCGTTCAATTTTTCTTGTAACTCGTTGAGTAAAGCACCTTTATCTTGAGTCGAAGGTTGCGATATCCGCTCCAGAACCTCCGCCTCGGTAGCTTTGTCATCCATTTGCTCGAAACTGAAAAACTGACGAACCTTCCGCTTTTTCAAATGCGCCAACGCCGTGTTCACCGCGATACGGTAAAGCCAGGTGTAAAAAGCGCTTTTGCCCTTGAACTTATGGATATTCTGAAAGGCCTTGATAAAAGCATCCTGCGTCAAATCAGCCGCGTCCTCGCGATTTGAGGTTAAATTGTACAAAACCCCAAACAGCCTTTCCCGATATTTCTTCGTCAAACGGTCAAAAGCCGCGACCTCCCCCTCCCGCACCTTGGCAATCAATACCATGTCCTCATCCTCGCGCACCACCTCATCCACTACCTCCGTAGCCGATGTCTCCGAAACTGCGCGAGAAAAACTCATCCTTCCACTATGCCCCTCCTCCCCTCAAAAGCCAAGCAAAAATTATGACCCACCATTCCGCTATTTTTAAGGGACAGACTCTATACTTTTTTCTTTTACAACCCCTTAATTTCTTAACATTCAATAGTTTATCTAATTTTAGCCTTTTCTCCGGGTTGGGTTTTGTTGTCAACTCTTAGGAAGTCTTTTCCAAAATCTGGTAAAGTGCCTTCGCCGTCCCTTCCCACGTCGGCAAATCTCTCTTTTCCACCTCCAACGCCAGACGCTCCCAAAAGCTCCCGTCTTCCCAAATCCCCAGTAGCCCCTCTCCCAGCACATCCGCCGATTGGCAATCCAATAAATGGCACCCACCCCCGGACGCACTTTCCTGCAAGGAAGGTAGGTTATTGGCAATCACCGGGACCCCCATCCAAAGAGACTCCAACAATGGCAGACCACATCCCTCGGCCAGCGATGGAAGTAAGGCACAGCGACTTTCCCGGTAAATTTCGACCAATTCGTCGTCCGTTACCTCACCATGGTAGGTGATGGGAAAATCCGCTTTCACTAATTTTTTGATCCGCTGGCGAATTTCCGCCCCTCCATGATCCGCCACCGCCCCAACAATCGCCAACTCACCATCAAACGATTGTTTCCACAAAAAGGAAAATACTTCCAGAGCTATCATCTGGTTCTTTCGGGGCTCGAGAGTTCCCAGCAACAAGACTTGTTTACGTTCTGCCCAGTTCGGCAAGTGACTCGGCAAAACCCTGGCCCGTTTGGTGAAATCAGCCCCCAATTGCAAACTATGCATTTCCGGCGGATTGCCAATCCGCAACCAGTCCCAGTATTCGGCCAAATCGACCGCTGAGGCCTCTGAAACCGTCAAAATCGTGGAAAACCTCGCCAGCAACTTCATGTATTGAGGATGTCTCGCCACGGAAACCGCTCCGCTGATATCCGGATGCCGCAAGGGAATCGCATCATGGAATATAGCTACCGTACGAGCGGGCGTCTGCCTTAGAAACTCCGCAAAACCGGGCCTCTCATTTTCATCGAAAAGTTCGGGGGTCAGAAAAATATCCTTCGCCGAGATCTCCACCGTAGACCTGTCAGCAAGGCGACGAATCCCCGCCCTTCGACTATCCCAGTAAACCTCCACCAAATCTTCTCCCGCCAATAGGGTTAGCTCATGGCGGAGCTTTTCACTTACCCGACTCAACCCACAGGAAAGACGAATTTTGGAAACCTTGGTACAATCAAAGAATATCATGAACCGCTCTTCCTACTCCTTTCTAAGAGGAAAATCAACCCGACACTTTCAGCCCCCTGGTTCCGGGGTATTCCTCGCCCCGTGTGGAGACCCTTGGAAAAATTTCCGCAGGCCCTAGAAAAGAGTATAGGCCACCGTTAAGCCTGCCGTCACGATAGAAACCATACTCATCAACTTGATCAGAATGTTCAAACTAGGTCCCGAGGTATCTTTAAACGGGTCCCCAATGGTGTCGCCAATGACCGTTGCCTTATGCGCTTCGGAGCCTTTTCCTCCGTGATGCCCCTCCTCGATGTATTTCTTGGCGTTATCCCAGGCTCCGCCAGCGTTGGCCATGAAAATAGCCAGAATAAAACCAGTGGAGAGAGTGCCGACCAATAGGCCAACCACTCCCGCGACCCCAAAAAGGAAGCCCACCAACACCGGCACAACCACCGCACAAAGCGATGGTAAAAGCATTTCCTTCTGCGCCCCCTTCGTCGAAATCTCCACGCATCGGGCATAATCGGGCTCCACTTCACCCTGCATGATCCCGGCATTTTCCCGAAATTGCCGCCGCACTTCCTCTACCATTTTACCGGCCGCCCGGCCCACCGCATTCATGGTCAAACCACAAAAGACAAAAGCCATCATAGATCCAATGAAAACCCCCACCAGGACTTTCGGATTCATCAGGTGAACCTGGAAAAACTCCATAAATTGCAGCAAATCCAACTCCCGCACCGACGCTACCGAGGTAACCTCCACATTGTTCGGAAACACAAACGTCGACGTTTGCCCAACCACCCGGTCAATCGACATTTTTATCGCTTGAATGTAGGAAGCAAGCAAGGCCAAGGCCGTCAAAGCCGCCGAGCCTATCGCAAAGCCCTTACCCGTGGCCGCCGTGGTATTTCCCAAGGAATCAAGGGCATCGGTTCGTTCGCGTACCTGCGGCCCCAACTCAGCCATCTCCGCATTCCCTCCGGCATTGTCGGCAATCGGACCGTAAGCATCGGTGGCCAAAGTTAACCCCAAAGTCGACAACATTCCCACCGCCGCAATTCCGATTCCGTAAAGGCCATAGAGAATGTTCTCCATACCGCCCCCTCCGGAAGCAAAGGTAAAAGCCAGAATCATTCCCACTCCAACTACGATTACCGGGATCGCCGTTGACATAAAACCGACCCCCATACCCGCAATAACCACCGTTGCCGGGCCGGTTTCCGCTTGCTTGGAAATCCCCTTGGTCGGCGCGTATTGCTGAGAAGTGAAATACTCCGTCGATTTGCCAATTATCACCCCGGTGAGAAGACCGGTCACAATCGCGCCCCAGATTCCCACCGCATTGTCGATTCCCAGAGCCCGCAAAAGAAAAAACGAAAGAACGATAATCAAAGCCCCACTAATATTTACCCCGCGATGCAAAGCACCCATTAACTGATGATGGCCAGCCCCTGCCTTGGCCTTTACAAAAAACACTCCCAGAATCGATAGCAAAATACCCAGACCCGCAATCAACATCGGTGCCAGAACGGCATTCAATTGCATGCCCGCATCACCGGTTGCCGCAAAGGCCGCCGCCCCCAAGGCCGCCGTCGCGAGAATCGAGCCAAAATACGATTCATACAAATCCGCCCCCATGCCCGCGACATCACCGACGTTGTCCCCAACATTGTCCGCAATGGTCGCTGGATTACGGGGATCATCCTCAGGAATTCCCGCTTCCACCTTACCGACCAAGTCCGCGCCCACATCCGCAGCCTTAGTGTAAATACCCCCGCCAACCCGGGCAAACAAAGCTTGCAGGGAAGCCCCCAAGCCAAAGGTCAACATGGTGGTGGTGATAATAACCATCCGATACACCGGATCCTCTCCCCCCACAAAAAGGTTTAGGACCAAAAACCAAAAGGAAATGTCCAAGAGCGCCAACCCCACCACCGTGAGCCCCATCACGGCACCACTGCGAAACGCCACCCGCAGACCATCGTTTAACGAGCGGCTTGCCGCTTGCGCCGTCCGCGCGGAGGCATAGGTCGCCGTCTTCATTCCAAAAAACCCGGCCAGCCCCGAGAAAAATCCAGCCGTCAAAAAGGCAAAAGGCACCCACGGATTTTGAATCCCAAAACCATATGACATGATGGCCAGAAGAACTGCCAATACCAAAAAGAAAATGCCCACCACTTTGTATTGCTGGGAAAGATACGCCATCGCTCCTTTACGAACATGACCGGCGATTCGCCGCATGACTTCCGAGCCCTCGTCCTCCTTCATCATTTGACGGAAAAAATAAAAGGCAAAAGCCAGCGCCAGAAGAGCGGCCACCGGGGCGAAATAAAAAAATACAGGAATCATAACAAAGGTTCTACTCTTTTAGGGTTCACACCAATACGGGAGTCATCCAACCGAGCCGGACAACGCGGAACGCCACCACAGATAATGCTCCGTTTCCAGCGTTTTTCTCGAAGGCAGAGGGAAGAATAAAACCTCTCCCCCACCAGCAACAAAAAATCCATTCCTAACGGTGCGATACAAAACGTCTTCCACAAAACTACGATTGACCGTCTTGGTGACCTTTTCCGAATCATTTTTTAAATCCATCAGACAGTCCCGCAAATGCTGCAAATTCATGTAAGGCAAATTCTCTACCTCCATCGATTCGGGATCGTCCGCGAGTTGCTCCAATTTCATATCCGCATAAACCAATTTGGGCAGATGCAACAACTCCCCGGTGTCGGTCAACCGTTTCCCAAAGGCCAAGGGATCCAACCGACTTACCACCCGCGGCAACACCGGACAAATTTCCTGATACAAATGCCAGGAACGGTTGCCCTCACCATCGTAGTCTTGCGGCGACAAAGCCAAAGAACGGCCATCCGGAGTAGTCAGATAAAGCACTCTCAGCGCCTTTAACGGCACTCTCTCCAAAACCCGGTACAACGAAAGATAGGTGGACTTCCGGGAACGTCCGTCGGAATGGGCAACACAACGTTTCTCCGCCTCTTCCAGAGGGAATTCCCCGCCTAGTTGCGCGGCATCCAATTCAAAAAACATCGCCTGCCCCCTCGTGCGCTGCCGTGAACCGAGAGCATAGTATTTACCGAATTCATCGGGAGGTAACATTGAGACCACCAGCGCCTCCGGGATTAAGGAAAGATAGTAATGCAAGCCCATAGGCCAAGCCTACCCCTTTCCTTAAAAGAGTAAAAGCTCTAATTTCATCAACCGCCGGGAATTATTTTTTCTTTTCTTACAGATCGCTCAACCGCGCCTCTCAATCGATTCACTGCATCGGGAAAAATCACGTAAAACCAATTGTGGTCCGCTTTTCGTCGCATCGTACTCAACCTTCACTCGAAAACACCCTCTTTCACTGCGGGAGATTTCGTACCCGTACACTGCATACTCCGCCGGAAAAACCGTTACCTCAGCGATCCCAGTCGAATCCGCCAAGGTCAAAAAACACATTGGCTTTTGGTTTTTCTCCAACAAATTCCGCCGGGCCACAATCAAACCCCGAATCTCCACCTCCTGCCCGATACATTTTCTCAAATTCCGTATCGCACTCTGCCCAGGCACAATCTCATCAACCACCGGCAAAGGGTTTTCTGACAACGGAAATCCGAAAATCTCTTTCTCCCATTGGGCAAACAAGGCCCGGTCAGGCGGAGGTTCATCACCCTCAGTACCCACCTTCTCATCTGTTTCCAGACCGGGTAACATCCCTTCCTGGTTATAAACCTCCCCACGCCATCGTTGCACCACCCGCACCGCTCGAAAGCGGTTGGGATAAAATTCTCGCAGTGCTCCCCCTTTGGCTAGCAAAAGCGCGGTTGCCGTCGTCGGTTGGACTCTTCGCAGAAAATCCTCCCCGTCCCGGAAAGGTCCCCGCGCCAACTCTTTTTGCCAGCGCACCAAAAATCTTCCGGACAATCCGTACATCGCGGAAAACGGAACGTCGATCTCCCGACCCCGGCAACGATACCGCGAGGCACTTCGGTTGATCTCCGGCCCCAGCAAACGAAACCCCCTTTGCCAAAGCTCTGCAACATACACCAAGGGCTTATAAAATCCCCGGCGGTTTTCCAGGACCGCTGCCAGAAAACTTCCCGGGTAGTGGTATTTCAACCACGCCCCCTGGTAAGCCTCGACCGCGTAAGCCGCTCCATGTGCCTTATTAAACATGTAGCCGGAAAACTCCACCAACATTCGCCAGATCTCCTCCGCTTCGGCCTCCGTCCGCCCTTTCGTCGTTACCGCCTGTTTCCGGAATTCATGCTCCAACTCAACCAAATCCGTCGCTTTCTTACGTACCAAAGTTCTGCGCAGACGATCCGCCCGCCCCAAATTCATCCCCGCCCACTCATGCGCCACCCGGATAATATGCTCCTCAAAAACCAACAATCCATATGTATCCCCCAGAATGGATTCCAAATCCGGATGTGCATATACCGCCTCTTCCTGACCCAAATAACGCCGCGCGTATTTTTCTTTTTTATCTTCATTGGCGGCTCCCGGACGAATCACCGATACCGCCGCCACCAACGCATCGATATCACCACAACGACAAAGCTGCAATAAACCCGTCATCGCCGGTGACTCAATATGAAACACCCCACGCGCCCCACCAGTCGCAATCATCCGATAAATCTCCACCTCGTTATAACGCAGACGCGCCAAACCTTTGCGCACCGCCGACCTCTGGCCCTCCCCTTTTTCATTTTCCTCCACATTCCTGATCGTATCACGCAATACGCTCAAACCCGCCTGACCCAATAAATCCAGCTTAAGCAAGCCCATCTCCTCCACTGCCTCCATATCCATTCCCGCCATCGGCAAAAGCCGCGCCCCCCCTTCATCATCTTGCAAAACCTTCCGCGCCGGCAACAGCGGGGTGAAATCATAAAGCGACCGATCAGCCAGAACCAAACCGCAAGGGTGCATCATCGGATGCCTCGGAATGCCATCCAATTCCACCGCTATGGGCAAAATTTCCCGGAAATTCTCGTTGTCCCGCAAAATCTTGCTTTCCGCCCAAATATCGCGATAACGCTCAAACCGCGTAATTCCACCATGCGGCATCAGTCGCGTCAGCGCCCGAACCTCCCGCTCCGGCAACCCCATCGTCTTAGCCACCTCCGCCACCGCCGCCCGGGCCTGAAAAGTATTGCACCCCCCCACCATGGCGACCCGACCCTCGCCATAGCGCTCCAAAAGGGCAGCAATGACCTCATCCCGCCGATCCCAGGGCAAATCGAGATCAATGTCCGGTAATTTGGACAAACGTAGTCGCTCCTCATTTAAAAATCGTTCGAAATGCAATCCAAACCGAAAAGGACACACATTGCTCACCCCCAACGCATAACAAAGTAAACTTCCCGCCGCACTACCCCGCGCCAAGGTCTCTATCCCCCTTTCCCGACAAATTTCCAGAACCTCGTGAAACAACAAAAAATACCCCGCATACCCAGTTCTCGCCACGACTTCCAATTCCCGCTGCAAACGCTTTTCTCTTAGCTCCGGCGAGGGTTTTTCCGGCCACCGGTACAAAGCGCCATACTTTTCCCTCATCCCCCCACGGCAAAGAGTTTCCAGCCTTTGCATCTTTTCCCTCGAGGCACCATCACCCTCCTCCCCGCTGGAGGGCAAAAACAACTTTCCCCAACGATACCGGAAACCAACCCCATCCACAAATTCCCGCGTCATCCGCAAGACCTCCGGCCGACGCTTCCAAACCCCCTCCCATTCGCACGCCGAAGGAAGAATTTCCCGCTGCCCCAGCTTTTCTCCGCGTCTGCCCCGAAGTTCCAACTCCCCAATCATTCGCAAAACCGACAGTGTTTGAGCCCCCGCCGAAACCGCCCGACGCGCCCCTGACATAACTACCCAACGCCACCCGTGGCTCTCATGCTGCGCATAAAACAACTGTTGCTGCCGTTTCTGGGAGGACGTCCTCCATCCGAGTTCCCACCAAAACTCCGAACGCCATCTACTTTTCCAAGCGGCCATCCGTTTCGGCCAGGGAATTGGCCCTCCCACCGATCCGACCGGCCGCTCATCCCCTCCCCCGACAGGCACCGACAGCCACACCCCCTCTCGTAAAGTTTCCCAATCCCGCCAAAACCAATCCTCCGGAACATCTTTTCCCGACTCCACCGCATACCCCGAAAGCACCCGACACAACGCCGCATACCCATCCTGCGTACGCACTGTCAACTGCACCGCCCCTAAACCCTCAACCCTCACCCGACATCCCAAAATCGGCTTCACCCCCCCTTTCTCCGCAACTTTAAAAAACTCCACTCCTCCCCTGACCCCCCACCAATCACTCAACCCCACAATCCCATACCCCGCCGCCTTACCCCCCTTCACCAACGCCCCCGGACTCCACAACCCTTCATAAAAGCTATACCAACTGTAATTACCCAAAGCCACCAACACACTCATTAAAGTGAACATTATTTCACCATTTATTCCCGTCAATCTTTTCTCTATCAATTTTTTAAGGGACATACCCTATAAATAATTGACACCTTATCCCTTTCACTTTCGAACCACGAAACACCCTCAGCTCAACGCTGCATAATCATGCGAAGAGGTTCAAGAAGACCGACCTCAGCCGACAAATCTCTTTTCTCCGACGGATCGCTGAAAATACCGAAATTACCCCACCCGACAACTCAATAACCTCCAAGAAACCGCAATCTTTTCCGGCACCTGCCCCCCTCGATCTTAGAATCCTGGAACAGGCCCAAGCTATTGTTCGTACTGTCTATTCCTCTCTTTGATTAAGGAATCATCGCCTAAACCTCTTTTTTCCGGCAACCAACCCCTTGTAGAGGTCCGGAGGTGACTCGCCGGAACGGTTTGCCAGAAGTTCTTGAAACGGTTCTACAAACTGACGACTTCCGATCACCATTCCCTCACATAAAGCCCGCCAGAGGCGCCACCCTCCGGACGCGGAGGCTTCCTCATTCAACCGGCGTTTGGTCAAAATTTCCGCAATCTCCTCCTTCGCCCCATCGCCGCCGGCCTGCCCCAACAAAAGCATCCGGTACTCCCGCAACACCTCTTTACCCCATTCATTACCCCGCAACCCTCGCAATATATCCACCAGCCGCGCGCGCGGCTCTCCTTCCCTCTCCCCTTCGCCATACCCACTAAAGGCATAGTCACGAGGATCCTCTACCAAGCCCGCCCGCACCGGATTCAAATCGATATACGCCGCCATAACCAACAAAGCCGTCCCGCTCCCCTGTACCAGCACACTTTTAAAACGGTCACTCCATAACGGCCCAAACCGGTCATGATTGGCATTATACCAAATACTCACCTGTTGCTTGTAGATCTTCACAAACGCCGACAAATCATGCATCCGCGCCCGCAAGCTCGCCCGCATCTTCTCCGCCTCCTCACCCCCACCCTTCAGCGTCCGCTCCACCTGTTCCGGAGTATTCGGCGCATACTTGCGCGCCCGCTCACTCTTGCGCAGCACCCCATCCTCCCCATGCAGCATCCGGTAGCGCCGCAACAATTCCGCATCATCCAGCTTGATCCCACTTCCATCCGGCACCTCCACCAAAACATGGAAGTGATTGCCCATCAGGCAATAGGTCAGGATCTTCACCCCACAAAACCCCGCCACCTTAAACAGCATCCGCCGCATCGCCTCTTTTTCTTCATCCGAGAAAAAGATCTCTCCATTCACCGTCCGCGACATCACATGATACAACGCCCGCTGACCTTTTATTTTAATTCGTTCCTTTCGCATACCCCACAAAAAAACCAAAAACCCGTCAATAGTCAAGGGACAAACCCGTAAATTATTTGGTTTATTTTTGGGGTTATTTTTTTTGGCCGTGGGAGAGGATGAATTGGCGGATATCTTGGGCGTGGGCTTGGAGGGGGAATTTCTGTTCTTTGTGGGTGGCGAGTTCTTCGAGGAAGGGGTGGGTGGGTGAGAGGCCGATGGCTTTTTGGATGGTTTGGGGGAATTTGGCCGGGTGGGCGGTGGATACGATGACTTTTTTCTCTGAAGAGGCATCGGGACCGCAGATTCCGGCGAAACCGCAGGCGGTGTGGGGATCAACAACGTAGTCGTATTCGCGATAAACGTGGGCAATAATTTTGCCGATTTCTTCATCATCGGTTCGGGAGACGGTGAAATGGGAATTTTCAAAATCTTTCCAGACGAATGATCCGTGGTTTTTGATGCCATGCATCACTTCACGAACCCGAACGGGGTCCTCGCCGAGAGCGTAATAAAGAAATCTTTCGAAGTTGGAGGCCACTTGAATGTCCATGGACGGGGCCAGACTGGGGCGCACTTCATCAACTTGGTAGCGACCGGTGGAGAAGAAGCGGTAGAGAATGTCGTTCTGGTTGGTAGCCACCTGAAAACCACCCATGGGAACGCCCATGCGCCCGAGCATCCATCCGGCAAGAACATTTCCAAAATTCCCTGATGGGACGACGAAACGGGTCTCCTCTCGTTCTTTGACCGGAAGGCGAAACCAAGCATAAAGATAATACACCGCCTGAGCGAGCACCCGGGCAATGTTGATGGAATTGACTGCGGAGAGGGCAACCTGATTTCGGAACTCCTGATCGCTGAAAACCTCTTTCAGCGCTTTTTGAGCATCGTCGAAATTGCCTTCGATGGCCAGGGGGAAGACATTATCGGCCTCGGTACGGGTCATTTGCCGCTCTTGCAGGGGAGAAACCCGGCCATTGGGGTAGAGGATGAAAACCGACACTCCGTCTTTCCCGAGGAGACCGTGAATGGCGGCGGCCCCGGTATCGCCGGAAGTTGCACCGAGCACATTGATGGGGGTTCCGGTGCGGGCAATTTGTTTTTCGTAAAGGTTGCCCAGAAGTTGAAGGGCAAAATCCTTGAAGGCCAAGGTGGGTCCATGAAACAATTCCAAAACCCGGATCTGATCGTCCAACTGGCGCAGGGGGGCAATTTCCGAATGAGCAAATCCGGAATAGGACCGCTGGGCCAAATCGAGCCACTCGGCAGAGGACAATTCTTGATCAAACAGCTCAAAAAAGGAGGCACAGAGTTCGGGATAGGAGAGGTCTTCCCACTGGGATAAAAACGAGGAAAGATCGGGCAATTGTGCGGGCAAATACAAGCCCCCATCGGGAGCCAAACCGATGGCCACCGCTTCGGAGAATGAAACGGCGGGGGATTGTCCGCGGGTGCTTTGAAACTTCATGGGTCGATCAAGCAATGGGGCTGTTGCCGATTTGTGGTTTCGGCAGAGCCTCCTGTTCCAAGCCAAAGGCACCGTGGACTTTGCGGAGAGCTTCATCCGAACGTGATTCTTCAATGACAACGGATATTTTAATTTCCGAGGTACTGATCAGCTGAATATTCACGGATTCTTCGGCCAACGCTTTAAACAAGGTCGAAGCCACTCCGGAATGAGTGCGCATACCGACGCCGACAACGGAGAGTTTGGCAACATCCCCTTCGACGGTAACCGAACCTTCCTCCTCATCGGCAATTAAAGTTTCGATGGTTTTCCGTGCCCGTTCGGCATCGTCGCGGGTGACCGTAAAGGTAAGGTTTGCCTTTCCTTGCCGCCCGACGTTCTGGACGATCATGTCAACCACCACGCCGGCCTCGGCGAGGGCCTGGAAAACGCCGGCGGCGGTCCCGGGTTGGTCGGGGATACCACTGATGGTGACCTTGGTTTGGTTTTTGTCGAGGGCTACGCCACGCACGACAACATCTTCCATGGAGGAGGCTTCTTCTTTCACGATAGTTCCGGGGTTTTGGTTAAAACTACTGCGCACTTCGAAAACGACACCAAATTTTTTGGCGAATTCGACGGAGCGCGATTGCATCACTTTGGAGCCCATGCTGGCGAGTTCCAGCATTTCGTCATAGCTGATGACGGGGATTTTCCGGGCGTTGGGAACGATTCGGGGGTCGGCGCTGTAAACGCCATCAACGTCGGTAAAGATCTGACACAGATCAGCTTTCAGTACATACGTAAGGGCAATGGCGCTGAGATCGGACCCGCCCCGTCCCAAGGTAGTGATTTGGCCGAGATCGTCGACCCCTTGGAATCCCGCCACAATGACGACATGATTTTCCTGCAGGGGCTCTTCAATATTGGCGGTGTTAATACGGATAATACGGGCGGTGGTATGGGCGGAGTCGGTAAGGATTCCGGCCTGGGCGCCAGTTCGGGAAACGGCTGGCACCTCCATGGCATGAAGCGCCATCGCGGTTAACGCGATGGTTTCCTGTTCGCCGACCGCTAAAAGCATATCCATTTCGCGTCGCGCCGGATCCGGGTTGAGTTGTTTGGCGCGGGCAAGCAATTCGTTGGTCACTCCTGACCGGGCTGAAACCACGACGACGACTTCATTTCCTTCATCGCGGGTTTTCTTGATACGTTCGGCAACCTTACGAATACGATCGACATCCCCAACGGAGGTCCCTCCAAACTTTTGAACAATACGTGGCATTATCTTACTAAAAACTTCGGCAATAGGTGAGCTGACACAAGACTTTATTCCTCAAAATCGGCAATCCGGAGCAAATAGGGTTTGCGCAGGACCTCTTTGGCCTTGCCCAGAAGTTGCAAGGTTTCGGCCATGGCCTTTTCGTTGCTCAGGTGGGTGATTAAAATGAGAGAGGCTTGTTTGGTGTCGGAAATCTCTCTTTGACGAACCGTCGCCAGACTGATGCCTTGAGCGGCCAGGATACCCGTTATCGTGGCCAGAACCCCGGGAGCATCCTTAACGCGGAGGCGGAGGTAGTATCGGGTTTTGACCTCTTCCAAGGTCGCCAAATCACAAGGCGGAGAATATTCCTCATGGAGAGGTCCGGTTTCATCCGGCAGAAGCGGGTGCACAGAGCCCTTGAGCAAGAGGCAGGCATCGGCGATATCGCTGATAACCGCACTGGCGGTGGCATCCTGACCCGCTCCGTGACCGATATAAAAAGTCGTCCCGACGACATCGCCCTGAACACAAACTCCATTGTAGGCCGCGGCGAGGCCAGCCATTACCAGTCTTTGAGGAACCAAGGTAGGGTGAACCCGCACGAAGAGCTTACCGTTTTTCAAATTACGGGTAATGACGGCAAGAAGCTTGATGCGATACCCCAACTCCCGAGCCTGTTGAATGTCCTCCTGGGTAATTCCCCGGATACCTTCCACCAACATTTCCTTCATACTCACCCAACGTCCATGGGCCAGGTAGCTGAGGATAGCGGCTTTATGAGCGGTATCCACCCCGTCAATATCGAGGGATTCATCCGCTTCCACGTACCCCAGGTCACGGGCTTGTTGAAGGAGGTCAGGAAAGGAGAGCCCCTCATTTTCCATCCGCGAAAGAATGTAATTACAAGTCCCGTTGAGGATTCCATAAATAAGGGAAAACCGATTGGCCACCAGACCTTCGCGCAGCGCCTTGATAATGGGAATTCCACCGGCGGTACTGGCCTCAAAGAAAAAATGCCCCCCGTGCTCCCGTGCGGTCGTGAAAATCTCTTCCCCATACTCGCAAAGCAAAGCTTTGTTGGCCGACACGACAATTTTCCCAGCGCGCAGAGCTTCGAGAGTAAACTTACGCGCGGCGGTGGTTCCGCCCATCAATTCGCAAACGATTTGCAGCTCAGGATTCCGGGCAATAGCCATGAAATCGGTGGTCAAACGGTCCTCGGGAACTTTCACCGGGCGAGCCCGATCCAAATCCCGCACCGAGGCCACCGCCAACTCCAGACGTACGCCAAGACGTTTTTCCAGTCGTTTGCGATCGCGCTTGAGGTGTTTCCAAACACCCTGTCCAACGGTACCGAAGCCAGCGAAGCCGATTTTAATTTTTGGATGTTGCGATTTCATGGGAAGGAAAGATTTGAGTGAAGAGCGGAAACAACGTGTTCGGCAAGGTCATTTTTTGCTTTTGCCAAAACGATGTTCGCCACCGCTCAGCAAGCTGCGTATATTGGAATGATGACGAACGACAATTAACAGTGCGATAAAAAGGGCCAGATAAAACAAGGCAGGCTCCTCGGAGGCATGGAAGAACCAGGTACTTACCGGCAAGCTGAGGGCAAACAAAATCGAGGCCAGGGAGACGTAACGGCTGGCGGCGAAGGTTCCGCCCCAGACCAGCAACCCGACCAACAGCGGCATGGGGATAAGAGCGGAAAGCCCGCCAATGGTGACGGCGACCCCTTTTCCTCCCCGAAAACGGAGAAAAACCGAGTAGCTATGCCCGAGAATAGCCGCCACCAGCCCGAGAATTTGTAAAAGAATGAGGGTCTCCTCGCGGTCGGACTCCATAAACCAAATGAGGGTTAACGGAAAGACGGTAGCGAGGAATCCCTTGAATACATCGAGAAAAAAGACCAGATTTCCCGGGCCTTTCCCGACTATTCGCTTCACATTGGTGGCTCCCGGGTTGCCGCTGCCTTCGCGGAGAATATCGACGCCATTGGCGCGGGCGACAATGACCGCAAAGGATATTGCCCCGAGAAGATAGCCGACAACGATGACCAGAAGAATGTCCACCGGAAGGGTCCGGATTAGCCCGGAAGTTTAACCAGCATCACGTCGGAGATCGCTTTTTCCTCCTGAATCTTGCTCAGCGCTTCCTTGGACGGTTCCGAGTCAAGATTGAGTACGGTGAGGGCGTGCCCGCCCACTTTGTCCCGACTCAGGGACATGGCGGCAATGTTCACCCCGGCTTCACCCAAGAGGCGACCGAGAACGCCGACCATACCTGGCAAATCCTGGTTGCGCAGAACGAGAAGAAAGCCAAAGGGGCTGGTTTCCACCGCCTGGCCATTTAAGCCGATGACCCGGGGAACGTGGTTGGTTCCGAGCAAAGTTCCGGAAGCATCGTAACGGTCGCCGGAAGCCGTTTGCGCCTCGACGCGGACCAATTCGGTATAATCGCTTTCCTGACTCGATTTGACGACTTCGACTTCGACCCCCAATTGTTTCATAAAGATGGGGGCGTTGATGTAATTCACGTTTTCGCCGTGAATGCCACGCAGAAAACCGTGCAAAATGCTTCGGGTCAGGGCGTTGGCATCAAAATCGATAATTTTCCCGTAATAGGTCAGCACCAGTTTCTCGATGGAATCGGGAGAAATTTGCTGCACAATTCCGCCCAAACGGCCGCCAAGATCCAAGTAAGGTCCGAGAACCGCCAGAGTTTTTGCGTCCACCGACGGCATATTGATGGCATTGTTGATGACCCCGCCGGCGAGCACATCTTTGATGGCTTCGGCAACTTCGAGTCCCACACTTTCCTGAGCCTCCTCGGTGGAAGCACCAAGATGGGGAGTCAAAACAACATTTGGATGCGTTCTCAGCGGGCTGTCCTCAGCCAACGGTTCGCTTTCGTAAACATCCAATCCGGCGGCGGCAACCTTGCCACTTTCCAAAGCTTCCAGCAAGGCGGACTCCTTGATGATGCCCCCGCGGGCGCAGTTGAACAGACGGACCCCGTCCTTCATTTTGGCGATCGACTCCTCATTGATCAAATGTTTGGTCGAATCCGTGAGGGGCATATGGACGGTAATAAAATCGGCCTCGGTAAAAGCTTTTTCCAACTCCACGGCCTCTACATTGAGGGCCTTGGCCCGACTTTCGGAAAGGAAAGGATCGTAAACCATAACCTCCATACCAAAGGCCTGCGCTCGTTTGGCCACTTCACTGCCGATGCGGCCCATTCCCAGAATGGCCAGCGTTTTGCGGTTGAGTTCGATTCCTGAAAAAGCCTTGCGGTTCCATTTCCCCTCGGCCATCGAAGCGCAGGCCTGGGCCACCGGGCGGGCTCCACAAAGGAGGTGGGTAAAGGTCAGTTCAGCGGTGGCAATGGTGTTTCCACTGGGCGTATTCATCACCACCACGCCATTATTGGAGGCGGCTTCGATGTCGATATTATCGACGCCAACACCAGCCCGGCCAACAGCTTTCAAGGAGGGAGCGGCTTCAATCACTTCTTTGGTCACCTTGGTTTCACTGCGCACGATAATGGCGTGAACATCGGTGACGAGTTCGAGAATTTTTTCGGGGCTGGAGCCATAGGCTTCCACCACTTCAAAGCCGTCCTGTTCTTTCAGGAAGGCGACTCCTTTGGGAGAGATGCGATCTGCTACTAATACTTTCATAATTGCGTGTAAAGTTTTAGAAGAACGCCAGACGGGGCAAAAATCAACCGTTAAACGAAAAGCGGCAGGACTCCTTCTTTTTCATTGGCCTTGAGACAGATTCAACGCAAAGTGAAAGTACAATGATCGAACTCAGTTTGCTGATAGTTTTGGTCGCGATCTACAGCCTTTTCGTGGTCCCGGTTTTGGCAACCATCGCTTTTGTTAAGATCCGGCGGCTGGAAAAACAACAGAATAGTTCACCGACCCCAAAGACATCGCCCCCCACGGCTATTCGGACCAAAGCCCCCCTCCCCCGCTTTTATCGGCCGAGTCCCAGAGAAGAAGCTTCGTCTCTGTCTTCAGTTGGTGTTCCCGGGCAAACCCTCTCACCCACCTCGGCGCCCACGCCGATTCCCAAACCTTCC
The DNA here is from genome assembly GCA_022565335.1 of Opitutales bacterium. Lineage (GTDB taxonomy): Bacteria > Verrucomicrobiota > Verrucomicrobiia > Opitutales > T3Sed10-336 > JAIUMY01. Next base: position 24,457 of record JAIUMY010000014.1, read on the forward strand.
GAACAATCCTCCCCGACCCCTCCTCCACTTCCGCCGAGACTCCCAGAAAAGAAACCCGCTGGCGGGGGCGAAATCGCCTGGATTGCCCGTTGGGCTCCGGTGATCGGAGCGGCTTTTGGCATTGGGGCCCTGGTATTCTTCGGTTTATACATCACTCAGGAAACCACTCCGCTGGTGCGTTTCCTGCAAATGCTGGCCATTTCGGGGGGCCTTTATGTCGGAGGACGTTTTTTGCAGCGCTACCGTCCGACTTTTTCGGTCATCATCACCAGCATGGGGCTGGCCGCCCTGTATTTTACGGCCATTGCCGGCTACGCCTTGCCAGCGGTGCGAGTTTTCGAGAATCTCGTCTGGGCGGCGCTGGCGCAAATTTTGATTCTCCTGTGGGGATTTCGCGAGAGCCTTCGGTTGCAGTCTTCCGCACTGGCGACCGGGATGATCGGTCTTGGAGCAATTTCCGGGGTGTTGCTGTTTTTGGAAGGTCTCTTTGCGGGAATCCTGCCCGCGCTGCTTTTTCTTTTGACCGTGGCCTTCGCCTTACACCGAATAAAACAATGGGCCACACCGGCCCGTCTAGCGGCTTTTTTAGTGACGCTTGGCTACCTCGGGTATTTGATTTTGCCAGCAGAATCCCAAGCCCCGCCGGCCATCAATCTCTTTCTTTTTCCGTCCTTACTCTTTCTAATCGTCTTTCTCCTTTCATCCGGACGAGCCCCCCGGGGAAGCGAACAGGATTTTCTCTGGGCTCGTATTTTTGCCCTCCTTTTTTTGGCCATACCGGGGTCCCTGGCCATTTATTTTTATCACCTCCCGCTGCTCACCGGGTGGCTCTCCCTGGCGCTGGGGCTTACCTTTGGGGGGCTAGTTGAAAGCCGCTGGCGGGGGTATTTTCGAACCGCGGAATTCAGTGCGGTGATGTTGGTCCTTCTCACCGCCTGCCTCTTGTTGCACCAACTTGCCCTGCAACCGGTCGTCCCTCTATTGGCCGGTCTTTCGGCGGCCCTTCTGATCCTGCAGAAAAGATACCCAACGGCCCGATTGGAGGACAGCAGTTTTGTCGCCTGGTTGATCGGGTTGGGAGCTTTCGTGTGGTATGTTTTCGGGCATTACGAAGGCAACCGGGAGGTTTTCTTTCTCACCTTATTGCCCTCCTTTTTGCTCCTCGCCGGTCAGTTGGCATGGTTTCCCCAACGGCCGGTTTTCCGACTAGGCGCAGCCAGTTTTCTCGCCGCCGGAGCGGGCCTTTTGGTTCTGCGGGACACTTTTGCGACTGAAGATCTACTCAACACGGCCACCTTATTGGGGGTGATCGTTTTAGCGTTGAATTTCCGTCGCCCCGCTCATTGCTGGGGGTTTCTATTTTTGCTCCTCGGCGGGGCTTATCTGTTTATCCTTTTCCGGGCGTTAACCGGCACCGGGATCCCGGAAGAAAACTGGTATTACTTTCCGTCCGCCTTCGCCCTTTTCGCCCTCACGATGGGAACCGGCATTCAGCGCAGATTCATTCACCTACCCTGGGCCGCTGCCATTTTGTTGGGGAGCTTTTGGAGCACCGATATCGGACCAGCCCTGATTTTACTGGCCCTGGCTGGAGCGGCCCGGGGGTGGCGGGGACCGACGCAAACCCTATTAGAAAGAGCGCCTTTGGGGTGGATTCTATTGCTCCTAAGTTTTTATCCTTTCCTTTTTACGGTCCACCCGGATGGACCGGTGAGTGGCTACATATTCCTGCCCCTAATCGTTTTAGCCTGGGCGCTGAACAGTTGGTGGTGGCAAAAAGGACGCCCACAATGGGAGTCCTATGCCTGGGCACTGGGCATTCATGGACTGGTCCTGGCGTGGATATATCTGGTTCTTCCGGGACCGGTCTGGCCCGGCTTCCCCGCCCATACTCATCTTCCCCTGCTTCTCATTTTTCTGGTTTTGACGGCCTTGGTTCAACGGATTGCCCCCCTTTCCGGACTAAGGGCCGGACAATGGATGGTATTTCTCTTTCTCTTAAACGAAACTGCACAACTTTCCCAAGCGATCCCGCTAGCCACACTCGCCGCACTATTTTTGGGACCTCTGCTTACGGCTTGGTTGATGGAACGCGAAGGGGGTCAGGCAATATCCTTACCAAAGCAAAAGAGCGATTGGCGTCGATTCAGTCTGGTCGGAACCGCCCTTTTACTCCTGGGGGTTACCTTACAAAGCGACCCCACTTGGCTGACGGTGCAACTCGGCGGCGCAGCCACCATTCTTTTGCTGGTTGGCCTCTGGCGACGAGAGCAAACCATTCGAGTGATTGGTCTGGTCCTATTCGGCCTGGCGCTGATTCGTCTTTTCGCCTTCGATTTGCAGGACAATTTGCACCGCATCATTGCCTTTGGGGTGGTTGGAGGGCTTTGCCTTTTGGTCGGCTACCTGTACCAGCGGACCGGAGAGAAAATCAGCCATTCTGAAGAACAGGGGTAAGCAAAAGGAAAAAGCGAGCGGCGGTCGGATTGCGTTGGACCGAGGAGCCTTCGGCACGAACGACGTTGCCAGAGGGAGAGCAATTGGCCAGGGTAGTCCCAATGAAGGAATCAAATCGACAACAGTTGGTCTTAACCGTAGCCTCGGTGGCCGGAGCCCTTGGGGTGATCGCCGGGGCTCTGGGGGCTCATGCTTTGGCGGAACGCCTCGCCGAAAGCGGACACCAACAAGCTTGGGAGACGGCGGTGTTGTATCAATTGGTCCACGCCGTCGCCTTACTGGCCTGGCATCGTCGGGCGGGTTTATTACAAGTCTTCTTTTGGGGAGGCGGGATTGTTTGTTTTTCCGGGTCAATCTACCTACTGGCCTTGGGCGGGCCTTCCTTTCTGGGACCCGTGACTCCCATCGGAGGGGTTTTGTTTATTGCCGGATGGCTCAATCTCCTGAGAAAGCCCAAGTCCTCGGCCTGATCAATCGAGGGCCTCAAGAGATTTCCTTTTTTGCTCCTCCGGAACCTTTGCAGCAATCCAACCATTACGGGCCACTTGCAGAATTTCCTCACGGGACATGCCAAGAAATTGAGCCATGGCCAGGTATTCGTCGGTTACCGTATTCCCGATGACCAAAGGGTCGTCCGTACTCACCGTACACCGTACGCCAGCTTTCAGCAAACGCGGCAATGGGTGCGAGGCCCAATCGGAGGTCGCCCGAAGTTTCCAATTGCTGACCGGACACATATCGAGGGTGATGTCCCGTTCCCGCACCAGGTTCATCAACGTTTCGTCCCTGGCAACCGCATTGCCATGTTGTAAGCGAGTGATCGGCAGTCGATCCAGCACTGCCCGAACATTCTCGACGGAACCGAATTCCCCGGCATGGGCTTTGGCTTCCATCCCCGCTTGCCGGGCTTCGGCCCAAGCACGTTCGGTCCATTCCTCCAAAGGCAAATCCTCCGGCCCGTGCAGATCCACGCCATCCAGGGCGGACCAATTGGGAAAATCGTCGATAATTTTCTTGCCCACTCCCTGATAACTGTTGCGCACCATGCCCATAAAGAGACGAAGAGAAAAATCCTTCGGGACGGCCGATTTGATCGCATCGATAATTTCTTCGCCGTTGATCCCGATAATTTCCAGTATCCCGATATGAAAACTGGTTTCCAGGTAGTGAACATTTTGCGCCTGTAATTTTTGAATCACCGCCTTGGTGGTCTCATGGTAACGCTCCGGGGAGGTAAACCACGGGACGGCGTGACCTAAAAGGGTTGTTTCAAAATGAGCAAAATCCTGAAAACGGTATTCGCCGTGGAGAAAGTCCGGATCTCGGGGAAACTCCGCAGGCTTCCAGCGGTGCAACTCTTCATATGGCAAGGCTCCCTCCAAGTGGAGGTGGGTTTCCGTCTTGGGCAGGCTTTGCACCCAGGACAAGGTATCGGAGTCGGCAACTTTACTAAACAACATTCCCTCAAGAAACTAAAGCTCGGGCCGGGAAGCAAGTATGGGAATGTATTTAGTTACAATTCAGCTACGACGAAGCGCCGCTTCCGGGAGCCAAAGTTAAAACTGATTCGCCAGGTAGAGTCCCAGCAGGCCGACCATAACCAAGGCAATTACCGCGATGAAAAGCATGGCAATCTTGTTATTGGAAGGTCCTACGACTTTTTTCTTAGGGGGACGGTTAAAACGGGATTTCTTTTTCTGACTCATAGAGATTACCTATCCTGTTTCCAACCTTCGAGACAAGCAAAAAGAGCACCAGCGAGAGGCAGAATCGCCGAGTGAGAAAGGAGGGATCAGGGCGGCCGGTAAAATCAAATCTTGCCTGTTAATTCGTTTTTTTAGCGTAAGGTTATGGCCAAGACCGTAAAACAGGCAAAGTCCTTGAGCCGAAAACAAAAGATCTTCTTTGGACGTATTTTTCCGTGGTTTTTCTTTTTACCGGGGGTGGTTATCCTTTTTTTCGGTCTTCGCGCCTTGCAGGAGAGCAGGGAAAGCCTGAATTGGCCCTCCGTCGAAGGGCAAGTTCTCAGCTCCAAAATTGTCGAGTCGAGAAGTTCCAGTAGCAGCGGCGGCTCCTCCACCTCCTACCGGGCCGACGTTACCTACCGTTATACCGTGGACGGAAGTTCCTACACCGGGGATCGCATCCAAGCTTCGAGTGTTTCATCCTCCAATCATTCCCGCGCACGCGCTATGACGAGGAAGTATCCCGAAGGAAAAACGGTGGAGGTTTTTTACAATCCTGACCGACCCTACCGTTCCCTTCTGGAACCGGGGAAAAGTTTAGGAGCGTTGCTAACAAGCGGTTTTGGAGGTCTTTTTGCAACCTTCGGGTTGGTGATGGTTTTATTTTTACCACGCTTGCTGAAGCATCGGGAAAAACTGGAAACGGAGCATGAAAACTTCTGCAACACCCCCTCCCCCGTTGGCGTTTCCCGGGAGCCCTTGTCGGTCAACAGTTGCTATAGCTGGATTCCATTGAAGTTCTTGCCACAGGCCGATGGATCGGTTTCGCTGCAGCCGGGTTCGGTAACCCTTATCCCCGGATTGATTTTTATCGTGGCCAGTCCGGTCATGTTTTTGATCGCCAATCACTACGAATGGGATACCGGATGGCGATTGGTAGCGACCCTATTCCCTCTCTTCGGGGGAGTTCCTATGGTCCTTGGCAGCATTCTGATGAAGCTTTTGATGACCAAGCATTGGCTCCGCAGTAGAGAAGGTCTCTGGGAGATAAAGTCCTACGGCAATCCTCCCGAAGAAATTTCCTTTAGCAAAATCATCGCGATGCAAGTGATCCCCGGGAATCAGTTGGGAGATAGCCGAAACGGAGGCAACATGCTCCCGTATCAACTCAACTTGGTTCTGACCGAGGAGAAACGCATCAACCTCGTCCAAAGCAGCGACCGCAAAGGCTGTCTCCGGTTGGCCCGGAAAATCACAGAATTCTTGCAAGTTCCTTTGGTAGGCTTGGAAATCGAGCAGCCCAAACAAAAGTAGCGATGAAGCGAGGATTTTTGCAAAGACGCTCAGTCTTACCCCTCATCAGTCTTGTTGGAGGCCTTTTTCATATCTTCGCGACTTGGGGGTATGCCGATACCGACGGCGCACCCTTGTTCAAGGAAATGGGCGCCCGGTTCAACGAACTGACCGAAAAGCACTCCGGGCATCCAGGTTGGGAGGAGGCCAGAGAATTCTTCGGCAATCCGGATGGTGCTCCCGGAGAGGATCTTTTGTTTCTTCTCGGAGAGATGGACTCTCTCTTCGACTTGCTCGAACAGGCCGTCGCAGCCGATGTTTTCTCGCGGCCGCCGCCCGAGGCGTACTTGCCCGACAAGATGATTCCTGAGGTAAACGAAGCCCGCCAGTTTGCCCCTTTCATTTGGGCCAAAATTCATATTCTGGAAGAAACCGGAGAGATCCAGGAGGCACAGGATCTACTCTGGCAATTCCGTCACGTTTTTCTGCAAAGCCTGACCCCGGGAACCACGATCGAGTTTCTCACCTATTCCGCGACTCAGCGGGAACGGTATGCCCAAATGTATCGCGTCCTCGCCGCCCAGAGACGGGAAGAAAATCTGGCCACACAAGTATCCTTTCTCGAAAGGCATCCCTCTTTTCTGGAGTGGCTGGAGCCGGAGAAATGGTATCAATTGAACTCAGTTGATTTGATATTCGGAGAGGACGTTAAAGAAGCATTCGCCATGGGCAATGAGAAACTCCTCGAAGCTTTAGAAGAAAACAACGAAAGGCACCAAGCAGTGCGGAAACTCATTCAAGAAAACACGTTTTTCAACGCCAATCGCTGGACTAAGTCGATTCGAAGGGCGATCCGAAGCTACCATGAAGAATTGAGTCCAGCCCTAGAGGGATCGAGTGAAGAATATCGAATTTGGAAGGATAGTCGAATCGAACATTGGGAAAGACTTTTGCAAAATCGCGACCCGAGGGAAATCAGCGCCTATATTGAAAAATCATTAGACGATATTTTAACAAAAGAAAATCTCACCCAAGATGATTTGCTTCGCTTGGACCAGGAGGTTATGAATTTTTTCAAAGGCACGTATTTTCTAATAATAATGCCCGCTTGGGAAATGCCTGCCAACTTGCATCGCATGCTTCTGGCCAGCGAGCGACTTCTCGCGATCGAACTGGCGGCGGGTCTCTATAAAGAACGTCACGGGCATCGACCGGAAAGGCTGGAAAAGTTGCAAGCGGAAAAATTGCTTGGCCCCGATCATCTGACCGATCCCCTTAGCGGAGAGTTCTTCCGGCTTCGCACCGAACCCTCCTGGCAACCCTACAGCATCGGGGTCAACCGTGAGGACAACGGCGGCATTTATCTGAATTGGCAAGATTCCCGCCGAGGCAAGGAAGGCGACCTCCTACTCTTCCCGCCGTTCCCAGAACGGAGATAAATCATTCCAGGGAAACGACTTAAAAACAACGTCAATAATTCTTTTTGTTAAGGGACAGGCTCTATAAATTGACGGCCTGGGAGTGAAATTTTCTTGCCGCGGTAGCGTGGCCATGGCGATATGAAAGGTATGTTTTCTCATATTGTTGTTTTCTGGACTGACCCTAAACAAGCTGATGCTGCGGACAAACTTCTGGCGGGGGCTAATGAATTGTTGCCCTCCATCCCGGGCGTGCTCTCTTTCCACGCGGGTAAGATGGTGCCCAGCGAAAGGCCGGTGGTGGAGCAATCCTACCAAGTGGCGCTCAACATTGTCTTGAAGAGCGCGGAAGCGGAAAAGGCTTACCAAAGTCACCCCAACCACAAGGCTTTCGTGGAAAATTATTTCAAGCCCCTTTGCATTAAGCTCCAGGTTTTCGATTTCGCCTGACGTCGGCGCTTTATTGTCCGAGGGGCTTTACGCCCTATCTGGAGGGGCTTGAGTTCGTCAAACTCTGTTCGGCATCGTTTGGTCGAAGGGTGCCCCCTACAATAGTTTCCGCTACCAGAGTAAGATTTATCCTCAAAAAACCGGGTTGGAGAAGGAAGACTTGCGGGTTTCTTGGGTGAGACTAAGGTGTTTCCGAGGCACCAGGAGTGTTGCGCGCAGGGACATGAAGTCCCCGCTCGCTGTCGAAAAGGGGCGACATTTCCGTTTTCTGAAGCATTGCGCACAGGGGCGTAAAGCTCCCGTTCGCTTTTTGCCCCAAGCGGGGACCTCGTGTCCCTGCGAGGCGTGCTTCAAGCCAGGGACATAAAGCACGCCCTACCCCACCGCGCGACCGCTTTAGCGGCTGCGCGGAACACTTCCGACCCCGGGGAGTCTCTTAATCGCATATTCCAGCTCCGCTGGGGGCAGCGCTAATCAGAGACCACCCAGTACAGGGTGCGGTCGTCGAAAACAAAGGTCTCATCGAGAAGTTCCCGTCCGGACCATTCTTCCGGTACTCCGCGTTTCAGGGTGAGTGTAATCTGCTCGTTGTCGCGCCAGCGGGCGGCTGGTTGTAGTTGGCGGTTTTCCATTAAGGCTGCCTGGATAAGAATCTCGCTACCGATTTCGGGGGCACGGGGTCCTTCGGCTTCCTCCACTTCGAGTAAAAAGGCCCCCCGCGCATTGGCATAAGGTGCGGAGACCGAAGGGGTCGGAGGAACATTGGTCAACCGTCCGGTAACGATCATATCCTCCGCTTCTTCCTCCTCCTCTTCCTCCTCTTCATCCCTGGGGGCCGCATAGCTGACCACCGGCCAGGAGCCATGGGAGAGATCGCGGGCCGAGAACTGCCATACCACAGTTTGCAAACCTTGCAGGGGATTGTTGCGGCGGGCAAATTCGATACGCACGGCATCGGCTCCGCCCCCGTTGATGGCGATTTGATCGATGGCCGAACCGAGTTGATAGGCCAGATGTGCCCCGAAACCGGAACTGGTGCCCCACTCCATTTCCTCGAGGTGGAAGATATTGGTAAAACTGTCTCCCAGCAGAAGAACCGGAGATCGCCGGATGGGGCGCCAGGACTGGCCCTCTTCATCAAGGATTTGTTGCAAAGTCACGGTCTCGGGCGGGAATAAAGTCTGTTCTGCAGGCAATTGCAGCATATCCACCAAATCTCCTACCCGCGTAGCGGTTTTCTCGGCTTTTTGCCAGGTTACGGGAGCGGCGCCATTCACCGAAATTTCCGAGGCCACTTTCTTCGCCACCCGCTCCATCGCTGACGGCGTCCAGTGGGTATCCTGGGCTAAAAAGGCCCGGCCCTGTTCCTTGCGTTCGGAGGCAAACACCGGAAAAATGTCGAGGACGCGAATCTCTCTCTCCTCCGCCCAGGTTTTTAGTTCGCCAATGGCTGGATCAGGTAACGGATCGCGACGCCGCTTGGTCAGAAACTCCGGATGTACGGAAGCCTTGTCCGGAACGGGAAGGAGGATCAGCTCAATGCCATGTTCGGCTAGATTCTTGGCCATGGCTTCGATCGCGATACGCGGATCCGGGTTGCGGGCTCCAAGGGTTTTTCGACGTTCCAACTGGTCAGGATCAAAGGGGGGAAATCCGGTCAAATGCGAAACCCCGGGCTCATAATACAACCATCCTTGCCGCCCGACCACGGTTTTGGTGTTACCAAATCCCCCGAAGCGGGAAAAGGCCACCTGCAGGCGAGGTTGGACAAAACCTTGTAGAAAGCTGGCTTCTTCATGGGCTTCTTCGAAGGACGAAAAATGCGCTGCGCTGGGGGCGGCCTCAAAGAGATCGAGAATTTGCAGGGATTTGTCTCCCATCGACTCATAGACCAGTTGCAAGGGTAACACGACCCCGATGCAAGTAAGAAAAAACAGGGATAGCCAACGGGCGGTCCTGGCCCCAAGAAGCTCCGTCCGCCCAATTTCCTGAGCGGCTTGTTCTTCGGGGGTTAGTTTGGTTCCGGCCATGACAATAAGAGAAGCTAAAGCAAAAACAGCGGGTTAAAATTGGAAATACAGGAAGGGGTTGGCGGTTTGGGTCCACATCACAAAGACCGAAACCGCAAAGACCACGGCACAGACTGCCGCGCGGAAGGGGGTCAGGCGACGGGTGTAGTCCCAGACCTGCGGGAAGGTCCAGACGATCACCAACCCGAGCACCAACATAAAGAGGTGGTAAGGAGTGCCGGTCACGCCAATCAGAAGGGCTGACCCGTCCGCAGGGTTCGACAAGGCGAACATGGAGGAAAGGTAGGCCATTGCCTCGGGCAAGGTGTCCGCCCGGAAAAAGACCCACGCAATACAAACAATTAAAAAGGTAATCAGCACCCGCAATGGCCGGGGCAGACGACGGTAGGGACTGTCCTTTCCTTGCATCCGTTCAAAGGCCAACATGCCTCCGTGGATGCCCCCCCAGATAATAAAGTTCCATGATGCTCCGTGCCAAAGCCCCCCCAGAAGCATCACCACCATCAGGTTTACATAAGTCCGCCCCGCACTGCAGCGGTTTCCCCCCAGCGGAATATAGAGGTAGTCCCGCAACCAGGTCGAAAGGGAAATATGCCATCGCTGCCAAAAGGTGGTGATGGAATCCGCCAGATAGGGCGAATTGAAATTTTTCGGAAAGACAAAACCGAACATCAGCGCCAATCCGATCGCCATGTCGCTATACGCGGAAAAATCAAAATAGATCTGCAAAGCATAGGCCACGATCCCATACCAGGCGTCCGCCGCATGCATGGGTCCCGCGGCGAAAGAGGCGTCCGCGATATGCCCCATCGGATTGGCCAGGAGGATTTTTTTACCCATTCCGAGGGAAAACAGAGCCACCCCGCGGGTGAATTTTTCCAAGGTATGAGAGCGCACCTCCAACTGGTCGGCAATCGAATTATAGCGAACAATCGGTCCCGCCACCAACTGGGGGAAGAGCGCCACATAACAGGCAAAGGCGGACATATTTCTCATCCCGGGAGCCTTGCCCCGATACACATCGATGGTGTAGGACATCGACTGAAACGTATAGAAGGAAATCCCCACCGGCAGAGCAACCTCCAAGACCGGAACCAGCGAATCACTGAGGCCCAGAAACGAAGCCATTGCATTCGCATTGATCGCCAGGAAGCCGGCATATTTGAAAAAGCCGAGCATCCCCAGATTCGCCACAATGGAAACCGTCAGGGCGATTTTTTGCCGTCGTGACCGGTAACCTCCGGGTTCCAGAACCGGTTCATCGCCGGAAACTTTCACCTCTCCCCCACCCTTGGCGATGACCCGGCCGGCCGTGTAGTCGATGACCGTACTGGTCACCATCAAAATGGTCCACCACGGATTCGTCCAACTGTAAAAGAGGTAACTGAAAAACGTCAGGACCAAAGCCCGCCAGCGCATTGGGGCCAGATAATAAATCGTCAAAACAGTCGGCAGAAAGACGAATAAGAAAATATGGGTACTGAAAACCATTATCCGACTAAGTATTCACTGGGGCTGGCATAGGGGAGTCCTTAGAAAAGAAAAGATTCTAGCAAAAGGGAAAGAAAGCGGCCTTACAAATTTGCGTCGAAAAGAGAAGCGATCAAAACAAAACCAAAATGAAGAATCAAGCGAAGAGATTCCCTTTATTCGTTCACCTTTCGCCTCCAAACAACCTTTTGACATTTCGCCGAATTCTTCACGTTCTGTGGGAAGCTTTCGTTGATCAGAGCGTTCAGGCAACTTTCGGCAATCGGCACCCGTAGAGACCGCCAAACAATCCCAAAATCGAGAAAAAGAGAATAGCGCCAGACACCGACCAGACTGCCAACACCGAACTGATTCCCCCAAGGACCAGTAGAACAAACCCGATGGTGGTGTTACTGACCGCCACGTAGGCGGTGCGTTTGTTTCCCTCGGCAAAATCGGCAAGGTAGGTTTTGCGCCCAACCCGGACCCCGCTGTGAGCCACTCCGAGAATAAAAAAAGCAAGAGGGTAAAACCAGCGGGAGAGTTCCTGCGAAAACCCGGCCAATGACCAGCCTACCACCACCAAGCCCAAACCGGCGGAGAGGAGACTCGCCCCGATAAGGACACCACGACTGGAGCGGTCCGCCTGTTTGCCCCAAATCACCCCACTGCTCATAGAAGCCAGGCCGTCGGCCAGCACAAACCATCCCAAAAGCGGCAATACCGCCCCGGCCTCCTCCCGCGCCAAAAGGACATAAAACGGGGCCGCCAAACCAGAACCAATGGCCAGCGACCGTACCAGGACAAAATCCCGAAAAGGCCGATCCTTTCCCAGCAAACTGATTTGTTCGCGAATTTCATGCCAACCATCCTTCCCTCCTTCGGTGGCCCCCGCATACTCCACAATCCTCGAAAAAACCAGGGCTCCAAGACACCAGAAACCCGCGGCGACGGCCAAGAGGAAAAGAAGAAACCCGGGATTTCCATCCTCCCCACCGCTTCCTTGCCAGAGCAAACTCAGCCCTGCAGCCACCGTGACGACGCCTGCCGAGGCACTCATCCAGCCCGTGAGCAAGCCCCGGCGGGTCTTGGGAATGGTCTTTCCTAAAACATCCTTGGAGGCAATGGAACAGAAACCCCTCGCCAAGCTAAAAACCGCCAACAGGGCCAGCACCGACCAACCCGCAAGCACCGGGGAAAAGAACCATACCGCCGGGATCATTAGCGCCAAAGCCAGCCCCTCAACCACACTCCCCCACACCCAAACCGACTTCCGCACTGGCAGGCGCCGCACCAGGGAACCGATCAAGACCTGAGGAAGCAAGGAACCACTCTCCCGCAAAGGCACCAGCATTCCACTCAAATAACCGGGGGCGCCAATGCTTTGCAACAACCAGGGCAAGGTGGTTTTCGGATTGGCAATTCGATCGCCGGCCTTGGTCAGGGTCTGCGCGACCAGTTGGCGAAAAAAATTGCCCGGAACCTCCTCGCAAGCCTCATCGGTTATCGCCTCGCACACTCTTGCTTCATCTTCATCGGCCAGTTTCTCGTAGAGCGTTTCCACCCATTTGTCGGGATTTTCTTTCCCGCCTGCATTCACTTTTTTATGATCCTTGCTCATCTTTGGAAGTCATACGCCACCGCCGCTGTCGCGGTAAAGACGTCCGAAGCGAAGGGCGTCAAAAGCGGGTTCGAGAGGCTGTTTGGCAATTATATGGTCGGCCAAGTGATCGGCCGCCCAAGGCCCATAGACCGCCCCCTTGGAACTCATTCCATTCAAAACAAAAAGCCCCGGATACTGGGGATGCTGCCCGAGATAGGGACGGGTGTCTTTGGAACAAGGGCGAACCCCGGCCCGATGCTGTAACAGCTCGGGGGCAAAATCCGGATGAAACATGCCCTCCACTCCTTGCAGAAGAGCCTCTTTACCCGCCAGCGTGGGAATTGCGGTCAACCCGCCCCGATCATAAGTCGAGCCCACCCGAAAGCTTCCATCAGGAAGGGGTAAAATCCATTTCCGATGGTGATAAATGGCCTTTGGCAACGTCAAGCCGGGGATACGAAGAGTGATAATTTCCCCCCGCACGGGACGAAACGGCAGCCAGGCAAAAAAAGGATTCCGATTGACCTCATGCCCTTCGCAGAAAATCACCCGCTGGATGTTTTCTCCACGATAACGGATTTCTTTTTTCGATACATATAAGTCCTCGTACTGAAACACGCCCTCCTCGCGGGAGTCGTGTTTGCTGAAAAAACGCGAAGCGGCTTCCAAAAACTTCGGCAACTCCACATAGCCCACCGGCTCAATGGGAAAACTCCCATAGTCGTCACGGAATTCGGGAACCAAGCTTCCGGGCGCCCGCAAAGGACCCAAAAAGCCCCGGTATTCGGGGTCTTCGCGACGCTTGCGATGAGTTTCCACTTCCTTCGATGAAAGACAGAAACGCTGTATGGGCAGCTGATAAAAAAAAGTTTCCTCCCAAGCCTCCTCCAACTCCCGGTAACGCTGCATCGCCGTGGACAAAAAAGTTTCGATCATCCAACCCTTGGCCAAACGCTTACCGGTAACGGGATTCAGCACCCCTGCAGCCACCGCCGAGGAACTGGTCTCCACGGGCTTCCCGATGAGTGTGAAAGGCTCCCCTTTTTGGTAAAAGGCCCAGGCCAGCAAAGAACCGGCAACCCCGTTGCCGACAATGATTGTCCGCGACATCAGATCAGGATCCCTTCTCCCCCAAGTCCTTGATTTTTTGCCGGGCTTTGGCGGCAAGCTCTTGGTGCCACTCCGGCAAGGATTTGTCCTCCGGAAGGGGCATAAACTCCAAACAGGCCGAGTTAATGCAATAGCGCTGATGCGTTGGCGGGGGGCCATCGGAAAACACGTGCCCCAAATGACTTCCGCAAGCCACCGCATAAACCTCCCGGCGCTCCATCCCGTGGGAATGATCAACTTCCTCCGCGACCACGCCCTCATCAATTGGTTTCGTGAAACTCGGCCAGCCCGTACCGGAGTCGAATTTATCGGCCCTACTGAAAAGCGGAACCCCAGTGCCTGCGCAGACGAAGATTCCCTCCCGATGCTCATTCCAGTAGGCATTGCGGAAAGGGGGTTCGGTTCCGTTTTTGCGCATAATGGAAAATCGTTCCGGACCCAGAAGTTCCTCCCATTGGAGGCGGCTTAGTTTGACTTGCTCCGCTCGGTTTTCGACGGAGTTTCCCGAAGGCGTATGACAATCACTTTGGCTCATAGTATGAGTAGTTTAGCACATTCCAAAGCATCCGCGATGGAGAGGATTATTTTCTTTTGGGTAAAGACCGTTGCGCCACCACCGAAACCAGCAGCCGGTGCTCGGCCGCATGGATGCGATCACCGAGAGTCTCTTCGGTATCATCCGGCAACACCGGCACCACCGCTTGATCGAGAATTTGCCCGCCATCGACTTCCTCGCTGACCCAATGCACCGTGCAACCGGTGAATTTGACACCGTAGGCCAAGGCCTGTCCGATCCCGTTCAAACCCTTAAAGCTGGGTAAAAGGCTGGGGTGCAAATTGAGAATCTTCCCCTCAAAGGCCCGCAAAAAGGGCGGCTTGATCACCCGCATGAATCCTGCCAAAACAACGAGATCAGCCTTCGCCTCTTCAATCCGGCGGATATAGGCTTCCTCGGCGTCTCCGGTCAGTTTGGTTTTAAACTTTCCGGGAGCGAGGTATTCGGATTTTTTTCCGAATTCGCGGCCCAATCCCAAAATCGGGGCCTCCTCTTTATCAGAAAAAACCCCGACAATTTCCGCTTTGCCCAAGCGGCCTTCCTTCTCTGCCAACAAAAGCGCCCGGGCATTCGAACCCCGTCCAGAGCCTAGAATGACCACCCTCATGCCCCGCAACATTTCTTGTATTTCTTTCCGCTCCCGCAAGGGCAAGGGTCGTTGCGCCCAACCTTGGGCAAGTCCCGTTTGACTTGGCGGGCCTCAGGAAGTTTGACCTCTTTTTTCGATGCTCCGGGCGCATTTCCCGCCGCCGCGGCCGCCCCGGCACGAAGCGATTGGGCCAGCGACCCGGCCTCGGCCCCATCACTCGGGGCAGGACCGGTGGACTTCGCATTTTCACGGAGCATTTGGAGCATTTTTTCAAAAGCCTGCACATTGGAAGCGGACCGGAACAATCCGGCGCAAATTTCCCGCCGGACATTCACCATCAACTCCTCAAAATAGCGGTAGGCCTCACCCTTGTATTCGGTAAGCGGATTTTTCTGGCCATAGCTACGCAACCCGATACTGCGCTTCAAATCTTCCATCTCGGTCAAATGGGCCTGCCAATGCTTGTCAATGCCCCGAATGACCACATAGCGCTCCAAGGTCAGAAGGGCCTCCGGTTCCTCGGTCTGCACTTTTACATCGTAGGCCTTTTTGATTTTGTCGTTTAAAAGCTCGCGCAATTCCTTGGGATTTTTGCCATCCAGATCTTCAACTTTCACGCTAATCGGGAAATGGGTATTCAACCACCCGACGAGACCTTCAAGGTCCGCTTCCTCTCCACTGGAACGCCTTACGGGACCAGCCTCATCAATGCGAACTTCCAATTCCTCATCAATCATCTCAAAGATGATTTCACGAGGGGTTTCATTCGTAATGGCATCGTTGCGAATGCCATAAATAACCTCCCGCTGCTGATTGAGCACGTCATCGTAGGAGAGCAAACGTTTCCGCACCGCATAGTTTTGTTGCTCGACCTTCTTCTGCGCATTTTCAATCGAACGATTGAGCAACGGGTGGGACAATTCGTCATTTTCGCCGAGGGATTTCTCCATCAACTTGGAAAGAGGTCCGGCATTGGCGAAAAGACGCATCAGATCATCTTCCAGCGAAATAAAGAATTTGGATCGGCCGGGGTCGCCCTGACGGGCACAACGTCCCCGCAACTGACGGTCAATCCGGCGGGATTCATGACGCTCGGTACCGATCACCAAAAGGCCTCCCAGTTCCGCCACGCCCGGTCCCAGTTTGATATCGGTACCCCGCCCCGCCATGTTGGTGGAAATCGTAACCGCCCCTTTTTGCCCCGCACGGGCAATAATCTGGGCTTCCTCCTGGTGGAACTTCGCGTTCAAAACCGAACAGGGAATCTTGGCCCGCTTGAGCATCCGGCTCAAGACCTCCGAGGCATCGACCGAAGCCGTGCCAACGAGCACGGGCTGCCCCCTTTTGTGGGCTTCCTCAATATCTTTCAAGGCGGCATTGTATTTGGCCCGGCGGGTTTTGTAGATGACGTCGTTCTGGTCGACCCGAATGCAAGGTTTATGGGTCGGAATCACCACCACCCCGATTTTGTAGATATCGTTGAATTCTGTCGCCTCGGTTTCCGCCGTACCGGTCATCCCGGACAGTTTTTCATACATACGAAAGTAGTTCTGAATAGTGATCGTAGCGTAGGTCCGGGTTTCCTTCTCGATCTTTACCCCTTCCTTGGCCTCCACCGCTTGGTGCAGCCCATCGCCCCAACGGCGACCGGGCATTAAGCGGCCGGTATTCTCGTCAACGATCTGCACCTTCCCTTCCTGAACCACATACTGATTGTCGCGCTCGTAGAGGGAATAAGCGCGCAAAAGCTGACTGATTACATGAATTCGCTCGCTGGTGTTCTCAAAATTTTCCTGCGCCGAGGCTTTGGCTTTTTCCTTCTCTTCCGGGCTCAACGATTCATCGCTATCGATCTCCTGGATCCGGGTCGGCAAATCGGGCATGATAAAGCCATCCGGATCATCGGGGCTCAGTTCGGACCGGCCTTTTTCGGTGAGGTCGGCCTGGTGTTGTTTTTCGTCGATGACATAAAACAACTCCTCCTTCAGCGCGAAGAATTCCTTCTTGCGGAAATCCCCGTGCATCTCCAAATCCGTTTTGTCGAAAACTTTCCGGTATTCCGGAGTTTCCATCAAACGAAGCAATTGTTTGTTTTTCGGAGCTCCCAGTTTGACCTGGAGCATTTTCAGGGAAGCCGCCCAATCATCCCGCTCTTCCTCGGGTTTTTCCCATTCTTCCTTCGCTTCCGTGATCAAACGATTGCAAAGGGCATTTTGTCGGCTGACCAGGGAAGATACCTGCCCCTTGTATTCGACAAACGGTTGCTGGCGATCGATCGGAGCCGGTCCGGAGATAATCAAAGGAGTTCGCGCCTCATCCACCAAAATCGAGTCCACCTCATCAATAATGACAAAAAAGTGATCCCGCTGTACCTGGTCTTCCTTGCGGGTGGCCATGCCATTGTCGCGGAGGTAGTCAAAGCCAAACTCGGAGGCCGTCCCGTAGGTGATGTCACAGGCATACATTTTTTTCCGCTCGGCGGCGGGCATACTGTTTTGCAGACAGCCAACGGTCAGTCCCAGAAAGTTGAAAATCTGGCCCATCCACTCCGAATCCCGCAAGGCAAGATAGTCATTCACCGTGACCAACTGGGTGTTGCGTCCGCTGAGGGCATTTAAATAGAGAGGGAGCGTGGACACCAGGGTTTTCCCCTCCCCGGTGCTCATCTCGGCAATCTTTCCCTGATGCAAAGCCATGCCCCCCATCAACTGCACATCGTAGTGCACCATGTCCCAAGGCAGTTCCTGTCCGCACACCTGAAAGGTCTGGCCGCACAACCGACGCGCCGTGTTCTTGACTACCGCAAAGGCCTCCGGCAGGAGATCGTCTAGAGTCTCCCCCTTCTTCAAACGCTCGCGGAATTCTCCGGTTTTCGCTTTCAGCGCGTCGTCCGACAGCGACTGATACTCCTGTTCGAGAACATTGATCCGCTCCACAACGGGGCGGCATTTTTTGTAGAACTTACGATAATGTCTTCCGGAAAAGCTTTTGAGGAGATTTTTAAACATAATAGGTCAATTAAAAACAAAGTCTCTCTTCCGCAGACCGCCAGAGAAATCGGTGGTTCGCGGAAAAAAATCCATTTTCTGCAAAGTTGCGCTTGAAATCAAAGACAAAAACCGCTTGAATCAAACTTTCCACTTATTGCACCCGTAGCTCAATTGGATAGAGCACCTGACTACGGATCAGGAGGTTAGGGGTTCGACTCCCTTCGGGTGTGCCACTTTTTAAGCCGTCAAACTGCAACCAAAACGCAATTTGACGGCTTTTTAGTGCCCTATTGAGCGAAAGACAATTTTCGGATTTTTCCGGAATTTCCCCAAAAAGGGCCATTCACGCCTCCAGATTTAAACTGTATTTCTGCGATGTCGGTCTGTTAGGCGCTTTGGCCGATCTGCCCGCCGATTCGCCGTCGGACGACCGATCAATCCTCACAGGCTACCAGGGAGCCTTTGTTGCTCGGATAAGCATGCCTCTAAACGCTCCGAAAACACCCTCACCAATGACCCAGACGCCGTCTTTGAGCTTTTCCTATCGTTTGAGGGAAAGGTCGAGAACACACTCCAAACGTCCGAAAACCCTTTCGGCAGCCTCATGAATCCGGGCGCAGTTGCCCGCCCGCCGCCCAGGTGACCACCCGTTCTAATTTGCGGTCAAAGCTCGCTGATTGTTTTATTGTGTTGATTGCCATGTTGCTGCCCTTTGTTTTTGTTAAGGCGTGGATACCTCCAAAAACGCCGACACGGTGCCCTCGGAGTCCGTGAAACACCTACTGTCTCCGAGTATGCGCTTTGCTCTGTTTGGCGCCGGACTGATCGCGATCACCTTTGGTTTGGCTAGATTTGCCTTCGGCTTGTTTGTTCCCGAGATCCGCGACGACTTACATATCTCTCCCCAGTGGGTCGGCGTCATCGGTGCCATTCCGTTGATTAGCTTCGTCCTTGCTTCACTGGCCGCACCATTCGTCGCAGATCGGCTCGGGGCGCGTAATGCCACTGTCCTGGCCAGCCTCTTTGCCGTCCTGGGGCTCGGACTGATTAGCCAGGCAACAGACGCATTCCGGCTTAGTCTCGGAGTGTTTATTTGCGGGATCTCAACCGGACTGATGATGCCCGCTTTGACCGCGGCCATGCAGGCCCTCATCGACCGCTCGGTCCACGGGCGCACCAGCTCGGTGATGAATGCGGGCACGAGCATCGGGGTGGCGGTTGCCGTGCCGGCGATCATTATTCTCGGCGGCCTGTGGCGGTCCGCCTACCTGCTTTTTACAGCTTTGGCCTTTATTGGCCTGCTGGCGGCCTTTTATTTCATACCTGCCGTCTCGCGGGTAATTCCAGCGGATGCGGCACCTCCGCCCAAAATCACCCTCACCCAATCCTGGCGCTTGCTCTGGCTTTCGATTTTTGCCTTTGCCATGGGCTTCATCGCCGCGGCCTATTGGGTTTTTGCGCCGGACCTGGCGGTCACGCTGGGGGCGTTGACGTCCGAAGATACTGCCTGGCTCTGGCTGGCCATTGGCATCGCCGGACTAGGCGGTGCGGCGATAACCGATCTCGCCGACCGGAACAACCCGCAGATCATGCATGCGCTCATGCTGGTCATGCTTGCTGCCAGTCTCGTTTTGCTGGCAGCGAGTCCGGGTCAGGTGTTGATCGGCATTTTTTCGGCCCTTGTCTTCGGCCTTGCTTATATGAGCCTCACGGGCCTTTACTTGCTCACCGGCATCCGGTTATTGCCGGGTCGCTTATCCCTCGGCCCCGTGCTGCCTTTCCTTGCCTGTGCGTTGGGGCAAGCCGTCGGGGCTCCAGTGGTCGGTTTATTGGTAGAGCAATTAGGCTACGCCGATACTTTCTCAACCTTCGCGGCCCTTGGCATCGTGGTCGCAATGCTCTCTCCTCTCTATCCTCGCTACTTAGACGAAGAAGTTGCGGACGAAGCGCTCGCGGAGCAGGAAAATCTTAAAGGTATCCAAGCGGCCTTTGATTATCAGCTCTTAAACGAGGAGGGGGAACCCCTTCACTTCGAAACGCCGGAGGAACAAGCTGGGGACGAGAGCGAGGACGAGCGAACCAAAGAATAGATTCAACTGAACGCATCCCATGGGATTGAATGATGCCGGTGACTTTTTACCCCATTATCACAGGCTGTTCGTTTTCGGTCACCGTCTTGTTTTCCATAGCATTTGGCGAAGTTGAATGAGCTACCGGTGTCTCCCGCCTGTACCGCTGTTCTCGCGCTTTTATTGAAAAGGTCACTCCCCTCACTTCCCTTGGCTTGATAAAAATGCGCAAGCTTCGCTCCAAGGCAATTTCGCCCCACGAGAACCCTACCCGAAGGGGCCAATCCCACTCCGCGTTACAAAGAGAACAAACGCGATCGTTATCGGCGACAGCAAGGTCGAATAATAAACCGACCGGGCGGTGAAATCAGGATGATTGTCAAACTCCAGGCACAATAACAGACAATTGATCGCGGTCGGGGTACACGTGGCCAACATCAAAACCTGTGCCATGAAACCTTCGATTCCCAGCGCCCAAATCAACAAAAAACCGGCCACCGGCCCTGCCAGCAACCGCAACGCGACAGCCAGGCGTACCGGATAACGCAATCCCTCCTTCGAAACTTTAGCCAGTTGAGCCCCCAACGTACACAAGGCGAGCGCAATAAAGGCATCCCGCACATAGGCGATGACCTGCCAGAAAGGTTCGCCCAAAGCAAAGATTTGATCCACCACTTCCGGCGAAAGCTGGGCTCGCACTTGAACGGTTAACAAACCCGCCGCCAAGGCATACATCGGCGGAAGGCGCAAAATCGGCCCCAAATGACTTCGCCAATCCCGAATCGAAGCCATCCCCCTTTTTCCCATCGCGGCGAGGAAGATACCCAGAGTGAAATTTAGAAAATTCTGGAACACCATATAGATCGCCTGAATCGCCATCGCCGGTTCACTTGCCCCGCTCTGACGAAAGGCCAAATCCTGCAAGGGAAGTCCGTAGTTGCCCGAATTATGAAATATCGTGCTCATCCCAAGAGCCGCTTGCTGATCCCCCGGAACCCGGAAAATTTTTGCCGCCAAATAGGAAAGCCCGAGCAGAATGAACATCAACGCAGCTTGAAAACCCACCACCAAAAGCACGTCCCCACCCCTCAAATCCGCTGTTACAACGACAAAATAAACAACACATGGAATCAGAAAATAAAAATTCAGCCGGGTCAGCGTCGCCGAATCCAACCCGAACTTCTTCTGCAGCCAAAAGCCAAAACCAGCCAACAACAAAATGGGAAAGACCACCGTATAGGCGATCACAACGAGTTGCCAAAAAAACTGCGGCAGCAATTCCAACATACTCCGGATATCAACCTTCGTGCAGAAGCACCTGCTCCCCAAACACTATCAGCCGACGCTGGATCGCTAACGAAAACGGCCCCGGAGCCGAAGGGCTCAGCCCGCGTAGTTTTGCTTTGGTAGATTTTCCCATACGTAACGGATTGCCCATTGGCGGAACACGATGACAACTGATCATCTGACAGGAGCGAGCTAGGCGTGCCCACGGAAAACCATTCGAGCGATACCCAACAAAATCTTAAAAACCACCGCCGTCAAAGGTTTTTCAAGAATACGTGCGGCAATCCCTTTGGCTGTTCCATTTGAGCGGTAACAATCAGTTTCCGAATCGTCTATATTCAAAGTTCCAATCACTATTTTCGTCCAACTTAATGCTTAATGTACCAATGCGTATTCTCCGAGGAATCCCAATTTCACTGCGGTTAAAGGTTTCAACCATTTCCTGATAGGGAGGATCCCTCGTTACCCAAGTAATCACAATCTGATCCTCAACGCGTATGGAAATATCGGAATTATAGCCCTTTCGACCACTTGCGGGTAAGTTTCCTGGCCCAACAAAAGGACTAAAGCCTTCAATTTCAACCCTCATTGCCTCTTCTGTTTGGTTATGCACAGCAATCCTCGGGTTATGAGAACAACCAACCAAGCACAAACCAGGAAAGATAATGATAAACCGGACATAACCCCAAATCCTTTTAATATTTTTCATTCGAAATTAACTCCAGCATTAATGGCGGATTGTTTGATCCAGTTAAAAGCATCGTTTTCTTCCCCCTTGGAGAAAGACTCCCCGATGTCTGAATGCGAAGTCGGCGTTCCGTCTTCATTACAGAACTCTTTTTCGTTTCCTCCAAAACGCATTGTTGGGAATAACCTTTCCTCGTTTGTGCTTACAGCATGACTGAAACTTTTTACATTTGAAGGTATGCTACCAGGTAATCGTGATCCCCGGCCAACAGTTCTTCCGGGCTCCGCGACCATACGCACTGCATCGAATAGCCCCAACCAATTAACCTCCACAGGACGATGCCTTTCACCTCTTAAAAACCCAGTTCGACAGG
This sequence comes from Opitutales bacterium, assembly GCA_022565335.1. Classification (GTDB taxonomy): domain Bacteria; phylum Verrucomicrobiota; class Verrucomicrobiia; order Opitutales; family T3Sed10-336; genus JAIUMY01. The sequence continues at coordinate 46,525 of JAIUMY010000014.1, forward strand.
TACACCCATCATCGTTGAGCAAATGCGCAACGCGAACAGCAGCCATTGCACCACGACTCCAGCCAGTAATATTTATATCAAAATCTTCGCAGGTTTCTAGTGCCTCACAGAAATCACGGCAAATTCGCCTTTTCACTCTATTTGCTAAGCGAATTGTGTCACGGCCATGCGCTGCCCTAATTGGAGATTTTACTCCAACGCGAAACCCTGGCCCTCGGAAGTATTCTGCATAAGGCTCATTTACTTGATCATACATTACCGAGGGATTCGCTCCATCGGACTGTCGCTCCCAAGTGCCGCCAATTGCATAAAATACAAGCCCCGGAAAATCCCACCGATTCACCCCATCATTCCCCACGAACCCATACCGGTTTAAACCACCCCGTTCCCCGATCGGATCCCGGTTCAGCCAGCGCCCCGTCTCCGGATCCATATTTCTGAAGCCGTAATAGAATATCTCAAGGAGCAACTCTTTCTCCGGACAAATACCTTCAGCCTCATCATAGAGGAGGGATATCGATAGAAAACCCATTTGGGGGTGCGTTCGAGTGACGCAATTGACTCCTATAGAATGGATTGTCGGTATGATATGGAGTCCCTCTTCATTGTATCGTATCAACAGATAAGGGAACCCCCAAAAGCCTATGGCCCCACTTTTGGCCCGGTCACTTATGCGGCGAATTGGGGTGATTTCCCGCAACAATTCCCCCCAAACTCAGTGGACAATAAAGGAACAAAGAAGGGAATTTTGCGATGAAGAGTTCATCGAGGAGAGGAATTACTCCCCGAATACTTCTTCGAGAGTCTTCGCGTCGAGGATTCGTTCTCCCCAACGTTCAAGCTCCTCGCTTCCCGCGTGGTTAAGTTTTTCCTGGGATACGTAGTCCAGTTCGCCAAATTTCCGGGCGATCAACCGCTGTAGAATCATGCGCTCGCCTTCCTGGCGTCCCTCTTGGCGTCCTTCCTGGCGTCCCTCCTGTCTGAGTTGATCTGCGATACTCATGGCTTCTTCTTTTAAATGAGTTGATGTTACTTCATTTATGATAGTGTAGAGGGATTCCCGGTCAAGGGTATTCCCCGCTTCAG
>JAIUMY010000015.1 GCA_022565335.1 Opitutales bacterium
CCACAGACATACGCCGAATCGAGTTCAGAGGCCTTTGGGACTGTTCTTTCGCTTCCGGTTGTTTCCCACCACGCCTCGCGACGAAGCAGTTTCCTTCCGCTTCACCTCCGTTCACCGGTTCAGAGGCCTTCAGACTTTCACTGAATGGATGATATGTTTTCATGATCACACGAGCAGGGACATTCTTGTCCCTGGCGGGAGCCGCCAGGCGACCGCGGAGTGAACGACAGGACTCTCCAAAGCGGGCATCCCCTCCAATACCCAAGGACAGAAATGTCCTGGCTCCTTACGCCAACCCCTTCCGGACAACCGGTGAGAGGGTAGATTCGTCAACCTCCTCTACCGCCCCTCTCCTGTTGTCGGCCAAGAAATCACAAACGCTCCTCCTTTCACAAAACGCCACCCCATAAGGAGCAGGGAAATTCTTGTCCCTGGCGGGAGCCGCCAGGCGATCGCATGATGAACGACAGGACTCCCCAAAGCGGACATCCCCTCCAATCCCCAAGGACAGGAATGTCCTTGCTCCTTATATTGTCACCTCCCAACAACAGGCAGAAACCTTGGCGAAGTCGATCAACAAGGGTTAAAAGTCCGACCTATGCGGTCTCATCCAAAGCCCTTAGGTTGACGCATATGCGCTGGGCGGGACAGGTGTCCTTGCTCCTTAGGGTAAACATCTATCGAATTCCTTTTGCACGTGGGCTTTCCCATAAAGTATACGAGCCAACTGGGAGGTCAGCCGGGTTTCGACGTATATAACGAACCACATTGGCGAAATGCTGATTATCCCGAATCATCGTATCTCGATACATCTTTTGCCAAATACTGCCACGACCAATGAGACGAGCAGAAACGCCTTTCCAGGCTTTGATCAAGGAATGCATCTCCTCCAATGGTTTAAACAAACTATGCACATGATTAGGCATAATAACCCAAGCATAGTGTTCGACCCGGAGTCCCTGAAACTTCATAAGAGTCTTCTCGAGGACATTCCGATGTCGCTTTTCTTTTAAAAGACACGAACCGAAGCCCGCATCCAGCCATTTCTCAACTCGCCAGGTAAATAGACGATGATATTCCGACTCCTCTTCAGCCGACCACGTCTGCGAGCGCCCTTCAAGCCATGCTTTCCTCTCACTTTGCCACTGAGTCAACTTTTCCCTCGGCAATGAGTCGCCCAATCGAAAAGTAACAAACTGAAGGACCTCCCCTTGTTGCCAATGCGGAAGATCTCTGCCGTGTCTTTCAATGGATTCGTGTACATCGAAAAAATCCCCCATAGCGTTTATCTTTCCCAAGTGCTAAAAAAGCTCAAGAGCAAATGTTTTGCGAACGCACTCCCCTTAGGAGCAGAGACACCTGTCCCGCCCAGCGGTGGTTCTTGTCCCTGGCGGGAGCCGCCAGGCGACCGCATGATGAACGACAGACTCCCAATACGGGCATCCCCTCCAATACCCAAGGACAGGAATGTCCTTGCTCCTTATATTGTCACCTCCCAACAACAGGCAGAAACCTTGGCGAAGTCGATCAACAAGGGTTGAAAGTCCGACCTATGCGGTCTCATCCAAAGCCCTTAGGTTGACGCATATGCGCTGGGCGAAGCGATGTCCTTGCTCCTTAGGGCAGCCTAACTCACGACCAAACAATACGGCCCGCTCCAATGAGCGGGCCGTGATGAAAAGGTTCGCAAGGCGGTTTAAAAGGAGTAACCCAGCGAGGTCACCAACCGTTGTTCGGTACTGGGCACATCCGGAGGAGTTTGATTCTCGTACAGGAGGCTGTAACGAACGGAAAGGGAGACTTGCTCGGTCATTTTGCCGATCAGCCCCAAGTTGAAACGATAAAAGAAATCGTCGGTATCCGAAGGCTCGATCAGAAATCGGCTATCCTGCTCCAGGCGCCAGCTATCGTTGAATTGCCAGCGAACATCCTGAAATACCGTTGCCAGATAATTCCAAGTATCATGGTTATCATTGCTCACCTGTAACTCTTCAAACTGAATGGTAAAACCAGGACCGACCGAAGCGACTAAGTCATCTCTATTGATATACCGGTACCCCAACGCAAAATCCTGCTCTGCCCGATGCCGAATTTCCCGAATACGGTCTTTTTCGTATGAGGTACTCAACTCGGTAAAGAAGTGCTGGGCAAAAGTATGCCGCCAGCGAAAGCGCAAAGCATAGCGATCCGAGCTTTTATCCCCGTCCTGCTTTCCATAAAGAAACTCAGAAGTAAAGCGATATTCGTTGGGCGCAACATCACGGCGCAGATCCAACCGGGCGGAGATTTCGTCCCGATCAGTCCGACCAGACTGGAAAAGATAGCCGAGCTCCACCTTTCCCTCGATGCTTTCCAAGAAAGTCTCAGGGGCCTCGTCATCAGCCTGAATTTGCAAGGGCAGGAGCAACACGGCGCCAGCCAAAAGAAGATGTCGTTGTAGTCGTTTCATAACAAAGGAAAATGATAACTATATCAATAAAACGCAAAAAAAATCAATGCCGGAAATGTCGCTTACCGGTGAAGACCATAGCCATATCCCGCTCATCAGCCGCGGCAATGACCGCTTCGTCGCGAACCGATCCCCCCGGTTGAATGGCCGCCGTAGCGCCCGCCTCGGAGGCGGCAATCAAACCATCAGGGAACGGAAAGAACGCATCGGAGGCAACCACCGAGCCCTTCAGATCGAGACCGGCCTCACCGGCTTTCCAGACGGCAATGCGGGAACTGTCGACCCGCGACATCTGCCCGGCCCCAACCCCGAGAGTCCGCTCGACTCCGGCGTAAACGATGGCATTGGATTTGACATGCTTGACCACCCTCCAGCCGAAGCGCATCGCCCGCCATTCCTCTTCAGTCGGCTGCCGCTTGGTCACGACCTGGAAATTGGCATCATCGGAAACGGCCTGAATATCGGCATCCTGCAACAAAACGCCGCCCACGACTGAACGCACCTCGCGAAGATTCTCTCCACCCAAACCTTGCTTGGTCACCATGAGCCGGAGGTTTTTCTTTTTCGCAAAAATTTCCCGCGCTTCCGCAGTGAAGTCGGGGGCAATGATCACCTCGGAAAAGATGCCGGAGATTTCCTTGGCCAAATCGGCGCCGAGCGTCTGGTTGACAACAATGATGCCACCAAAAGGCGCTTGCTGGTCGGTGGCGAAGGCTTCTTTCCACGCCGTTACCAAATCATCCGCACTAGCCGCCCCACAGGGGTTGGTGTGCTTGAGAATCGCCACCGTCGGCGCCCGGAATTCACCGATCAGATACGTGGCCGCCGTAATATCAAGAATATTGTTGTAGCTCAGCTCCTTGCCCTGCAACTGCTCAAAGGCGTCGAAGAAACTTCCATACAGCGCCGCCTTTTGGTGGGGATTCTCCCCGTAGCGGAGGGTTTTGGCGCGGGGAAAGGTCAATTCCAACTCGGAAGGGATCCCGGAGATGGCATCCATATCGGGTTCCTCTGCTTCCTGACGGCTCTCTAAAAAGGCACTGATGGCACGGTCATAGGAACTCGTCCGCTGGAAAACCTTGAGCGCCAATTTGCGGCGGAAGGCCTGCAAGGCATCACCCTCACCAGCAGAAAGTTTTTCCAAGGTCTCGGCATAATCGGCGGGATCACAAAGAACGGTCACCGACTCGTGATTCTTGGCCGCGCTGCGCAGCATACTGGGACCGCCAATGTCGATGTTTTCAATCGCCTCCTCCATCGTTACCCCGGTTTTGGCTACCGTTTCCTCAAAAGGGTAGAGATTGACCACCACCAGATCGATCAGACCGATGCCATTTTCCTCCGCCTGACGCAGGTGCTCGGGCTCATCGCGGCGACACAAAAGCCCGCCGTGCACTTTGGGGTGAAGGGTTTTGACCCGTCCCTCCATGATTTCCGGAGAGCCGGTGTGTTCGCTTACATCAGTAACCGGAAGTCCGCTTTCCCGCAGGAGGCGAGCCGTCCCGCCGGTTGACAGCAGGGAAAACCCGTGCTGTTCGACCAAGGCTTTGGCGAAATCCACCAAGCCTGTTTTGTCGCTGACTGAAAGTAACGCAAGTTTTGCCATATCCTTTTCTTCCAAGGACCGGCGGAGGCTTCAAGGAGAAAATGCCCTCAACCATTGCCGTCGCTGTTCCACATCTTGGCGACGATCCGTCCGCCACTCCAAAATACGCACCCCCTCCGGAGCCGGACGGGCCGCTGCCTGGGCCAACTCGGTGGGATCCCGCAGGAGCGAATGGGCCACCCCGAAGGATTTTGCCCACGTGCTCCAGTCAATCTTTTGGGGGGTGGCAAAAAAAGTCTCAAAAGTTTCTCCATAACGGGCAATGGGCAAATTCTGAAAAATCCCGCCGCCCTCATTGTTGATCAGCAAAACGGTCAGCGAAAGACCCTCCAGTTGATGCTGCAAAATCCCGTTTGCATCATGCAAAAGCGCCAGATCTCCGGTAACCAACCAAAGCGGTCGGCCTTCGCCCAAAGCCTCCCCGATCGCCGTGGAAAGCGTTCCGTCGATCCCGTTGGCCCCCCGACTGGAGTAGATCCGGAAATGCTTGCCGTTGACCGGCCAGAACCATTCCGCATCGCGCACCGGGGTGCTGCTGGCAATGTGGAGAATGCTTTGCTCCGGAAGATGCTCCGCTAAAAGCGGATACAAGGCCCCCTCGAATGAACCCGATTCTTCCCTTTTCGCCTGAATAAACCCACGGACTTTCTCATCCTGCACCACCCAGTTTTCCCCAAAACCGGAGTCCGCAAGGGGCGGCGGCAAAGGGATCTCGTTCGAAGTTTTATCCGGCCGGGCCAACCACTCCACCGGGGCGGTATCGGGGTGGGGATTGAGGGAGTACGGGTCGATGATCAGCCGCGGGGTTTGCCACTCATTCAGACACTTCCGCAAAACTTTGCTGGTGGGCAGGGAACCCAGTTGAATGATCCGGTCGGGCCGCAAAGCTTTCGCCGCTTCCTCATTGCGCAGAAGGATATCGTAATGGGCCACCGGCCGAAACGATGACCCCTTCTGGTGCCGGAGAGGCGATAAGGCATCGGCGAGCAAGGGCCAGCCCTGTTCTACCGAGAGATCCCGAAACCAACCCGTCCAATCAGCCTCCCCCGGCCCCAGCCAGGAGCCGGAAAGTAAAAGCGTCCGCGCCCCTTCCCGCCATCGCGCGGGCAACTCGGGGGCGACAAAAGCCCCCCCTTTACCAAGGCCGGACTCCTTTTTCGCCAAAGACCTCTTTTCAGTCGGAAAGGATTCGGGCTCGGGCGGCAATAACGGCTCCCGAAATGGAAAATTAAGATGGACCGGACCGGGACAATCGCCCGAAAGGGCAGCCCAATCCTCGGCCAAAAAGTCCCGCCAGGCGGCCTTCCCCTCTTCTCCGTCCCCGGGGATCGGGTATTCCCGAAAGGCCCGGGTGTAACGTCCGTAAAAACGCTCCTGATCAATCGTCTGCCCGGCTCCGCAACCCCGCAACTCGGGCGGGCGGTCAGCGGTCATCAGCAAAAGGGGCACCCGACTCTCATGCGCCTCCACCACCGCCGGAAACCAATTGGCCACCGCCGAGCCCGAAGTGCAGACCAGGCCGACCGGTCGTTCGGTGGAGCGGGCCAAGCCCAGCGCCAAAAAGGCGGCGGAACGCTCATCAAGGACCGGAATCAGTTGAAAATTTCCCGACGAGGCGAAGCCCAGAACCAATGGCGTGGAGCGGGACCCCGGCGAGATGACCACGGTCCGCATCCCGGCCTCCGCTAAATACTCCGCCACCCCGTCGGCAAATCGTCGATTGGCCCTAGCCTGTTCGTCTTCCTTCATTTGGCCTGTTGCAACAATTCCCCGGCATGGCGTTTGGCCGATTCGGCATTGCGGTCACCCAACATCCTCGCCAACTCGGCCAGTCGGGCTTCTTTATCAGAATCCAAATTCCGGATACCCACTTGAGTGGAGTCCTTGGCATAGGATTTTTCCACCAGAAAATGGGAATGCCCCAACCCGGCCACTTGGGGCAAATGGGTAATGCAGAAAATCTGATGCCGCTGCCCCATCCCGGCGAGATTGCGACCAACCGCCCGGCCAACTTCACCGCCCACATTCGCATCGACCTCGTCGAAGACCAGCACCGGCGTTTGATCGACTTCCGCGAGCACACTTTTCACCGCTAACAAAACCCGTGCGACCTCCCCACTGGAAGCGATTTTTTGCAACGGCCCCAGGCCGTGGCCGGGATTCGGGGAAAAGAAAAATCCGATCTCATCGAGCCCATGGGATTTGATTTGTTTCCCCGGCAAAACGGAAACCTCAAAACGGGGATGGGGAAAACCCAATTCCCCCAGCGCCGCCGTTACCTTGTCCGAAAGTTTCCGTGCGGCTTTTTGCCGCTGGGCGGTTAACTTCTCCCCATCTTTCCGCAATACCTTTTCCTCAGCCTGAATGTCTTTATCCAGTTTCGCCAGCGAGGCCTTGATGTCCGATTGCCGTTCAAGGCGTGTCGTCATTTCCTCGCGACGCGTCAAAACTTCTTCCAGCGTGCGTCCGTATTGGCGGCGCAGTTCCATCCAGGTGTTCATTTTTTCCTGGGCCTCCTCCAATTCCCCGGAAGAAAAATCAAAGTCATTCTCCAAACCGGCCACATCGCGCCCGAGGTCCTGGCATTCGATCATCAACGACTTCAACCGCTCGACCAAACTCTCCTGAGCCGGATCCAATTCAACCATCTCCTGCCCGATCCGGTACACCTCCGCCAATTGGTCGGCAACCCCACCCTCTCCCTGCATACCGTTGCTCAGACGGCCCGCGCATTCCATCAACTCGCGGGCATTGCTCACCTTCTGGTAGTGGCTTTCCAGGGTCTCGATCCCCTCCGGCGTTAACTCCAGGGTTTCAAATTTGAGCAATTGGTCGCGGAGGTATTCCTGTTCCTCCGGCGACAAACCTTTTTCGTTGGCCAGGGACTCCCGCTCTTCCCGCAGGTTTTGCCACTGCCGAACCTTTTGCCGAAACGCCTCGACCCCATCCTCATGCCCGGCATAAAGATCCAGCAACCCACGTTGGGTCTCTGCCGCGAAGAGTCGCTGCGGGTCATCGGGTCCATGAAAATCGATCCAATATTCGCCGATTTTCTGCAACTGTCCCAAGGTCGTCAGACTCTCATTGACCATAATCCGCGGCGCTTTCTCGCGGGGAATGATTCGTTTCAAAAGCAAACGCCCCTCCTCACAAGGGGGCAACCCACAACTTTCCAACAGGGCGTCCACCGGCGCCGGGTCCGTAAAAAACAATTCCGCCTCCAGTGCACAACGCTCGGCCCCACTGCGAATCACCGATTTGTCCACCCGTCCCCCCGAAAGCAAACGCAACGCCCCCAGCAAGATACTCTTCCCCGCTCCGGTCTCCCCGGTCACGGTAATAAACCCCGGAGCAAACTCCATTTCCACCCGATCAATCAACGCCAGGTTTTCAATTTTCAGGAACTGCAGCATGAGGACAACATGACCCAATCCCTCCCGCCCGACAAGTCCGCAGTTTGGGTAGATCTCCTCCTTTCAAAAAACATGACCCCATAAAGAGCAGGGACACCTGTCCCGCCCAGCGGTGGTTCCTGTCCCTGGCGGAAGCCGCCAGGCGACCGCGGGATGAACGACAGGACTCTCCAATACAGACATCCCCTCCAATACCCAAGGACAGAAATGTCCTTGCTCCTTACGCCAACCCCTTCCGGAGAACCGGTGAGAGGGTAGATTTGTCAACGTCCTCTACCGCCCCTCTCCTGTTGTCGGCCAAGAAATCACAAACGCTCCTCCTTTCACAAAACGCCACCCCATCAGGAGCAGAGACACCTGTCCCGCCCAGTGGTGGTTCCTGTCCCTGGCGGAAGCCGCCAGGCGACCGTGGGATGAACGACAGACTCCCCAATACGGACATCCGCTCCAATACCCAAGGACAGAAATGTCCTTGCTCCTTAGGGTAAAAGCACCTGTGCGGACTGTCCCCCCCGCAAAAAAAAGGCTTTCCCCGGGGAAGGGGAAAGCCTTGGAAGTGTAAAAAAACCGCTGGTGTTCAGCTGAGCTTTTCCAACTCGACCCACTTGCGCTGTTCCCAGGATTGGAGACCGGCTTCGGCGAGTTGCACGCCTTTGGCGCCTTCCATGAGGTCATATTCATAGGGCTCGTCCAGGGCCACGTGGCGAATGAACATTTCCCACTGAATCTTGAAAGCGTTTTCGTACACCTGGGTATCGGGAACTTCCTGCCAGCCTTCAAAGAATTTGATCGGCTGATCGATGTCCGGATTCCAAATCGGTTTTGGCGTGGCCGCGGCGGATTGCACCCAGCATTTGCGCAGACCAACAATGGCTGATCCCTTGGTCCCGTCCACTTGCATGGTCAGGAGATCATCCCGGCGAACGCGGACGTTCCAGGAACTGTTGAAATGCGCCACGACTCCATTGTCCAATTCGAAAGTCGCATAGGCGGAATCATCGGCGGTGGCCTTGTAGGATTTACCCTCCTCATCGTAACGGGTGGGGATGTGGGTCGCCCCGAGACAGGAAACGGATTTCACCTTGCCAAAGAGATTGTCGATGACGTAGCGCCAGTGGCAAAGCATATCAATGATAATGCCTCCGCCATCTTCCTTGCGGTAATTCCAGGAGGGGCGTTGGGCGGGGCGGTCATACTTATCGCCTTCGAAAACCCAGTAGCCAAACTCTCCGCGCACCGAGAGGATGTCGCCGAAAAATCCTTCGTCCTTGATCATTTGGAATTTCCGCAAGCCGGGCAACCAGAGCTTGTCCTGGACGACGCCATTCTTGATACCGGCGTCGCGGCAAAGCTGGGCCAACCGAACGGCCTCTTTGGTTTCCACCGCAGTGGGCTTTTCGCAATACACCGCCTTGCCGGCTTTCACTGCTTTTTCGACGAACTTGGCCCGCAACAAAGTGGAGGAAGCATCGAAGAAGATGTGATTGTCGGGCTTGGCCAGCGCGCTGTCGATGTCAGTGGTGTAGTTTTCCACACCATATTTTTCCGCCAGGGCCCGGAGCTTGTTCTCACTGCGCCCGGTCAGGGTGGGGACGGGCATGAGAATCAGGTCGTCGGAGACCTTGATTCCACCTTGCTCGCGGATTGCCAGAATAGAACGGACCAAGTGCTGGTTGGTGCCCATGCGCCCGGTGACGCCGTTCATGATGATGCCAATATTTCTAATTTCCATGGTAGTGTTGGGATTAAGTTTTGAAACTATCGATTGATGTAGAGTTATTTCTCCGGTTTGTCGGTGCATTGTGGCCACGCTCCGGCAGGGAGATCGGGCACCTCAATGCCCGCCTTGGGAAGGGTTCCCTCAAGTTCTTGTTTCCAGTGCGCCACGTTGCCTGCGGGGCCGTAGCAATAGATCATCTTCATCGGCGTCTTACCGGTGTTGGTGAGCTGATGAAAAACCTGTGGCGGAATATACGCCGCTTGCCCTCCTTTGATGGCTTGTTTTTCCTCACCGAGGCACATCTCCCCCTCTCCTTCGAGAACGAAGTAGATTTCCTCCTGCTCCTGGTTATGCCAGGGCACTTGGCCGCCTTCGGGTTCGAGAGTCACGAACCCCATGCAGAAGTTTTCGCATTGGATGGGAGAAACCCCGCCAACCAGATTCCGGGTGCGGCGGCGGGCGGGATAGACGTTCCCGTCGATTTTGTTGAGATCAGAAATAATCATAGTGCTTTGGAGGTGGAGGTTTTGGTTCAGGAACCGAAGAAGGTGTAATAGGGTTTGTTATCCACCAAACGCTGCAGGTAGATCGCCAACTCACGCAGGTGGTAGTCTCCCCACTGGCAGGATTCCCCACGGGGAATTTTGGAGCCGGCGGGAATGTGGTCCCAACCGTTGGGACGGTGATAAATGGTATGCAGGAGTAAGCCCTGATGGGTCTCGTCGGTGCTCAGATAGGTATCGGTGAACAACGATTCCGCGACCGTCAACCCGGCTTGCCAGTAGCGTTTACCCTCTTTTTCCTCGCCCTTGGCCTGGAGGTAACGCCCCAACCGCAGGAGCCCCTGCGCGCCGATGGCGGCCGCGGAACTATCGACCGGCTCGTAGGGGTTGTCAGGATCAGCCGGTTGGTCGAGGTAATTGCCCAGACGGTGCAATTCCGGCGCTCCGGTATCCCAGTACGGAATTCCATCAACGGGCGTATGTTCGATAAAGAAATCACAGGAAGCCTTGGCTGCCTTGAGCATCATCGCCTCAATCTCCGCACGCCCGCCATAAGGTTCGAGCTCGTCGTCGGAGAGGGTTTGCAGAAACTCCAATTCCTCCGGATACCCGGCCATGATCCAGGAGAGGCCGCGGGTCCAGGTGGAGAAAGGCGAAAACCCTTGTTGAGAGTTCGGCGCACGGAAGTTGCCATCGTTGGTATTGAAAATGGCCTCGTGGGTGGTCCGTCCCCAAATATCATAAGAATCCCGGCCCTCACCATAATAGACCGAATACCGGGCGGTGGTACGGGCATGTTGAACCAAGCGCTCCAGTAGGGAAATTTTCTTGTCGTTTTCTCCCATCAAGACGTGCCCGAGCCGATGACTGAGAGCCAAGGAACGTAGGGAGCGAATGGTGTCGGCGAAGAGGGAATGGGGTCCGTTGAAGGTATAAATGTACCCTTCCCCATTGTGGATTTTGGTCCAGCGATAGGCTTGTACCGCACCGGAAACTTTAAGAGCCACCTCGTAAAAGTTCTTTTCCCATTCGTTTTCCGGAAGGACCCCCTCATTCATCAGACGGAGAAGATTTCCGTAGGTGCTGACGTTGTTGAAGCCGTGGTCGTGCACGCCGAAATGGCTGACGTGCGAGGCCATTTGGCGAACGGTCATCTCCTTGCCGTACTCCAGAGCGGATTTCTCGCCGGTGGCATCGTAATGCAAAATCGCCGAACCGTAGACAAAGCCTTCGGTCCACTCGGTCCAACCACGGGTGGTGTATTTCCCCTTTACGGTATAAACAGGGGCCCCCTTGGTGGTATCATACTCGTCGCGGACGAGGGCAATTTTTTGGCCACTCAGATCCCACAGACGGCTGAGTTGGGCTTTCAAATCTTCAGGTTTCAGGTTTTCTTTCAGTTTTATCATAGAATCGTTGGGTAAGAGGTTTTCTAAAAACGCTTGGCCTTGCGCAAGTGGAGGATAATCAATTCCGAATCCGCCAAGGCCTTGTAGGTGTGATGAAGAATGGCATCAAATTGCACCGCTTCGCCGGTTTTCAATTCGTAGGTTTGCTCCGGCAGGCTCAAAACCACCTCCCCTTGCAGAACCCAGCAGACTTCATAGTCATCGTGATGGATCTCCGGACGTGATACTTCCGCCCCCTTGGGAGCCTGGCCATAGAGGCAGCGAACATTGTCATATTGGATTTCCGAAAAAGTAAACGCGCCCGACTTCCGCTCCCCCGCAGTTTTTTTGTGAGAAATTCGGTTTTCCGTAAGGGACAGCAAATCGGTAGCAGTCATCCCGAACACCCGGGCCAAGCGAAACAAGGTTTCCAGCTCGGCAACGGTCTGGTTACGCTCCAACTTGGAAATCACTGCAGGGGAAACCCCCGACTGACGGGATACCTCGGCAATACTCAACCCCTCGCGCTTGCGCAATTGACGCAAAACGCGAAAATCATACATACCGCTAAAAGAGGCATCAGGGGAAGGAATGGGCGGGGGCATAAACATTCTCCAGATAGAAAAATACCATGCTTTATGATTGTCAAGGAAATATATTGCTTTTTTGTTGGGAATTCCTTACAAGTTCCCTTATGGAAAAAATCACCCAAACCCGTCTTGTCCCCGTCGCGGTCATTCATGATGTCGCCGATGCGGTTCCTCTCGCCCGCACCCTATCGGCCTGCGGGGTTGATTTAATCGAAGTTACCTTGCGCACCCCGGCGGCCATTGAGGCTATCCGCGCGATTCGCGCCGAGCTGCCGGATATGATGGTCGGAGCGGGCACTTTGCTGGATATCTACCAAGTTGAAGAAGCCGTCAAAGCAGGGGCGTTGTTTGGAGTATCGCCCGGAATCAATCGCAGTGTAGTGGAAAAAGCGCACGAACTGGAATTGCCTTTTGTCCCCGGTGCCTGCACCCCTTCGGATGTAGAGAAGGGACTTTCCCTGGGTTGTAAACTGCAGAAGTTTTTCCCCGCCGAAGCGGCAGGGGGGATCCCCATGCTCAAAGCCATGGCGGGCCCCTATCAACACACCGGGCTGAAATTCATCCCTCTCGGCGGAGTCAAGGCCAACAATGCCGCGGACTACATTAAACTCCCTACCGTGGCGGCCATCGGAGGTTCCTGGTTTGTCGATGCCAAACTCGTCCAAGCCAAGAACTGGAAGGAAATCGAAAAGCTAACCAAAGAGGCGGTGCAGATGGTCCGGCAGGCGTGAAAGCCTCCTCCTTTTATTCCTAGCCAGAATAACCCGCGGCTGCCGCAGGCAAAGTCGCAAGATGTTGGATTTCGCCCGATTCCTGACTCAACCGGGCGGCAATAGCCGCCTCGGCAGCGGATTTTGCATCGGTTAGACCGGCTGCGGGAAATTCCTCACAGGGTCTGCGCACGGAGGCAAGAAAAGCCTCTAAACTACTTCGCCAGCCTTGGTCCCGAAGAAAGTTCGGAATGATCCGCGCCCATGCCCTTTCTTCCTCGGTCAAATCCTCCCCTTCCGCCAAATGGTTCAGCTTTTGCCGGGCTTGCCAGGCTTTCCGCCGAAGCTTTCGTAAACCCGCGGCCCCCTGCCCTTGGAGCCATTCCGCCGCCTCCTTCGGCAGATCCTTCCGAAGCACTCCTGGAAAGGTCCGGCGGGAATCTTCCCCGGAATAGCCAAAAGCCCCAACCTCGACATAATCTTCCACCACCACTCCCCCGCGTTCACTGATCGCCTCCATACGCTCCTTTGGCATATCCATCGTTCCATGACCGCTGAAAATCAAACTCACCGGAACTCCATTGGTCATTTGCAAAAGCAGGGAATCATCGTCGGGCCGACTCCGGATCGCGTAGACACTGGCAATTTCAGCATTGGTGTACCATCGGGCCAAATCAAAAAAATGGCAGACGTCGATACGCATCAAGGCTCCGGGAGGATAACCAATTGCCCAACGCCAGGCATCGTCAGTCATACGAAGGAACAGATTTTTCGCCCCTCCATCCAAGTCCAGCAACCGCTTAGCTTCTTGGTAGGCAGGCGAAAACCGTTTTTGAAACCCCATCCACACCTTGCTTTGGCAAGATTCTTCAATAGCCAGAAGCCTTTCAATTTCCTCGGGAGAACCACCCCCGGGTTTTTCCAGGTAAACTTTTTTGCCGGCCTTGAGAGCTTCCGCACAAAGGGGCGCTTGCTGATCATCCCGCACCGCGATAACGACCGCTTCGACGGCAGGGTCATTCCAGAGATCTTTGGCCTCGGCAGTCACCTCGGCCCCGCTTAGGCCGGCCGCCTCGGTGCGGCGGTCTTCATCAAGATCACAGACCCAGCGCAATTCCGCCAAGGCAGACTGGTGCAAGTTCGGCAAATGAGTGATGCGGGCAAAATTCCCACATCCCACCAGGCCAACGCCCACGGGTTTATCAGCAGCTAGCTTAGCCATATAAAAATACAATATCAGATGAAATTAAAAAACCAACAAACTCCATCATACTGCATGCAAAAAATGCTGTCTTATCAATTTTGCGTCCAAAAACCTCTCTTTAACCCCCTGGATCTTCTCGTATAAGACCCCATACTCCCACCATTACCTATTAACTTGAGCAGAAAACATGACTGTATTTCCTGGTTTTCTATTCGGATAAAAAACGGCGTTGAAACCAAAACACATCGGTCAGGCTTTCGCTCATCGTCTTTTCCAGAAGCTGGTTGCAGGCCAGAGCCATATCTTCCCGCGAATGGTATTCTTCCAAGGCCATATTTTCCGGTTGGTGGAATGTTAATCGCCAGCGTAATTTACCCACCTTGGCAAACGACATGCCGATTAGCTCCGCCTTGGTTCGTTTCTGAAAGATCCCCGGAATCGGATTGGAATACGCTGGTTGCCCAAAAAACCCCACTTTAGGGCCTTGTTTCATCTTTTGGTCCGCCAGAACCCCGAGGGCTCCTCCGGCCCGAAGGTGGGCCAGCGGGGAATTAAAGCCATCCTCGCGACTGAACATTTTGGTCCCGGAAATTTCCCTTTGTTCTTTAATCCACTTATTCAAAGGACGGTTATTCAGAGGACGATACAGGGCGGCGAAGGGCATCATCAACCCCTTGCTCCGAAAGAGATCAGGAAAATGCGCAAGGGCTTCCCAGGGACCCATATGCGCCATCACGATAATCACCCCACGCCCCTTCCGGGCAGCTTTGGCAAAAACCTCGATGCCCTCCAAATGGACAAATTTCTCGACCTTGGCGGAGGATATGGCTGAGAACTGAAGCCCCACCAGAATGTTGATACTGCTCCGACAGAAAACCTCGCGTACCAATTGATCCAGATTTTCCGGCTCATCCCCTAAAAACCTGGTGGCGATGCGGAGATTTGTTGCGACAATCTTACGCCTTTTGCGGAACATGCGATAGGCCATAAGGCCGATCACCCTCGCAACCGCACAAACCACCTTCACCGGAAGTAGACGAAGAACGGTGAGAGTGGCTCGGGCCAACCAGTAGAGAATATAATTCCCCACGATTTTGCCCACCGGTTTGGTCGATCTCTTTGCTTGAGGCGTATTCATTTGGCCAAACTATTTCTGAATTAGCTTTCGATACCCCTCACAGGAACCGAGAAGAGTATCGTGGTCACCGTCTCCCAATATTTCGCCGTTTTCAAAATAAAGCCGTCTCTTTATATGGTTGAGGGAATTGATGCGATGAGCTATAACCAAAGTTGTTCGTCCACTGGAGAGCTCCCGTAAGGCTTCCTGAATTTCAGCATCTATCTTATTGTCGAGAGCCGAAGTCGCCTCGTCAAGAATCAGAATAGGGGCATCTTTGAGGAAGGCCCGGGCAATGGCTATCCGCTGCCGCTGTCCCCCCGATAGGGAACTGCCACGTTCACGAAGAACGGTATCATACCCTTCCGGTAAAGCCGAAATAAAGCTATCCGCCCGAGCCATGCGAGCGGCTCGATAGACTTCCTCCACGGACGCCCCTTCTTTCCCCAGAGCAATATTTTCAAAGACGCTGGCGTTAAAAAGCACTGGCATCTGAGGAACGTAGGCTACCTGAGCGCGCAACTCACTTTGTCGTACATCGGAAATCGGAACGCCATCGATGAAAACCTGGCCCTGCGTTGCCTCGAAAAATCTGGGAATCAAGTTGATGAACGTAGACTTTCCGGCGCCACTAGGACCCACAAGGGCGACCGTTTCGCCGGAATGGATACGGACGGTGATGTTCCGCAAGACCGGCAAATCCTTGGTATAGGTGAAGGAAACATTCTCAAAAAAGATCTCTCCCTGAACCCTTTGCGGCATGGGGATCGGGTTTTCCGGTTCTGGAATGGAATCAGGCGCATGGAGAACATCCTCAACTCTCTTCAAAGGAGCTTCCAAGGCTTTCAAGGCACCGTGAATATTGCCCAATCTTTTAATCGGGGTATAAGCCATGTAAAGGGCCACCCCCAAGGCCATGAACTCTCCTTGGGTAATCCCGGCCCGTACACCCAAAAACAAGGCCAGAGCCAATCCTGAAGCGGCCACAAACTCAATACTCGGAGAGATCATGAGTTTACTCCGCACGCTTTTCATGGTCAGAAAGAAGATACGTTTTAGTTTCTCCCGAAAAGCCATCAATTGACGCCTTTCCAAATTGTAGGCCCGAATCTCCAAGGGAGATTGTACAGTTTCAATTGCCGAAGACTGCAAGGCCTCCGTTTCCTTGACCAACTGACGGGATCTTTTGGCTAAATACTTTCCGATTTGCCGAATTGGGAAAACAACCAAAGGTATACTGAGCACCCCCACGGCAGCCACAAAAAAACTTTCGCTGGTAAAAGACTTATAGAGCAGAAACCCAACTGCGGACAACAAGGTCAGCGGTTGCTTCACCAGATCGTTGCTGGTATCCACGACAATAGTTTTTATTTGCTGGGGATAGCCCAGAAGGGCAGCCATTAACTCGCCTGTTTTGTACCTCTGAAAAAAAGCCACCGGAAGGATTTGCAGCCTGGCAAACAGATCCCGCTGAATGGACTGAACCACATACACCCCGGAGTAGGTCATGTAATAGCCATTGCCAAACGCTCCCAAGGCTCTTAACCCCATGGTAAAAGGAATTAAAAGGCAGCAAACAATGAGGAACCCTCCCTCTATGTTGTCCCCGAACCAACGCTCCACAAAAGCGGCCAGCCAATCGGGTGCCTGGTCGACATTGCCAAAAAGGATGGGGAAGATGGTTTCCGCCATTACCGGCAAACCCAGCCCACTGGATACCGAAAAAAGGATGCCGAAAAGAATGCCCAACGTAAAGCGCCCCCAGACAGGCTTTAAATAGGCGAAATACGGTAGGAATTTTTTCAGATTATTCATCAATGACTTTCGAAAGGAAAACTGACAACCCAATCTCTTAGCAAAGGAAATCCCAAGGGGCAATGCTGCTTCCACCAAACACCACAGGGTCTCAGGTCTTCTTGCGGGCGCGGGGGCGGCGGGGTTTGGGGATGTCGAGGTAGGTTTTGCTCTTGAGAAGACTTTGGTAATAATCGAAAAGACGAATCCCTTCCCGGGGCTTTACCAGATCGCGGCGGGTGGCTTTGTCGATTTGTCTTTTGATCGAACGACGGAGGTCGCTTTCCTTGTATTGGATAAAATCCAGAATATCGGATACCTCGCTTCCGGAAATCGTTTCCTCAATATAATACCCATCCTCCTCATCTTCTTCAAGGAAGACATGAACTTCGTTCACCCGCCCGAAAAGATTGTGCAAGTCTCCCATGATATCCTGATAGGCCCCGGTGAGGAATACCCCGAGATAATACGGCTGGTTGTTTAGTGGATGCAGCGCCAGATATTGTTTCACATCCTCCAAGTCAATAAAGTTGGCGATCTTGCCATCGCTGTCACAGGTAATATCAACCAAAATAGCGTTGACCGTTGGCTCCTCTTTCAGCCGATGCAAAGGGGCTACCGGAAACAGCTGCTGAAAAGCCCAGTGGTCAAGCAAACTCTGAAAAACCGAAAAATTGCAGACATATTGATCGGCAAGCATCTGTTTTAATTCGAGCAATTCTTCCGGCTGGTACCCGCCCCGACTGCCGTTTTCATCGATAGCCCGGCATATTTTCCAGAACAGGTTTTCCGCATAGGCGCGGCTCTCCAAGTCGAGGTAGCCTAAATTGAACAGGGAGAAGGCCTCATTCTTTTTTTGCAGGGCATCATGAAACCCCTCCAGAGCCCCCATCTTTTTGTGGTTTTTATGGATATACTCCAGCTCCGCCAGGATCCGATGCTCTTTCACTTTGGCCCTGGGCGGGCGGACATTATCCCCGGTCTTGGTGATGCGGTCGAAAACCTCAATAACCAGCATGCTGTGCGGAGCGACGATGGCCCTTCCGCTTTCGGAAACGATATCGGGAACCGGAACGCCAGAGCTTTCGCAGATTTCGCGGGTATTGAAAACAACATCGCGGGCATACTCCTCCATAGTATAGTTCATGGAGCTTTCAAAATTGCTGCGACTGCCATCGTAATCGATCCCCAAACCGCCACCAACATCAAGATACCCCATAGGGAATCCCATTTTCTGCAACTGGCAATAGTAACGGGCGGCTTCGATGACCGCATTTTTGATGGTCAGAATGTTAGGAACCTGGGAACCAATGTGGAAGTGCAACAAACGCAGGCTATCGGTAAGCCCCTCCTTTTGGAGTTTTTTGCCCAGCGAGAGAATTTGCGCGGTGGTCAGCCCAAATTTTGAGTTATCCCCGGTGGAGAGGGCCCACTTTCCTTCTCCCCGGGTCAGCAGCTTAGCTCGAATGCCAATCAGCGGAGTGACCCCAAGTTCCCGGGAGAGACGAATTATCGGATCAATCTCCGAGACCTGTTCGACAATGATGATGACCGATTTCCCCAACTTGCGCCCCAGCAGGGCTAGTCGAATGTAATCCTCATCCTTGTAACCGTTGCACAGCAAAAGACGATCCGATTGGTCGTGCAAGGCCAGGGCGATCATCAATTCGGGTTTACTCCCAGCTTCAATGCCGAAGCCATAGGGCTCGCCGGCATCGAGTATCTCTTCCACCACCTCCCGCAATTGGTTGACCTTTACCGGAAAGACCCCGCGATAGGTACCCTTATAGTTCTCTTCGTCCATGGCCCGACGGAAACTCTCGTTGATTTGCTCGACCCGGTGACGCAGCAGATCCTGAAAACGAATGGTCAGGGGAGCCTGCAGACCCTTGGCCTTAGCTTCTTTAATCACATCGGTAACCCGAATACTCCGGCCGTCGCCAAGAGGGTCTACGACCACCGCACCCGTGCGGTCGATCTTGAAGTGGTCGTCACCCCAGCGGCGAAAGCCGTAGTATTCCTCAGCATCTTGAACTGTCCATTCCTTCCGAGCCATAATTTCTCCTTGGTAAAAAATAAGCTTCTACGCTGCAAGGAATGGGCTTGCTTTGCAACCAGAGAAAAGATTGAATAACCGCTTTTCTTCGTAAAGATTTTGCTCATGAACACACTCACGCTACTAAATTATCTCCCGGAAAGCTTAACTCTTCTGGCTGAAGCCCCGCCCCCAGGCGGATTCCCGCCGATTCTCTTCTTTCTGCTCCTAATCGCCGCCATGTACTTCCTCCTGATTGCGCCCCAGCGCAAGCGGCAGAAAGATCTGCAGAAAATGATCGCCGATCTCGGCACGGGCGACGAAGTCCTCACCGCAGGTGGCCTCTACGGAACCGTGACCAATGTCAAGAGTGACCGTTTTGTGGTTAAAGTGGCGGAAAACACGAAAGTGGAAGTTAACAAAAACCATATTATCAGCCTGGTAAAAAAAGGCTCCTGATTTCGGAAAAGTGAAGGTTCTTCACTTCGAAAGGACCTTTTTCCGGAAAATCCTTTCTCAATTTCGTATCGTATTCCCTTATGAACGGCCCCATAATTACTAAATTTATCTTCATCGCCGCCACTCTCGGCTTTGCCATTACCATGCTCCTTCCCTTACGGGAAACCCCCTTCGAGGAGTTTATCCAGGACCATGTCACGGCGCATCAGGAAGACTGGGCGGAACTGGACCAGCGGGTTCGCGATAGAATGGAAGCGGATGAGGACACTCACTTAAGTTATTTCGTTGCCTTGCGGGAAATTGCCACCGAAGACCGTTTGGATCTCACTCGCTTCTTCCCCCAGCACCGCGTGGAATCCACCGTCCGCAGCATTGAACAGCGAAACAACATCGTTCTCAATTTTCTCCTGGGACAATCCCAGCCAAACCTGAACCTCGGCCTCGACCTTCGTGGTGGGGTCTCAATGGTTTTTGAAGTACCTGCACGGGAATTCGAGGGCATGGAACGCGAATACCGCGAGGACCAACTCTCCAAGGCAGTGGAAATCATCCGTAGCCGGGCGGACGGACTGGGAGTTGCCGAGCCTCTGATCAGGGTGCTCGGAGACAACCGCATTGAGGTCCAACTTCCGGGCCTAAGCCTGGCGGATAACCCTGATGCCATTGACGAATTACAAAAACCAGCGCGCCTGGAGTTTCGCCTGGTACATCGCACCCAACGCCCCCAAACCACCGAAGAGGGTGAGGAGCCCTCGGGCTACGTGCCGATGGTCATGGAGGATTTTGATGACGACGGAAATTTGATTGAAAGGGAATACTTCGTTTCGGCTTTGCCGGAAATGACGGGCAGCCATGTAACCCGGGCCCGCGCTATGCAGAATGAAATGGGCGGCGGCTGGCGGGTAACGCTGGATCTGGACAGCGAAGGCGAACGCCTCTTCACCAATCTAACGGGACGTATCGCCGAGCAAAATCGGCGCGACGGAAATGTCGGGTTGCTGGCTATTGTCCTCGACGACCAACTCTATTCGGCCCCCTCGGTGCGGGAACAGATTACCGGCGGATCAGCCCAAATTACCGGCCAATTTTCCCGCCGGGAAGCCCGCGAACTGGCAAATGTCCTGAACAATCCATTGGATCTTCCTCTTCAACTGATGGAGCGTAACGAGGTCGGGCCGACCTTGGCTGAGGATTCAATTAGGCAAGGGGTTAACGCAATGGTTTATGGAGCTGTTGCGGTGATTGCCTTCATGCTCATTTATTACCTCGCGAGCGGGCTCATGGCCTGTATCACGCTGAGTCTTAACGTCCTGATAATCCTTGGGGTGCTCTCCTCTATCGAAGCGACCCTTACCCTACCCGGCATTGCCGGTATTGTTCTTACCCTCGGGATGGCGGTGGATGCCAATATTCTCGTCTTTGAACGAATAAGGGAGGAATTGCGGGCCGGAAAAAAACTCTCTCTGGCGATTCCCACTGGCTTCAACAAGGCCCTTTCGACCATTCTCGATGCCAATATCACCACCCTCCTGACCGCCGGTATTTTGATCTACTTCGGCTCCGGACCAGTGCAAGGCTTCGGGATTACTCTCGCCATCGGGATTTTCACTTCCATCTTCGGGGCTCTGGTGATTACGCGCTTCATGATGGACCTCAGTTTAAAGGCTGGTTTCCTCACTCAGCTGAAGATGTTCTCCTTCTTCAACCAAACCAACTTCGATTTCCACCAATACCGCAAGCCCGCCTTGGGCGCTTCCCTTACGATCCTCATTATCGGACTGGTCGCGGTGGGAGTTAATCGAACCGATGTCCTGGGCATTGACTTCCTCGGAGGCGAGGAAGTGGTCCTGGAATTCAATCCGGAGCACCGTCTCACCACAACGGAGATCCAGAATGCCGCGGCCTCACTTGGCGAGGTCGCCCCTGTCTATCAGAGCCCTCTGGGCCAAGAGCGCGAAGTACTCCGTTTGCAAGTTGGCGAAGGACTGGCCGATGATTTGGTGGCTCTGCTGCAAACCGAATTCCCGCAAACCTTTGGGGAGTCTCCGGAAATCGGCCGCAGTGTGATTGGTGCAGCGGTGGGGCGGGAAATCATGATCGATGCCTTAATCGCCATCCTCGTGGCACTCGTCGGCATTCTTCTTTACGTCGCTCTTCGCTTTGAAATGGGCTATGGAGCAGGGGCGGTAGCTGCCGTCATTCACGATTTGTTAATCGTCATCGGGGTCTTTGTGCTTTTTGGCAAACAATTCTCCGCCCCCATGGTCGCCGGTATCTTGATGGTCGTCGGCTACTCCCTGAACGATAGTATTGTGGTCTTTGACCGGATTCGGGAAGAATTGGGACTGGATCCCAACTCAAGCCTCAAGGACATCATCAACAAAGCTCTCAATAAGGTATTGGCCCGAACCGTGGTCACCAGTATCACCACCCTCCTCGCCGCTGGAAGCTTGTTCCTCTTCGGCGGCGGAATCATCGAGGATTTCTCTTTCGCTCTTTTGGTCGGTATTCTGGTAGGAACATTCTCCTCCATCTTTGTGGCCAGCCCGGTTTTCTACTGGTGGCATAAAGGCGATCGCCGCCACGTCGAAGAACGCCGTGATATCCTGCCGAAATACGACTGGATGGCCACCTCCGACAAAGCCGGTGACCAGAAAGCCACTAAAGCGGCCGAGAACCCACAAAGCTGAGGTCTCGCGCCGCCCGACCCACTCTCTTCATTTTGCCTGATTCCCAAAGTACAAGTCTTTCCTCGCATCGATGGTCCTATGAGGCATTGCCCGAGACCAAAGTTCGGGAAATGCAGGACCGCTGGCGCCTACATCCCCTGTTGGCAGAATTGCTATTCCGCCTGGATATCGGCAGCGAAGACGACGTTAAGCAATTTTTGGAACCTCGTCTGAAAAACCTGAGTGACCCCTTCGAGTTGGGCAACCTGCGGGCGGCGGCGGAAAGAGTTGTTGCGGCCACCAATAAGAAAGAAAAAATCGTGGTTCTCGGAGATTATGATGTTGATGGGGTTACCAGCACTGCCTTCATGGTTGCCTTCCTCCGGGCTCTGGGTGCGGACCCCTCTTATTTTGTTCCCCTCCGTATGGAAGAGGGTTACGGCATGAGCCGCTCTGCCTTGGAACGAATTCTGGCCGAAGGAGAGCCCCCGCAACTTTTCATCGCGGTGGATTGCGGGACCAACTCGACTGAAGAAGTGGCCTTTTTAAGAGAACAAGGCGTTGATGTCATTATCCTGGATCACCATCGGTCCAAGGAAAGCACCCCGGAGGACTGTCTTTTAGTCAACCCTTTCCTGGATGAAAACACCGACCAGCCATGGACTTCCCTCTGTTCGGCCGGACTGGTCTTCAAGCTGGCCCACGGAATTTTAAAATACCTTCGGGAAATTGGCGATGACCGCGGAAACCAAATTGATGTAAGGGAATTTCTCGACCTTGCCGCAATGGGAACGATCGCCGATATGGTCCCCCTTCGCCAGGAAAACCGAATTCTAGCCCGCCATGGACTAAAAGGCATTGCCGAAGGTTGCCGACCCGGCCTGAAAGCTCTTCTCGAGGCCTCCGGACTGAGAGAAAACACCCCTTTGCGGCCCAGCGATATTTCCTTTCGCGTTGGTCCACGAATAAACGCCAGCGGACGACTGGCGGATGCCTCCCTGCCGGTGGATATGCTCTTGAGCGAAGACGATGCCTTCTGCCGCAAAATTGCCAAGCAACTGAATGATTTCAATGCCGAACGACAGTCAATCGAAAGACAGATTGTCCGCGAAGCAGAGGCGCAATTACACAGCGACCCGGTCCCTGCGGGTATTGTCCTTTTCAATGACGGCTGGCATCCGGGCGTGGTGGGGATCGTTTCCAGTCGATTGTCGCGCAAATATATGCGCCCTACCATCGTATTGGGCTGGGAAGGCGAATTTGCCAAAGGCTCCGGCCGAAGCGTTCCCGGTTTGAGTTTGGTCAAGGTCCTGGAGCAATGCGACGATCTTTTGGAAAACTGGGGAGGACACCCGCAAGCCGTGGGGGTTGCGGTAAAGCGCGAAAACGTAGAAGCCTTTCAAAAGCGCTTCGCCCAAATAGTCAACGACACTCTCCAAGGAGTCTTTCCGGAGCCGGAATTACAACTGGCCGGTTGGGTTTCGGTAAACGATTTGGAGGAGCATCTTTTCTTTGATTTGGACCGTCTGAACCCGTTCGGCATTGGCAACGAAGAACCGATCATCGGCATCAAGGATGTGGTCCTCCAACGCCCACCCAAAATCTTTGCTGAAAAGCACTTCCGCTTCACCCTACACAACCGTTCGGGCCTCGCAATGCAGGGAGTGGCCTGGAAACTGGCCGAGCGACTTCCACCTCTGAATCAGCCTCTTGAAATGGCCTGTCGGCTCTCGCTCAACCATTATAGGGACAAAATATACCGTCAGCTGGAGGTTATTGACTGGCGACCGCAGAATCCCCCGGATACAATGTAACCTGATGAGAACCCCTCGGCGAAAATCCCCTTGGTATCCCCTTTTAATTGAAGGCCTTGCCGTAATGGGAGGCCTTTGGCTAGCCGTTCTTTTCTTTCCCGGCATTAGCCTCTCTTCGGGAGGTGCTTTGCTTGCTGCCACCATTGTCTTGATGGCCCTGCACTTCGCCCTGCGACCAATTCTACTGCTTTTAGCGTTTCCCTTGATTGTCCTGACCCTTGGCTTTGGTATAATCCTGGTCAATGCTCTATTGTTTTACTTTAGCGCCTTCCTGGTTCAGGGTTTCGTTGTTGATGGATTCGGATGGGCTTTACTCGGAGGGCTTGTTCTCAGTTTTGTGAGTATTTTCGTCAAACTATGGTTTGGCATTCAAATCATCGACTCATCCCAAGCTTCAAGAGGCCTGCACGTAAAGGTGAGGAAAAACACTTCCCATCGTCCTCCACCCCGCAAACAAACGAAAAACAAGGATGATGACGTTATAGATATTTGACACCTGGCAGCCCCAACATATCGATTTACGAATAATTCCGTATTGCGCGTCCGTTTGGTAAAAAGAGACGGGAAGTGCTACACCAGCTTCTACCCCTATCGTCGGATAACATCGTTCAGCCAATTTTCACCAACTGCGCCACCACCGATGACCAGACGGAAGCCCAAGTCCGGCTGACGATTTCCGTGACGATGCCACTCCCGGGTTCCCACTCCAAGAACGTGAGGAAGACTGGACCAGGCCCCGCCACGGGACATGGGATAGCGAAAGATGCGAAAATTCCCCCGTTCGTCAGTAAACCGAGCTTCCCTTCGATCCCCTGACGCCGTCCATTCAAGAACTCCCCCAACCATTCCATAAAGTCCCGTCAAATCAGGAACAACGGAATAGGCAGCCTGAGTTCCAGGATCATCGGGATCGACCTTCAGAGCATGAAGCGAATGGAGGTCCGTTCCCCCCCTAATATCCCGCCTCCCTCCCCCGGTGGCTGCGTGAATCCATTCCATTTCGGTAGGTAAACGTACCAGAAGATCTTCCCGCGTAGCGGAAAAGGACTCCACCCAATCTATGATCTGCAGGTAATCTTTGCGTACCCGCGGCAAATTCATCCGGTCTTCGGGGAGATCAATTGGCTCATCGCTCCGTAAGGCCCGCCATTGGGCGTTGGTTATCGCAGTTTCAGCAATCCAAAAGCCTTCCGGAACCTCGACCCGGGTCACCGTTTCGTCATCGACCCGTCCCCTCAATTGATAATGGAGATAATCCGGCAAATCCCATTGCCCGGGCTCCACCCATCGCAATCGAACGGCGATATCTTCCGACAAGTCTATGGCTACCCATGGACCATACAAATCGTATCCATAGCGGTCTGCCCATGAAGGTTTCTCGACGGAAAAACCGTCTTCCAACCGCTGTTTGACC
This sequence comes from Opitutales bacterium, assembly GCA_022565335.1. Classification (GTDB taxonomy): domain Bacteria; phylum Verrucomicrobiota; class Verrucomicrobiia; order Opitutales; family T3Sed10-336; genus JAIUMY01. The sequence continues at coordinate 24,886 of JAIUMY010000015.1, forward strand.
TCGACCAATCGAGATGTCACCTCGAGTCCACGGAGAATTTCCCGCGAAGCCTCCTCATCCCCTTCATGCCAAAGGGTATTGGCCTCTTCAAGGGCGAGGAAAAACTCATTCTCCTTAGCCTCACGGGTTTCAATCTCGACCAAAAGTTCTTTGTATTCCGGAGCCGCTCCCAAGAGTTTGCGAACATTGCGAACCGCTTCACCAGCCCAAAACCAGTCTTCACGGTCAAAATAGTGTCGGGCGGACTCCGCTTCCTGCTGCGCGGCAGTCTCACGAGCTCGTTTTGCCAGCGCCTGGTGGTCCTCAGACCAATCGGTATGATCGGGCAACCACATCATGGTTAAGTCATGCATCGCATACAGCCAGGATCCGGGACCAATATCCCGACCACCGGCGGTCGTGTATTCCGCCGTCAAAACCTCCAGTGCGGCCAGAGGCTCGTCGTGGGCCAACAAAACCTCCACCGTCGTCTCAACATCGCGGGCTGGCGGATCGAAGGGCTGTTCCCGAAGATGACGCCAGATAAAGGCCAACAAATCTTCGGCGGGGCCTGTTGCGCTGTGTCCCCCCTCGACGATCGACAAAGTGGATTCGATGCCAAGATCCTCATACATCTCCACGGTTTGTTCAGCATCGGAATGATCACCACCATAATCACTGGATCCCCGCACCATAACAATCGGGGGCATGGTATTGTCATAATGAGGAAAATTATGCCGGATGCGGATGCTCTGGCGGGAGCTCTCCGACCACGCCGGATGCTCACCATGGTGCAATCGGGGAACACTGTACCATCTGGGTTTACCGAATTCGCCAAATTGCTCCAGGTCAGGTTTCGTGCTGGCCCCTCCGGCCCAAAGATAGGTTCCGGCAATCCGTACCTCGCCATCCCAAGGTAAACCCTGGGTATGAAATTCGTCTTGCGGCACCATTCCCGCCAAGGCCACCGCCCGGGCACCAGCGCTATGGCCCACCAAAATCAGGCGATCTGTTTCCAGGTTCCAATGCTCCCCATTCTGGTGCAAAAAGCGCATTCCGCAGAGCGGATCACTGACGGGCGCCGGCCAACCGCCCGCCCGAGCCCGTCGATACCCTATCGAGGCAATGGCTATGCCGTTGTCCAGGGCCATTTGGAAAGACTCGGTTCTTGCACTGCGCTCATCGTGAACATTTATCTTCGGAGTGCCCCCCATAAATCCTCCGCCATGAAGATAGACCAAAATCGGATAAGGCCCCTCCTTTTCCCCGATCGGAAGAATCAAACGAATACGCAAATCCTTGGGCTGAACATTCCCCGTCTGCGTGTAAGCCGCCAAATGCGCTACAACCAAATCATATTGCCGATAACCTTTTTTCAAGACCTCCGGCTCGACGCTTAGGGCATCGGCTAATAGGCCCTCTTCATCATTGTCCAAATTCAGCGGAAGGAGGGCGTAAAGGGGCGGTTCATCAGCTTTTACGATGGTTGCGCTGAGGATAAAAAGAAGCCAAGCAGAGACAATCTTTGTCATTGGAGGAAAACTCGGGGAAGCAGGTTTAATAGCAAACAAAACCTTCAATAAATTGAAAGCCTCTGTCAAACGTAAGACGTTTCCGAACGGATTGCCTCTGACCATGTGAAAACTTTACTCAACCTTGGAGCCCGGCTCCCGTTGGCACGGGATGTGCATACCTTCTCTTACTTTTTATCTTTGCCCTGTTTCGCAGGGTCAGGGGTAACATAGTGAGGTAATCAACATAGCTGAAATCTCGAATTATCGAAGAATTCCAGCAAAAAAAGGGCCCGGCGTTAGGGGTTATCGCCGGGCCCATTTTTTAAAATTTGCAGAGGATTAGAAGAATCGAATGGTCTGCGAACGCTGGCGAGCATGCTCTTCGTCCGAACAAGGCTGGTTGATCGGTACTTCCGGCTGAGCGTCTGAGGGCTTTACCAATTCGTTGGCCAGGAGATAATTCTCCACTTCCTCACCGCTGACGTCCGCCAGCATAACTCCGTCCACCTCCACACAAGGTGAGAGAGTCTGGCCGGACTTACGGACCATTTCACTATAGTTGTCGGGGACATTGATAATATCGATGTCCTCGTATTCGAGGTTGTATTTTTTGAGGATTGCGCGAACCCCCATACTCCAACCGCAGGTAGGCTTTAAATAGGCTTTGATTTTCATAAATTAGAATATCGGTGAGAAGATTTTTTCCGTCAACCTCAGAGCGAAGAAACGGAGAGAGAAGACTTTACAGGAAAGGACGAAAGGCTTGGGCGCAAGTCCAAAAGCACCCCTTTTTATACCGTGAGAGCGGCTCCATTATCCTTTTCCTCTAATCCGAGAAAAAAGGGTCCGGCCTGGAGGATCCACCGGTCGGGGTCAGGATGGGATTCCGCACCCTTCCCAAAACAACTTTGGAGCATCGGCGTATTGATGATTCCCGGATTGACCGCGACCGCAGCCAAGCCCGGGGGGAGTTCCTGGGCCATCGCCGCAGTCATTCCTTCAATCGCCCATTTGGAGGCACAGTATGGAGCCACCTTGGGGCTGACGCTTCGCCCCCAACCACTACTGAGATTGGCCACCACTCCCCGCCCCTGCTTAATCATGGCCGGAAGAAAGGCCTTTATGACATGAAAAACTCCTTTAATATTCACGTCGATGAGAGCGCTAAAATCCTCTTCCTTTGTTTCCCATAAGGGAACCGGCTCATTTATTAAGGCCGCGTTGTTGATGATCAAATCAGGAATTCCCCAAGACTTGGATAACTCTTCGGACCATTCCATGACCGCGGCAAAATCAGCCACATCAATTCCGCGCACCACCAACCCCTCTCCTTTGGGCAAAGTCGCTAATTTCCCGACTGACCGCCCACAGCCCGCCACACGATGCCCCTCTTTGGCATAATACGTGAAGAGGGCTCGTCCCAAGCCACTGGTTACCCCGGTAATCAATATATTCATCATAGAGACTATTACCAAAACTACCCTCATCCGCAAGGCTAAGGCTTGCTTCCGGTCCCGCCCGAAGCGGCAAATGGCTGAAGAAAAAGCTCTGGTAAACCTGTTTGGACAGAATTAACCCAAGCCACCATGACAAACCCTACGACAACGATCACATTGCGTCGAAACTGTCCCGAACCGACCGTTCCACCGGACATAGAGCAATTTCTTCGCCGGCCTCCAAAGTAACCTCGAGAATCCCGTCAGGAGCTTTGTGGGAAGATCGATGCAGAAGATATTTTTCACTTTTCTTAACCCTTTTGCCTTCAATAAAGACCAGAGGCCCGCAGGACCAAGGGCTTTCCAACAGAATTTTCCCGCGCCGGGTGGCCCGAACCTTAATTTTGCGAAGGCGGCCACTTTCTTTCTCGCCGGAAAGATAAAAGCCTCCTTCCACGGCAATGTCCTGAAACGAGGTATTTTCCCAGGAATGAGGAATTCCTCCGAAAAGTTTATAACGCTTGCCCACCCGGTGTACAAAAAACTCCATCAAAGCTGCCGTCACCCCCATTCCGGCATCCATCTGCATTCGCTCCGGCGGTTGCTCCAATCCCTCTTCACGGGGAGGGGCACCAATCATGGTGAATCCGGGAAAGGTATAGTCATGCAGGGTTCCATGCCCTTCATTGGTGAAAACTTTCTGCCAGATTTCCAGCAGCAATTCGGCCATTTCCCCATTGCCCCGGCGAGCGTGCAAAATCGCCGCCAAGGGGATACACCACCCGGACCAGAGCCCCATCCCCTTTTCGATCCAGCGATTGATACTACGTTGGTCAACTTTTTGCCATTCCGGGGCATCTCCATCGATCACATTGAAAGGGAAAAGTCCCATCAAATGGCTGGGATGGCGGTGACTCTCTTCCAGCGGGGTCCCTTCCCAGATGCCGATTTCTTCTTTGCCGTCCGGTCCTACCAAGCATGCCTTGGGAAGAGTTGAGGCGATTTCGGCCCATTCCTGCGGGAAGGGTTTTTCCAGAACGTCCGCAGCATTCTTAAGGTTTTCCAAAAGACGATGTATGCAGGCTAATTGGAAACTGGCGTTGCGTCCCCAGGCATTCATCGCCGAAGCCCGGTATTCAGGGGAAACCGAAACCGGAAGAACCCATTGACCGTCAGGCCCCCTTTCCAACATCTCCTCATAAACCCGAAACGAACCATGCAAGAAAGGATAGGCCAACGTGGCCAGAAATTCGCGGTCATCACTGTACAGGAAGTACTGATACATCATATCCGCCACCCAAGCGGTACATCCATGATCAATCGAACCGGTCCAGAAACCGCCCATGCAGGTCCCCCGGTCATCAACTGCATGGGGAAGCATCACTCCATCGTCTATCCCCACAAAAATCCGGGCGTTTTCGCGGAGTTTAGGCAACCAGGACTCAATGATTCGGAAAAGAGGAAGGAGATGCTCCCCATGATTGCCGCGATAGGCAGGCATGTAGCAAAGCTGGATGTTGATGTTGAAATGATAATCCGAAGACCAGGGAGGAAACTGAAAATCCTCAATCCACGGCCCTTGCAAGCCGGCCGGGGCCGCTTCCGGATTGGTCATGGCCCCAAACTTAAACATTCCATACCGGTAGAGAAATTGCAGATCCTTGTGGGGAATCTGCAAATCCGGAGTCCGCTCCCAAAACTGCCTCCACCAAGCCCGGCTCTTTTCCTGCAGAGCATCACGTTCGCTCGCTTCGTTCCCGACGAGGGCGCGGCACCTCTCCAGTCCCTTCCGGCGGGCGATTTCTCCCGTTTCCGCTACCATGGCCGTAAACCCCACCAGGCTTCCATCAGAAGATTCAGCTAAAGTCATGCCGAGGGGAAGATCCACCGGACGTTCCTGCACCCAACCTCTGGCTTTCGCTTCTTTCCATGAAGTTGGTTGAGGCAGTGACCTCTCCGCCCACTTGGATCCCAACAGTGATGCACTGGTGACTCCGCGCCATTGGGGCCGTGGCGTGCGATCATCAAGGGCCACCATAAACTCCGGTTCCTTCACCGCCATGCGAATCCAGACCACCACCGCCGTACCGCGCCAATGACCATCCACCCGCAACATTCCCTCCTGAAGAAGCAAAACCGCCCGATCCCAGACAAGGTCATCGGGAAAATGCGCTTCCCAACGTCCAATGGGTAAAAGAGTGGGCTCTTCAGGTTCACCCTCCCGATACTCTCCTCGCTCAAAGAGACTTCGAAGACCTTCCTCGTCCTTCTTCTCCAAAAGGCGCCGAATCTGGGGAAAACTCATGCCTTCGACCCAAGGTTTGCCTCCCCGGGGATCCCAAAAGTCATTGCGGCCGACGGTCAGTCGGAGAATATTTTTTTCTCCCCATAGGGAGAGCCCCAGAGTACCGTTACCGAGCAAAACGCCGGTATGGGTCCGGGGCAAAGGAAAGGGCCATTCCGGTTGCCAGGAATTTGTCATGTTCCAATTAGGAAAAGGGTTTACGATTGCGGTGACCCGAAAGTCACGAAACGAATGCCCGCGCCAGCGGTCGCATTGAGCACGTCGATGGTCCGTTGATGGCGGGAATCCTCACTCGCCTGGATTACCACAGTAGCTCGCGAACCCAAGGCATCGGCCAAGAGTCTGGTCTCGTTGAGCACCGCCGTCAATTCGGGCATTTCACGAACCGCAGGATCATCAACCCGGGAACCGTTCACAACAACCTGTCCGTTCGCCTGAATATCAATGATCAACTCCTCGCTTTCCTGAGGATCAGTGGGAGTATCGACAATGGCGGGTAGGCTGATCGACAAATCAGCTTCCTCGCGAAGAATGGTTGCGGTCACCATAAAATACACAAGGAGAAGAAAGACCACGTCGATCAAAGGAGTAATTTCAAACTCCTCTTCCTCTTGAAATTGTGACATATCCGTTTTCATAGGCGGGGCAGGGGTAAAACTTTAAACATCCGATTGGAAACTGGAGAAGACGATATTGTCTACCCCGGCCTCGGCGATCGCATTCATCACTTCACGGACAAGACGATGCTCTACACTCTGGTCGCCTCGAATGATCATTCTGAAGTCGGGGTCATTTCGGTAAAAGACGCGAGCAACCTGCGTAATTTCCTCAAGGGTGGTTGGTTGTGCCCCCGCGTAAATATCCCCATCCGCAGTAATGGAAATAAAACTGCGGTTGGTGATCTCCCGGGAAACCGCCGCTTGGTCGGCGATCGGCATGTCGATTTCCACCCGTTCCTGGGTAATGAAATTCGCCACCGTCATGAAGAACACGATGAGGAGGAAAACCACATCAACCATCGGGGCCATTTCGAAGCCCTGTTCTTTTTCTTTGGGACCTTTGAGTTTCATCGGTTATAGGAGTATAAAGTATTCCTTAGCCGTTGGCGGAACGCTTTACTCCGTCGACCAAAGCATGGTAGCAATCGCCGGTGTAACGGGCAATTTGAGCGGTCATTTTAGCGTAACGGGTTTTGAAGAAGAAAAAGGCAAACATTGCCGGAATACCTACCGACAACCCACTGGCCGTGGTCATCAAAGCCTCGGAAATGTTGGTCGCCAGTTCTTCCGGACGACCCATTCCACCAAAGGCAATGTTTCGGAAAGCCTTGATCATGCCACTGACCGTACCGAGCAGTCCCACCATCGGGGAAATCGTTGCAATGATAGAAAGCAAAGCGACGAACAAATAGGGCCCGTTGAGCTCCTCCGCAGAAGACTCTTCCATCGCTTTTTCAATAAAGGCGGGGTCCAAGTCCTCGGAGGTAATACGATCCAAACCGGCGCCAACAATGTTGGCAACCACGCAGGGGTTTTCCTCACAGGTCTGACGCGCACCCTCGACATCAACCGATTCAAGCTGCTCGCGCAGGGTTTGAACGACTTCGGGGCGGATGAAGTTTTTCTCCCGCAACATGATCGCATTGTAAATCACCAATCCAACGGTGGCCACGGAAAGCCCGATCAGCGGAATCATAAAAGCCCCGCCCAAACGCAAGAGCTGGAAGAAAGTGATCGAGACTTCACCATCCTCTCCCTCCGCAGCGGCCGCCGTTGCATCAACGGCTTCCTGGGCTAGGGCTGAAGTCATTTCAGCGGCGAGAAACAATGCACCCATCGCAAGAAGGGCAATTAAAACAATTTTCGACAATTTCATAAGAGGGGAATAGGGATGACTTATTAGATATGTTTAAGGTAAAGTCTAAGGGGTATTTCTATCCTTCACGTTCCAAGCGGTTTGTCCAGTAATTTTCTGGAAAAAGCATCGATAAATATTCGCCGACCCGGTCAGCGGTCTCGACGTTACCCGCTTCACGATAGGAGATGGCCGAAAGATAAAGCATCTCCGGAAACCACGCGGTATTGATATTCGCATAAACAATGCCCCGACTGATTTCGTCGATGGCATTGTCAAAGTTTTCATTTTCCCGGGATAATCGGGAACGAATCAGGTAATAGAGGGAATAAACCGCTTCGCTGACCTCCAACTCCCCGACTTCATCGAGAAGCTCCGTGGCGCGGAAGATTCCCCCGCTACGCACTTCCGCATAGGCCATCCAAATGGTCGCCCACCGGCGGTCTTCCCCATCAGTCGCTTCACGCACCCGGCGGTAAATCAAGCTCGCGTCCTCAATCGCATCCTGTTCCAGCAAACTTTCGGCGAATTCCCGCATGAACAACACATATCGTGTATTTTCCGGACTGATCGGCACCCGCCGAATCAATTCCATATAATCCCGTTCCGCCAGGCGCATGCTTTCCGCCACTTCAAAAATCTGTGGGACAAAAACCTCACCCTCATCCTCCAGTGGGACCAACAACAAGATGGCCTCAGCCTCATCGAATCGCTGTGCTCTGGACAAGGCCGTTACATACATGTTTACGATCGTCGCCGCGTTCGTATTGGGTACGTCTACGTAATGCAAAACCTGGCGGGCAAAGGGCCCCAATTGACGAACTGCATCCGAGTAGTTTTCGGCTTGGAAATTTTCCACTCCACGGCGGGCATCAGAGGTCGCCGCAAAATTCATCTGCCTTACGCTGTCGATGGGAATCTGGATGGTCGCACCCCGGTCGCGAAAATAGAGGGTGTCCGAGTCCCGTCCGATCAAACTTGAAGCCCGCACTCCAGTTACTTCCAAAGGCTCTCTTTGGTGTTGATGGGAACGGGTGGCCTCCCGCCAGGAAGAGGGCAGGTCACGTGCAATTAGCCCTGGCGAGGCTTCATTCAGCAAAAAGGTGGCTAGGGCAAAAAGAGAAAGGTACAAAAATTTTGCTTTCATAGGATAAACGGATTCAGGGGTAAACATTAAAGCTGGCGCAGGCGTTCACGGGCTTCGGCAAACTGTGGAGTTTCCGATAAAACATCTCTTTCCAGCATTTGCTCATAGAGAGAACGAGCCTTTTCCGGTCGATTGGCCTCCTCGTGCAGTTTGGCCGCCCGAAGGTACGCCTCAGCACTATACTCAGTACTGCGCAGGTACGTAATAAAAACGCGGTGATAAGAATTGATGGCATCATCCCGGTTGCCGGCGCCCTCTTGTGACCGGGCGACTCCAAAGTGAGCCGGAGCCCAGCGATGGCGCCAGCTTCGGTTACCGGTCACCCGGCGAAACGCCTGTTCGGCATCTTCGTACTCACCTAGCGCCAAAAGGGCATTGCCTAGACCAAGATGTGCTTCGACCACCCGATCATTCCGCGCAAACTGCTCGGTCGCCTGCTGGAACAAATCCCGGGCCTCGGCGTATTGTCCCTCGCTAAGAAGAAAATCTCCTTCACCCAACAAAGCCGAAATAGCTTCGTCCGAATCCGGAAACTCCGCCAAGAGAGTCTGAAAAGCCCGGCGGGCGCGCTCTTGGTCTTCTTGGATAATGGCTTGACCATACCACGCCAAGGTTGCCGGACTGGCCACCGCGAAAAATTGCTCCGAATCGAGTAGCGGGCTGCTGGTTTCACGCTCTAAACGATTGAGCGCCATAACCGCCCGCAATTCCTTGGTCTGCTCGCGGGCCGCTCTCGCTTCGGCTCGCAGATCAATGAACCACGCCCGGGGACTGCTACCGCGGATTTCCTCGTAACGGTCGATCAAGGTGTCAATCATACTGTCCACTCCGTAGGAGCGGCGCAAATCGCCATAATTGCTTACCGCTTCGAGGAAAATTTCCACCATCTCTTCATCCTGACCTCTTTTGGCATAAGCTTGCCCCAGCTCATAAAGACCCCGACTCGCTGAATCGGGCTCGGCCAACCCCTCGGCAATGAACTCATCGCGATATTGCTCCAATAATTCAACGACCGTCGGGAGGTCCTGGTCATTACGCGCCATTCCTGCCCGGCGGAAAAAGGCCCGGTCGATAATCTGCATATTGGGCGTTTCCATTTCGGGCGGCGTGGCTGCCACAATCGCCCGCTCATAGAATTCAAAGGCGGTTTCACGATCTCGCTGAGCGTAGCCGATATCCCCCATCATTCCAAGCGCATCGGGAACCAAACGACTTTCCGGATAGTTTTCGAGGAATTCATTGAAATACTTTTTGGCCTCGTCCCACTCACGCAGGGCCATGTAGGAAGTAGGAATACGGAAGGCCGCTTCTTCCGCAAAGGGCGCATCCGGATTCCGCTCCACCAATTCCTTGAACTGGTTGATCGGGGTCCGGAAATCTCTCTGCATCATTGCCGCGGTACCGATCCAGAATTGCGCGTTGTCGGCCGCATCGCCGCTTCCGGCAGCACGATACACCCGGTTCATTACCGTTCGGATACGAGCGAAATCACGCAAACTACTCAGGGCACTCCCCAATGTTGTTACGCCAATGCCGGCTTGATCACTCTCGGGTTCCTCCAAAACATAAAATTCCAATTGGTCTGCCAGGGTGGCAATGGCTCGCGCATCGTTGGTCGCACGGTAGATATCCCAAAGCCGGCTGCCAATGATTCCGAAGAACAAAGTCGTATCCTCATCCGCCATGTAAGCTTCCCCGATCCGCTGGGCCCGGTCTGTACGACCCAATTGGTGCGCAGAGTTGAAAGAGCCAAACATCGCGCGCTCGGCAAAGGGGTGGTCAGGATGCTCGTCCCAAACCCGGCGGAAGGCCCAGTAGGCCTCATGCAAACGCCCTAAGTTGTAGTAACTGTCGCCAATCCGCCAGCGAAAACTCGGCACCACATCGGGCGGCAGATCCTCAATGATCTCCAACCGGCGCTCAATGGATTGAATTCGCGCCAATGTTTCACTACGCGGAGGCTCCTGGCGAAGCATTGTCAAACGATTGTTGAAATGCTCACGGATTTGATCGGGGAGAATGACCGATTGGTAAAAGGCCAAGGCCGCATTGTAATTTCCGGCCTCGCGCATTTGGTCCCCGCCGCGAATCAGGGCCATGTTAAAGGACAAGTCGAAACGGGCATCGGTATCGCCAGCAAGGTTGGGAATCGCCGCGAACGCTTCGTCCAGACGCCCCAAGCCAATATAGGTTTGAATCAAATAGGAATAGGCCCGTAAGCGCATCTCCTGCCGCTGAGCTTCGTCTCTTATTTGGGGCAATTGTTGGATCAGTCTTTCAATCGCACTCAGCGCATTTTCCCAATCCTCAATCAGGTAGAGGGTTTCCGCAATCTTGGAGCGAACATCAATGCGAAAATCCTGGGACCAATTACCCCAGTTCCGGCGGTCAGGGTACCCACGTAAAATTTCCAAAGCTTCTTCATATTTCCCCAAACCACGCAAAGAATCGGCGCGGTACACACTGAGAAAGCGTTCCCGTTCGTGGTCCGAAAAATCTTCCAGATAAATTTCCGAGGCCTCCAAGGCTCCCTCCAAATCCCCATCCAAAAGGCGGGCAAGGGTAAGAAAGAAGAAGACATTTTCACGGGCTTCATCCGGCAATCGACGTTCCTTTAGCTCCTCCAACTTGGGGAGGGCCCGGTCATAATCATTAACATTGATCCGGGCTTGCATCTGTTCGAAAAGACGATTGCTCTCTACGTTTTCAAAATTACCCTGAAGGGAAAGTGTTCCACCCAAGCAGAACAAAAGGCCGCCAAGCAAAAAAGATATTTTCCGACGGAATTGGGGAGGTAAAGTCGCGTTGCGCATAAGCGTTACAATTTAAGGGGATTTTATCGAAAAGGGGTGGTGCCCAGGAAAGGACTTGAACCTTCACACCTTGCGGTACCAGAACCTAAATCTGGCGTGTCTACCAATTCCACCACCTGGGCAAGATTGACCAAAATAAGCGGGTTGAGTTGAGTGATGCAAGAAGAAGTTCACTTCTATTCCTGATTTTTTGTCATTTGCAGGTCTTTCCACAGACCTTTGAGGTCAAATTTTGTTTCATTTTTCCCGCAGGGCCGCAATCAGGGTGAGTTCGACCGAAGCGCCCTTGGGTAAGCCATTTACCGAGACCGCCGCACGGGCATGGAGGCCACGCTCGCCAAAGGCCTCGTTCAAAATTTCACTGGCCGCATTCAAAACCTCCGGGCTTTGGGAGAAGCCTTCCACTCCCCACACATAGCCTTGCAGAAAAAGGACGCGTTCCAATTGCCCGAAATCCTCACCGGCTTCCTTCTGTAAGACCGCCAGGGCATTGCGTACACAAAATCGGGCCGCCTCCCGACCGTCCTCTATACGGGAGTCGTCAAGGGGACCCGTTTGTCGCAACTGACCTTCCCATAAAGGCAGCATGCCGGAAATGTAAACCGTTCGCTCCTGTCGCACCGAGGGTTGGTAAAGGCCGGCGGGCGCCGGTGACGGCGGAAGAGACCAGCCTTTACGCTCCAGAATTTCCAATGGGTTTCTTACATGCTCCATGGCGATAGCCTAAAAACGTCTCCCCCACCAAAGCGAGTGAAAAAAGATTGGCACCAGCGCGAGGTTCCCCTAGTCTCTAACGTTGATGCCTGATGACCCCCAGTGGAAGGAAGACTATGAGGACGCCGTGCAAAAATTGCGCGACGCCGGCTTGCGGATCACCAATCCGCGAATGGCCTTACTCAAGGTCCTCCTCGACCAGAAACTTCCCTGCCGCATTGAGGACCTACACCAGCAAGTAGGCCCCCAACATTGCGATTTGGCGACTCTTTATCGGTGCCTCGCCACCTTCCAGGAATTGGGCATCGTCCGCCGGTGCTTTCTTAACGACGGCACCAGCCTCTTCGAGATCGTCAGCCCAAACCGTGAGCACAACCATCACGTGATCTGCAAAGTTTGTCATAAAGTGGAATCCTTCGATGTTTGCGTTGCCGAGGGACTGGAACCGCTGGTCCGCAAGCTTGGCTACCGTGATATTTCCCATGTCCTCGAGTTCTTTGGAATCTGTGAAGACTGTCAGGAGAACGAGAGCCCCGCCACGGCGAAAAACCTGAGTAAAAAATGAAAGCTGGCTTTGCCCAGGAATGGTTCTCGCCGGACCACCGGCTGACTCCCTTCGGCTTCGGTTTTCGCAGCACAAAATTCCCTCCTGGCAATGAGGGCGCTGAAGCGCCTATCGGGCTTTCCTGCACGGCCCTTCAAAACGAGGATTCCGGGAACGACACTCTCCTCCTCTTTTCCCTCGACCTGGCCATTCTTTTCGGCGACCTCGCCGAGCACCTGCGGCAAACCATTGCCGGGGCCACCGACCTCCCCCCGCAAAACATTCAGCTGGCCTGCACCCATACCCACTCGGCCCCTCTGCCCGCCCTTGACCCCTCCCAGGGCGAAGGAGCCAAAATCTCGGAATTTCTGCCGGACGACGATCCGGAGGCGATCCGCGCCTTCACCGATAACCTAACCCAGCTGGCGGTACGTGCGGCCCACCGCGCCCTCGGTCTCCTCATTCCGGTTCGTGTTCGCTACCAACAGGCCTTGACGGGCCTGGGCTACCAACGAAGAGTTCCCCAAAAACCCGGCCAAGCCCCCGCCCTCTGTTGGAACCAGGAAGAGTTTCCGCACCTCTCCCCTCCCCCGAGCCCCGACCCCTGGATCTCGGTGCTTTTGCTGGAACCCCTCGGCGGCCACGAACCCTTTGTTCTCTGGGGCACCGGAATTCACCCGGTCACCCTGGGCAAAACCAGCCGCCTGCTCAGCCCGGATTGGCCAGGCGCCACCAACCGGGTTCTGGCCGGGCTCCTGGGCACCAACCGCATCGCCTTTTTTCAGGGAGCCTCGGGCGAGGTTCATCCCTGGTTGGCCACCGGCGCAGAGAACAAGGATCTGTCTCTCATGGCCGAAGCGATGGCTGCACAAATCCGCCTACTGGTTCGCACCGCCCGCCCCTGGCCGGAGAAAAAGCAAAGTCTCTGGGCACTGGCGGAGGGAACTCTGCCCTTGCCGGAAGGCCGTTCCCTCCCCCTGACGCTCCTTCGCCTCGGACCCTTTGCCGCCCCGGTTCTGCCCTTGGAATTGTTCGCCTCCCTCGCCCAATCCTGGCGGAAATCCTGGGCCGCCCCTCTCCTGCCGATCACTCTCGCCAACGGCTGGCAGGCCTACTGGCCGGATCAGCAAGCCTTCGAGGAAGGAGGCTATGAGGTCGAAGTAGCCCGCCGCTATGGCCGCAAATCCGGCGACGGAGAAAAATTGGTGGCCGCCTACGACCAATTGTTTGCCAAACTATTTTCCTGATTCGCCCGCTTCCGCTGGTTCGGGGTCAGTCCATTTTCCATGCTCCTTAATCAGTTCGATCAACCGCTGGTCGGCCTCCTCTTCGGGAACGTGAAACTGCACACACTCTTTCCCCACATAGAGATTCACCTTTTTGGGTGCCCCCCCGACATACCCGAAATCGGCATCGGCCATTTCTCCGGGACCGTTTACAATACATCCCATGACGGCAATTTTTACCCCTTTTAAATGTCCGGTCTTTTCCCGTATTCGCTGGGTCGTAGTTTGCAAATTAAAAAGGGTGCGGCCACAACTCGGGCACGCCACAAATTCGGTCCGACTGATCCGCGAGCCCGCCCCTTGCAAAACATTGTAGGTCAATTGTTGTGCCCGCAGCGGATCTTTCACCGTTTCAACGCTGACCAAATCCCCCATCCCATCACAAAGCAAACTTCCCTGCAAAATACTGGCCTCCAGAAGTTGATCCAAAAAACCGGGCTCTTGCGAAAACGCCATCTCCGCCCGATTCCGAATCCAAATCGGGGCCTCCAGATTCCAAACCCGCAGATTCTCCGCCAACAATCGGTAGGCTCCCACCGCATGGCATCCCGTCTCGGGAGCCGCCAGAGTGAAGATCATTTCCTTCGCCCCCACCGCTTGCAAGGCTGGGCCCAGTTCGGCAAAGTCCTGATGCGCGATAGCCAAAACAGGCAAAACCTTCCGCGAGGAACAAGCCTCCAAAAAACCGGCCAGTGCCTCCCCTTCCCCAGTGGAAAAAGTCCGCAACAAACCAAACCGAAACCCTTCCTCCGCTGCCAACGCCGACCATTCGTCTTCACTGGGATTACGGTCTCCAAGATCCAGAAATAATGCCGGAATTCGCCCCTTCACCAAGGCCCCGAATTTGATCGCCGAAAGGACGCCTCCCTTCTCTTTCGCCGACAGCAAAAGAGCCTCGATGGGGTTGTCCTTGTTCTTCGCCAAGGCCTTTTGTAAATCCTCCGGAAGCCCTTTCCCCGCAACGCCCGCCAACGCATAATCATAGGGCAAAACCACTCGCGGTGGCTCCGTCGTGGCAACGAGCAAATTCTCGCCCAGCGCAATCGGCGGCACCGGACGCTTGGCAAAAGCAAAAGGATCCACCGAATCGACGACCCTCCGGTTGGGATCGAGATACAGTTCATCGTTATCGCCAATTTCCTGCTGCTTGGCCGTCCATTGCGACATCGCTTTGTCGGCCAATGCCCGCGCCACCGGTATTTCGTACACCGAATCCTCGGTCAAGGAGACCCGTATCGTATCGCCCAGCCCGTCAGTCAACAAACTTCCGATGCCAATCGCCGATTTCACCCGGCCATCCTCCCCGTCACCCGCCTCGGTTACCCCCAAATGCAGGGGATAAAACATCGCCTCCTTCTCCATCTGGTGCACCAACAAACGATAGGCCTCAATCATCACCTTGGGATTGCTGGCTTTCATCGAGAGTATAATATCGCGAAAACCATGAGATTCGGCGATCCGGATAAATTCCAAAGCCGACTCCACCATTCCGCGTGGGGTATCGCCGTAGCGATTCATAATGCGATCCGACAAAGACCCGTGATTGGTCCCGATGCGCATCGACCGGCCTAATTCCTTACAGCGTTTCACTATCGGACTGAACGTCTCATACAAACGGTCCATCTCCTCCCGGTATTGATCATCCGAGTACTCCCGAACCGCAAATTTTTTCCGGTCCGCGTAGTTCCCGGGATTGATGCGAACCTTCTCCACATGTTCCACCGCCTCCATTGCCGCCGCAGGCAAAAAATGAATATCCGCCACCAAGGGCACCTTGATTTTGTGACGAAGAAGTTCCTCTTTGATCGGTTTCAAACAGGCCGCCGCCGTTTTATTCGGCGCCGTGATGCGGATAATTTCGCAACCAGCCTCCGCCAGGGCAATCGATTCCTTTACCGTCGCCGCCACGTCCTTGGTGTCACTGGTAGTCATCGATTGCACCCGAATGGGGTTGTCGCCGCCAACGCCCACCTCCCCGATCATAACTTCACGGGTAGGGCGGCGAACCGTGCGAAAACGGGAAAAACAATAAGTGTTCATAAAGCGATTAATAGAATACCTCGACCATAGTCACCATTCAACTAATTCGCAACGCCCTCCGGCGACTCTTCGGACTCATCATTTTCCTCTTCCGGAGGGTCAACTGGTTCCTCCACTGGCACAATCTCATTGTTTCGCATATCCCTTTCCACGCCACGGTCATGAATCCACCTTCGCGAGTCAAAGTAGGTGACGTACAACATCATGAAAAGCAAAAGGAGCATAAAGGTCCCCTGCAACGCGCCAATCACACTGGCTGGCAAAGGTTTTCCACGGATTTTTTGAATGGTCGCAAACACCATATGCCCGCCGTCCAGCACCGGAATCGGCAGCAGATTTAGAATGGCCAGGTTCACATTGATGAATATCGTGAACCACAACAATTGCCGGAAGTCCGTCTGCGCGAGGAGATAAAAAATCCGCGTAATCCCCACCGGGCCACTCAAATGGCGCAATCCCACATCGGAAGCCGGATTGACCAAACTGGCCAAAGTCTGAAACACCCGTTTACGGGCCGTATCAACTTGCTCAATGGGGTTGAGATGAACGATGTCGGAAACCTGTTTCGGCGTAAACCCGGTCAGATAAAATTGCCGCCCGGTCGCCGTCGCCTCACTCAAACGGGGCTGAATCGCCAAGGTCAACTCCTCCCCGTTCCGTTCGATCAAAAACTCCGTCGGACGATCCGGATTTTCCTGCAGATGCAACTGAATATGAGACAGCGAATAAACCTTCTCCCCATCCATCTTCACCACCCGGTCACCAACCTGCATCCCCGCCCGCTCCGCCGGAAAACCTTCGGTCAACGATTCAACAATCACCGGATGAGCTCCGGAAATTCCAATCATCGGCAAACGGTCAAATCCGGCCAACACCGTACGCACCGGCACCTCGATCACCTCGCCGTCGCGTTCCACCTCCAACCGGACCTCGCGCTTCCCCGCTTCATCCCTTCTCGAACCAGTGAAAATCGCCGTCTGAATGTCGGCGAAATCCCCCACTTCACGACCATCCACGGAAAGTACCTTATCTCCCCGCTGCAAACCGGCGGCGGCCGCCGGCGAAGGGTGTTCCTCGTCGGCCACCATCAAGGTCGGGGCCACATGCCCGATCACCGTGGTGTTTTGCTGCGCCGGAACCGGATGACCGATGACCCACAGCAAAAAGGACAGCGCCAGGGCGAAAAGCACGTTGAACACTGCCCCCATCACCGCAACGATCATTTTCGAGGAATAGGAAATCGGCGGCAATTTTTTGGGCTCACTATTTGTCTCCCCTTCGATCGCCTCCATTTCCCCGAGTTGCGGCAAGGCCACGTATCCGCCCAAGGGCAACCAGGATACCCGATACTCCACCCCGTCACGGGTCCAGGAAAAGATCTTGGGACCAAACCCAATGGAGAAACGTTCGACAATCAAACCGCGCTTCCGCGCCGCAATGAAATGCCCGTATTCGTGAACAAAGACCGTCCCGGCGAAAAAGATAATGATCCAAAAGATCGCCCAAAGACTGGAGAAAAGTGTGCTGAGTAGTTCCATTATGCAAAATTTCGTGTAACCCATTCCCCCGCCAAAGCACGCGCCTCGCCATCGCGCTCAGCCAACTCGGCCAGCGATCCTGCCGGGGAAGAATTCACTTTCTGTAAAGTGTGTTCAATGATTCTGACAATGTCGGGAAATCGGCATCGCCCGTCAAGAAAAGCCGCCACCGCCACTTCATTGGCCGCATTAAATATCGCCGGCCCGGTCCCCCCTTCCCGCAAAGCCTCATAAGCCAACCCAAGAGCCGGATACCGCTGCGGATCCAAAGGCCGCATTTCCAGCGATATGGCTTCCTGCCAGGACAGCTTCGGTCCCGCCCGACCCCCACGCTCCGGATAACGCAAACAATGCTGAATGGCAAAGGTCATTGAGGGCTCCGACAATTGCGCCAACAAAGACCCATCCGACCATTCCACCAAACCGTGCAATATACTCTGCGGATGAATCACCACCTCAATCTTCTCCGCCGCCAACCCGAAAAGATGGGCCGCCTCAATGACCTCCAACCCCTTGTTCGCCATCGTGGCACTGTCCACCGTGATTTTCCGCCCCATCGACCAAGTAGGATGCGCGGTGGCCTCTTCCGGGGTGATCGAAGAAAACGTCTCCAACGGACGATCCCGAAAGGCTCCCCCGGAAGCAGTCAGAATCACCCGCCCAACCTCCTCCGGCGGGCGGTTTTCCAAACACTGAAACAACGCATTGTGCTCACTGTCCACCGGCAACAACCGGGAACCGGATTTGCGCAGCGCCGCCTGCACAAAATCCCCCGCCATCACCAGCACCTCCTTGCTCGCCAAAGCAATCGTCTTCCCCGCCTCAATGGCCGCCAAGGTCGGCGCCAAACCTCCCGTCCCCACAATGGATACCAAAACGGTATCTACTTCCGGCAAGGTCGCCAGAACCGATAAGCCATCAGATCCCTCGTGCAGAAGGGTCCCTTCGGGAAACAGATTTTCCCGCCTGGCCGCTGCCGCTGCGCCGGGATCCATCACACAAGCCTGAGGCACCTGGAATTCCCGGCAAATTTCGGCCAGAGCGCGGGCATTCTTCTGACAGGCCACCCCCACCAACTCCAAATGATCGCGATTGGCCCGCAACACCTCGCAAGCACTGGTTCCAATCGAACCAGTGGCTCCCAATAAAACAACTTTGCGAAGGTCTGCCATAGAAAAAAAGGAGCCCCATCGGGCCACCCATAAAAGAAAATACGCTACCCTGCACCCCCTCCCCCCGCAAGGCAACTTTCAAAAGTAATTCGGCCCCCCGCGCGATAAAGCGAATGAGCGTCCCTCCCTCCGTACCGCCGACACCTTGGAAACCACGAATGAATACGAATGCTCGGTCCCCTGTAGGGCTCGCGCTTGCGCGATGCCGTTGCTTGATAATCGACCCGATTGCAGAGACCGCGGCCACTGTAGGGCTCGCGCTTGCGCGATGCCGTTGCGGAGGGGGTCATCGGAAGGTTGAGATAAAGGAACGCCTTTTTCGATGACCGACGCCAACTTTTGGGGGATAGGCCGCGACCTCACTAAAGTTCCAACAGGATTGCCGCTCCGGCAATCCATAAAAGGGACAACTTTAGTGCCGCCGGCACCTTGGACTGCCTTTCGACAAGCTCAAGGCCCCGAACCTGTCGAAGGGCAGCAAGCTTCCGCCGACCGCCACCAGGAACCTTTACTCCAACACCAAAGGAAAACAACGCTCCACAATATGCTGCAACTCCCCCGAGGATCGATCCGATTGATAAAGACAAAAACTCTCCACCTTGAAGGGCGTCGCCGCGAAATCCTGATTCTCCTTTAAAAACTGTCGCACCGTCTCCTCCGCCGCATGGTTGACCCGCGCCACCGTCAAATGGGGTTGGTAGACTCGCTTTTCCGGCTCGATTCCGAGCTGAAAAAGACCGTCTTCGATTTTCTTCTTCAGCTGAAACAGCAAAGGGTGGCCACCACCAACCCCCGCCCAGACCGCATGCGGTGGCCCCTTCGGCGGAAACCGCCCAACCCCCTCCAGGGGCAAAATGAATGGGGCCACCCGAACCTCCGCGAGGACTTTTTCAATATCTTCCTGCAGTTGCCCCGGCAAATCTCCGATAAACCGTAATGTCAGGTGAAACCGCTCCGGAGCCACCCAATGGAATCCCTTGCGCCGCCTTTCCTGCAGACCCGACAAAGCCTCCTTGACATACTCCGGCACCGGAACCGCAACAAACAAACGCTTTCCCCGAATAGGACGTTCACTATTCATCTTTTCACTATACCCCCACTTTGCGAAAATTTCACCGAAAAATCACTTGCGTGAAACCAAGGTGGTTCCGCGGCCTCCGAAGCCTTGCGCTCAGGGGCACAAGGCCCCCGTTCGCTTTTTTTTGGCCCAAGCGGGAGCCTTGTGCCTCTGCGCGAAGCCTTTTCACCTCAAGCGGAGGCCTTGTGCCTCTGCGCGAAGC
>JAIUMY010000016.1 GCA_022565335.1 Opitutales bacterium
AAGAGGGTCGTCAGGAAGGCCGCCAGGAAGGCCAACTTCTCGGGGAAAGACTTCTCCTGGAGCGACAATTGACCCGTAAATTTGGCCCGTTGCCGGAATGGGCGCGGGAAAAACTCGCCGGCGCCCAGGCTCTGGATCTGGAAAAATGGGGCGATGCCATTCTCGAAGCTTCCAGTCTTGAGGAGATATTTTAGCTCCGGGTAAAAACCCCAACAGGATAAGGGAGTCCGCAAGGGGGACGGCAGGAAATTTCACTTCCTAGGTCCTGGAACTCCTGTTTATAATGGCTTTTCCATTTTATCCATCCCCTACCAGTGTTTTTTGAACAGGAGGGAACAAAGACCGCAGAGAAGAAAAGACTGGGGAATTTGTTTTACTCTTTTCCGGACCGGACGTCGTTGGCGTAGGCGGAAAAAGCTTGTTGGTAGCGGGCGGCCAAGTCGTCGTAGCGTTTGGCGAATTTGGGGATGGGCCCCGGGGTTAGGCCGAGAATGTCGGAACTGACGAGGATCTGGCCATCGCAGTCCTTACCGCTACCGATCCCGATGACCGGAATTTTGGTCTCTTGGGTAATCAAGGCGGTGGTTTTGGCATCGACCATTTCCAGCACCAAGGCAAAGGCTCCGGCCTCTTCCAAGGCCAAGGCATCGCGCAAAAGGCTTTCTTTTTCGCTCCCTGTCTTCCCGAACTTTCGGTAACCGCCGTAACGGTGAACTTGCTGGGGCAACAAACCAATATGGCCGAGCACGGGGATGCCGGATTGAACCAACTTCTCCACCGAGCCGGCAATTTCCTTGCCGCCTTCGATTTTCACCGCCTCGCTTCCCCCTTCCTGCAAGCAACGTGTGGCCCCGGCAAGGAGCTCCCCCCAGGGACGGGTCGCCCAGCCAAAGGGGAGATCGGTCACCACCAAGGCCTTCGGTTGGGCCCGGGCCACGGCAGCGGTATGGTGAATCATCATATCGAGGGTCACCTTTACCGTATTGGGATACCCCAACACCGTGGTACCCAGGGAATCTCCGACCAACAGCAAATCAACCCCGGCCTGGTCGGCCAGGCGGGCGGTGATAAAATCATAGGCGGTCAAAGCCACCAAAGGCGTTTGGCCTTTGGCGGACCGCAAGGTTTGGACCGTTTTTTTCACGACGAGCGGAGATATTCGGGGATGTTTTCGTTGGCTATGATCTGGGCAAAGGTCTCGCGGTTATTGATTACGGAAAAATTCTTTCCGCTCACCAGCACCTCTGCGGGCAGGGCGCGCGTGTTGTAGCGGCCAGCCATGACGAAG
Organism: Opitutales bacterium; assembly: GCA_022565335.1. GTDB lineage: Bacteria > Verrucomicrobiota > Verrucomicrobiia > Opitutales > T3Sed10-336 > JAIUMY01. The sequence goes on from JAIUMY010000016.1 coordinate 1,289, forward strand.
CCATACGCACCAGCACTTAGGATAGCCAGCAAGTCCCCTTCTTTTACGGGCTTCATCTCGCGGGCCTTGGCAAAGCAATCGCCGCTCTCGCAGACCGGTCCCACGCCATCGGCGGTGATGGATGACGGACCGTTATCTTCCTCCGGAGTATTCTCCACCGGTACGATCTGGTGGTAGGCATCGTACATGGAAGGCCGCGCCAAGTCATTCATCGCAGCATCGACGATGACAAACTTTTTCGCTTTGCCGGTTTTGACGTATTCCACACGGGTCAGCAGAGCCCCCGCATTACCGGTCATAAAGCGTCCGGGTTCGATGAAAATGGCCAGTCCCAGATCTTTGAGCAAAGGCACCAAAGCCTCCCCATACCGCCGGGGGGTGAGGAGGTCGGCTCCTTCGTCTTCCCACCAGGAGGCGGCACCGCTTTCGAGAGCCGGATCGTAAATAATCCCGATCCCTCCACCGATACTGAAATATTCCAGAGCGTGCTTTTCCTTGAGTTTCTGCACCATGGGACGCATACGTTTAACGGCGGCCACGAAGGGATCGATCTTGGTGATCTGCGAGCCGATATGCATCTGCACCCCGATGATTTTGAGGTTGGGCAAATCGCGGGCGTAGGCATAGGCATCGAGAGCGTGGTCATAAGGGATGCCGAATTTGTTATCGCTCTTGCCGGTGGTAATTTTGGCATGGGTCTGGGCATCGACATCAGGGTTGATTCGCAGGGCCACGGGGGCTTTGACCCCACGTTCTCCGGCGATTCGGTTGATTCGCTCCAACTCCGGTTCGCTCTCGACGTGAAAGCTGTAAATTCCATGTTCCAAAGCCAAACTAATCTCACTGTCGGTCTTCCCGACGCCAGCGAAGACGCTTTTTTCAATACTTCCTCCGGCGGCCAGTACCCGCTCGATTTCCCCGCCGCTAACCAAATCGAAGGCTCCGCCCAAGTTGTGCATGAGGCGCAGGATGGCGAGGTTGGAGTTGGCTTTCATGGCGTAGCAAATGCGGTGATCCAAGCCCGAAAGGGCTTCCGTCAATTGCTGAAAGTTACGCCGGATGGTATCCTCGCTGTACACGTAGCAAGGGGTTCCCACGTCTTCCGCCAGCTTGGCCAGAGAGGTGCTTTCACAGTAGAGATGAGTATCGTGATAGGAAAAGGTATGCATGGTTTTACGTTCAGAATATTACCGAAATAGGCAAATAAGTGTTGTGAATTAGATTCTTCTCTGTCACAATAAAATAATGATCCGCTTGTTTCGCAAAGATTCCTTCTATGACCGCCGCCGCAGGCTGCGTTTGGGGGTGGATCCTCGAAGCAATCCCCGCAGCCGAAGGAGGAACGGTCTGCCTGGCTTATTGTTGGCTTCCTTTCTCTCCGACCGGGGCTTTCGTCGTCGGACGGAAAATCGTTTTGAGAAAAGGATTCGCCGTCGGCGGGCCATGGCCATGGCTACAATTTTCGTGCTTTCCCTGGCTTTCGCCTGGGTCATCATGGAAAGCGCCAAGGCTTTGGAAATTTTCTAAGCAGGGTTGGAGAAGCTAAGCGCTGGCCTACGATTGACTGACGGGTGGTTGACGACACCCCTCACCGCCGGCTCCGCAATTGGGCTCTTCTACCCCGTGGGGATTCGGTGCTTTCGAATAACAGGGGTTGAAGCCGGTTATTTGCCCGGTCCCAGCGAAAGGTGAAGGCCCCGATTCGATAGTCGACATATTCATCGCTGGAGCCCAATTTCTCTATCTCCGGAGGGGTTTCCGGATGCAGGGCCAAAGCGACCAGAATATCAGCCTTCTGTCCCCGACTCTCCGCCACCCAGCGGTTTTCTTCCTGAGTCCAAAGAACATCCCCGGGAGCCAGAACGGTTCCCTGCAGAAGGCCGCCGGATTCAGTGCCCTGCAGGATAAAAGAGGACCACTCCCCCTTCCCGCGCATCTCGCTGTTTAAACTCCAACCTCCCAAGCGTTCCTCCAGGCCGGTGTAGGCGTTCCAGGTAAAAATGCCTTCCTCTTTTGTTTCCACCCGATCAAGGGTAACAATCACGGCATCGTTTTCCTGCGGATTCCCCAACCCAACCAACAAATGGCGTTCGTAAAGTACGACCCCTTCTTCTTCCGCAAAACTATCGGCCGCCTCCACGGCCACCGCATAGTAGCCTTCCTCCTCCCATAAGTCCCGATACAGGGAGTTACCGGGCTGAGACCCTGAGCCACGACTCCCATTGACCAATAATCGGTTGTATTTTCCCGGTTCACGCCGGGTGCGGGGTCCGGAGAGAAAAAGGGTATCGTAGGCAAATAGGCTCAGGGCCCCCACTTCCGGTTGAAACCAAGCCCGGGGCAACCAGTGCAAATGCTGATGAAAGGCGATGAGAATATCGTTGGAATCCTGCCAGCGGTTTCGGAAATAATGCCTCCCCTGCTCCCCGTAAACCAAACGCGTGGAAAGGATTTCCGGAGACTGGCGGGCACTCTCCCAAGGATAAAACAAAAGAGCCCATATTCGTCCCTGTCGTTGAGGTTCAAACAGGGCCTCCGGGGGGAATCCAAATTCCGTCGAGCGATACCCCATATGGCGGTCATACCACCAAAGGAAGGGAGGGAGTTTCGCCTTGGGGGTAGTGCCCAAAACGACACTGGCAAATCCCTGGTCATTGGTGTTGGGACCGCCAACCCCTGAATGGAGAAAAGCTCTGCCCCCGGCAAGGATCGTTTCGTCTTCGCCAGCAATCTGGGCAAAGGAGCCGGAATACATCAACTTCTGGTGCCAATGCCGCTCCTCCTGTAAAAATTCAAACAACCTGGGATCCCCACGATCTGCGGCCGCAATGGCGGCCGGAAGTAAAAATATGGCCCCATAACTGGTATAGCCAATCCCTTCCTGCGAGGCTCCGATTTGATCATAACCATTGCGGGCATGTTTAAAGAGTTCCCCCACCAGAAATTCGTAACGCTCGGCCCGCACCTTTTCCTCGCCTAAGGCAAGGATTTGCATCAATTCCGCACCCCGGCAAACGGCCACCCAGTTGGATTTGCGATAGGCACCAAAGTTGTGATGATTGTACTCTTCCCACATTGCCAGGGACTTTTGCAAAACCTCATGGACAAAGGCTTGCTGCTCCTCATCCCAAGCGTCCCGACACCAATTGTAGGCCAAGGCAAAGCCCAACCCCACCGTGGCCCGGGAGAGACCACTGTTGCCCCGTTCGGCAAAGCGCCCATCGGGGTCGGGGTCCGCATAGATCGATTGCAGAGTCCGATAGGCCCGCTCAGCCCAGTAGGCCTCACCCGTCAACGCATAGAGAAAGGCTTCTTTCTGGGCTTTATAGGAGCGTTCATAACTCCAGTTCGAGCCTTCCACCCTCCATTGAGGATCCCCTTGCCCCGACAATTCGGATACCATTAACTCATAGGCTTGGGTAAAATGCGGGTGTTCCTCCATCAAACCCTGGTTAATCCGCAGCAAGCGTTCGGGGGTGGCCAACACCGCATTAGCGGCAGGACCTCCAAAAAGAGAAACGGCACTCACTACGCAAAAGGAGATTCCGAAGAATATAGAGGGATAATGGGAAAGCATAGTAAAGGAGTCAGAATAGAAGAGGGAAAGTGCCAAAATAAGTTCCCCCAGGCAATCTTTTTTAATCAAGGGCGATTTCCCTATTATTTTTCACGGTGGGCGGTCGCCTTTCAACCGAGCTTGATGGCTTTCTCTTTTATCGTGTATCTTATTTGAAAAAACCCCTTCCCGCGCCTGGCGGGAAGGGGTCCAACGAACGTCCCAAACGACTTAGGCCTAAAAGGTGAAATTCACGTCCACCACCAGCATTTCCTTGTCCTGACTGGCTGGTGCAAATATCGCCGCTCCCGCAGAGTTAAAATAACCATACTTGAAGTTCGTGCTGAGAAATTCATTGAACCGGTAGGCGGCTACCAGGTTAATTTCCTCTCCGAGCTTGGTGCGGTTGTTTTCGGTCTGGAAGTAGTGGTACGCCACTCTGGTATTCAACCCGTTCCCGATAGGGATCTGATATCCGGCGAAAACGGAATAGTCCTCCAAACCATTGGGGAACCCAGCCACCGGAAGAAAAACGTCGGCAAAACCATTGAAGGCATGCACGGTCGCCAGCGGGGTACGGAAACCCTGTTGTCCGTCTCCTTCCAGAATCTCCAACTTTCCGCCGAAGGATAGAGCGTCATACTGCGCCGATACTTCTCCAGTGAAATAATTCAAACTGAAATCAACCCCGGTTGGATTACCGGAATTGTCGGTCTGGTAGGCGTAGCTGGCGGCATAGCGAATGGTCCAGTCATTGATCGGAACCGCTCCGGACAATCGTAGCCCAATGGTATCGTTGGAAAAATTGGCGAGATCATCAAAATCCAGACGAAAGGCAAACGCTTCCAGGGAAATTTCCGGCGAAAACGTATAGTCGAAGTTAAGTCCAAACCCAGTCAAATCTTCCCGGTCCCCATTCACCCGTACAACCCGGTGAAGATAAAAGGCGGTCAGTGAAGCTTCCTCGGAAAGATCAACCGAAGAGGTCAACGCATCGTACACCTGATTGCTTTGGCGCCACCCAACGTGTCCAATAAAACGCTGATTTCCGAGAACAAAAACCTGACGGCCCAGTTTGGCCGCTAATAGATCTTCGTCAGTGTAGTTCACCCAGAGCTGGTTCAATCGTGTTCCCACCGCCGCATCATCAAGAGGATGCAATTCGTCTCTGGAGGAGCCAAGCGGATAAAGGGTTTCCCCTTCGACCGAGAAGGTAAGTCCTTCCCAGTCCGGCGTTATATACCCGTAGTGCCAGCGCTGGGAGACCCCATGCCGGGAAGGCGCAGCATCCGGAGCAAAAGTCTCGTAACGGGTTCGGCTCCGGAGATAAACACTCCCCGGAATGGCCTCATTCACTGATTCCCGCAGAGTTGTTAGAGACTCTTCAAGAGGGTCCGCTTTCGTTTCCGAAGCCGACGACAATAGAACCCATAGGCTCAAGAAAGGAAGGGCCCAAAGCCACTTCGGAAAAACAGGTGTTTTCATTTTCATAGTTGGTGTTGGTTAAAATTGGGCCTGCGGCACTCCGCAGACCCGGAATCGAAGGATGGTTACCACTTTTTGTAACCGAGGAATTTGCCGTTCATCACAATTTTGACCCGATCGCCCTTGGGATCTTCGATGCGGTTGACATCCATCGTGAAGTCAATCGCGCTCATAATGCCGGGGCCGAATTTTTCATCGATGAGCTCTTTGAGGGTTTCCCCATAGACATAAATGATCTCCTGAAAGCGATAGATCGTCGGATCTTTGGCCACGGTAGGCGCTTTTTCCCCTTTCATCGGATATTCCGTCAGAGCTTCAGCGATATCCTCTCCGAGATCGAGAAACGTGGCGACCTTGCCGGCGGCTTCCGCATCAAGGGAATTTTCCCCCAAACAGGAGGAGGTCGTGAACACTTCGGACAGCCCCGATGCCTTGGCGAGGTCCGCCCAGGAAGCCTTTTTGGCTTTCTTCGCTTCAAGGATGTGATGAATCATTTCTTCTTTGGTCATTTTTTGTTTGTTTTTTTGGTTATGGATTAGGGTTAAATGCTCAGGAAACTTTACGGGCTAATTTGACCGGATCGACGTTGGGTGGAAAAACCGGGGTATCAGAGGGAAGGTCTTCTACGGTGACTTCCCCGGCCCGACTGCCGGAGAGTTCCTTGGACCGGCTCACGAGAAAGTCCACCAAATGATTTCGAATGGTGTAGTAGTCGGGATGATGAACAATTTCCGCACGCTTGCGCGGGCGGGGGATGGATACTTCCACCGCTTCCGCCACCCGGGCACGGGGACCATTGGTCATGAGAAAGATTCGGTCAGACAATAGGATCGCTTCATCCACGTCGTGGGTGATCATGAAGACCGTTTGTTTGGTTTGTCCCCAGATTTTCAGCAACTCCTCCTGGATGGTTCCGCGGGTGAGAGCGTCCAAGGCTCCAAAAGGCTCGTCCATTAAGAGAAGCGGACTTTCCAGGGCAAAGGCCCGGGCAATCCCCACGCGTTGTTTCATACCGCCGGAGAGTTGGTGCGGTTTTTGATCACTGGCATGACTCAGTCCCACCAAATCAAGGTATTTTTGGCTATGCTCACGGATTTGCCCCCGGGACCAGTCGGGATGGCGGGCCCCCACCGCGAACATGACGTTTTTCAAAACGGTTTTCCAGGGCAGGAGACTGTGGTTTTGAAAAACCACCGCCTTTTCCAAGCCTGGCCCGGCGATTTCCCGGCCATCGAGGATAGCCGCTCCGGAGGACGGTTTTTCCAAACCGGCCAAAACGTTCATGATGGTGGATTTGCCGCACCCGCTATGGCCGATGCAGCAAATGAATTCACCTTTTTGGATGCCAAAGCTCACCTTGTCGAATACCACCAATTCCTGATTTTTCGGTTGCGGGAAGCATTTCGAGAGGTTTTCGACTAAAACAAATTTATCCGTTTTCATAGTATATAGTTTAGTATTCTTTTTTCTGTTACAAGCATCTCCCGATGGATCAATCGACGTAGCGAACCGCCTTTTGCCCAACCCCGATAATCCAATCGAGTATATAACCGACTACCCCAATGACGAAGATGGCGACGATCATGGTGTCGATATTCAGGCCATTCCATTCATTCCACACAAAGTACCCCATGCCGGTTCCGCCGATGAGCATTTCGGCGGCGACAATGACCAACCAGGAGATACCGATGGAAATCTTCATGCCGGTAAAGATCGTGGGGGCGGCGGCGGGAAGAATGATTTGTCCGGCCATTTGCAACCGTCCCAGTTCCAAGGTGCGACCAATGGCCAACCAGTCTTTTCGAACGGTAGCCACCCCGAACATGGTGTTGATCAACAGCGGCCAAATGGAACAAATAAAAATGACGAAAACCGAAGACTGCTCGGCATCCTTGATGGTGTAGAGAGCCAGAGGCATCCAAGCCAGAGGCGAAATAGGTTTGAGGATTTGCACAAAGGGCATAAGGGCACCGCTGAATAAACGGGACATACCCATAACGAACCCCAAGGGTATCGCTACCAGAACCGCCAGACCAAAACCCAAGGCCACCCGGCGAAGGCTGTAGGCCAACTGCAAACCGATCCCCTTGTCATTCGGACCGTTATCGTAGAAAGGATCGCTAATCATCTCCCAACCGACCGAGAAAACCTGCCCCGGAGTGGGGAAGTGGGATTGCACCTCCGCTTCGCCGTTTTCCTGCCTTTGAAACCCAAAAGCCTCAATGCCCCCCACCATTTCAATTTCCTCACGGGTAAACTGCATTTCGGCTAATTGCTGGATCTGTTCGAAATCCAGACCCGATTCGAGATAATACAGCCGATCCTCTTCGGACATGCCCAATTCATCCAATTCAGCCGCTTCGTCCTCGCTTATCTCAAACATCATCCGTTCCCCTCCGCGGGGAACGGTTAAGACATACCAGGCGAAGATAAAAATGCCGAAAAAGACCGCGGCCAAAAGAGCCGAACGTAAAGTTTCCAAAGATGGTTTCATAGATTCTTATGGGATCAAAACCCCGCGAGCCGTATTTAACAGGCTCGCGGGGAGAGTTGTTTTTGGTTAGCGGATGATTTCGAAGCCAGCGAGGTATTCCTCGGCCGCCTGCGGATCGAATTCCCGGCCCATAATGTTGTAGACTGGGTAGGGTTGATCCGGAATGTCGGTGAAGGTCACCTCATCATTGCTCTTCTCCAGGTTGCGCATCATTTCCTCAGTGGTGGAGCTGATGATCAATTCCTTGGCGATGTCCTGATAATTGATATCTTCTTTCAGGTAGCCCCAGCGTTTCATTTGGGTGAGTACCCAGATCCCCATCGACTGCGTCGGGAATGGCATGAAAGAGATCCGTTCAGGAACCCGGCGAATACCGCCCAGGCCATCGGGGAAAATACCCGTTAGAATTTGACGGAGAACTTCCGGCGGTTGGTTCAGGTAGGCTCGCGGAGCCATGACGTCGGCAAAATGCGCCCGGTTCTCCCGCTGTTGGGCAACTGCCGTGGCTTCCAGAATGGCCATGCTCAGAACGGTAAAGGTATTCGGGTTTTCCTGAATGAAGCGCTCACTGACACTGAAGACGCAGCAGGGATGCTGATCCCATAGCTCCATCGTCAATTTGTGAATAAAGCCCACCCCGTCGTACACTGCCCGCTGGCAGAAGGGGTCGGGAGCGAGGTATCCATCGACGTTCCCGGCCCGCAGGTTGGCGACCATTTCCGGTGGCGGAACGACGCGGATTTGGATGTCCTGATCGGGATCCAACCCAGCCTCAGCCACGACCATCCGGAGAAGGAAGTTGTGCATCGAATACTCAAAAGGCACGGCAAAGCGGAAACCCTTCCACTTCCTGGCATCGCGTTTATCCTTATGTTTGTTCGCCAACACAATAGCCTGCCCGTTGGTGTTTACGTTGGAAACCACGCGCCAAGGCTGACGAGTGCTGCCCAAACCTAAAGACATGGCTGGAGGCATTGGGAAAAGAAGGTGGGACCCGTCATATTGGCCGTTCAAGCAATTGTCCCGGGAAACCGCCCAACCTGCCGTTTTGACGATGTCCACATCAAGGCCGTATTTCTGGTAAAAGCCCAGGCCATGGCCCGCAATAATGGGCGTGGCACAAGTGATAGGGACAAAACCGATGGTAAGTTTTTTCTTTTCCAGATTTTTCTTGGCATCGTCGGCCATCGCCTTGAGCGAGTGGATGGGGAAAAACTGGCCGACCATGGCGAAGGCTGCGGCAGCCCCCACGCGTTTCAGAAAGCGCCGCCGGGTAAGGTCCGTTTTGAAAAGCCCTTGCATGACGCTGCTTTCCAACGCGCGGATACCGTGTTCGTCCTCACTGTTTTGTAATTCCCGTTTTTTCAAGAAGCGCTCATCGTCGGGCGAGAGGGATTCGGAGGAGGACGCCTCGGGATCAGCCGAACGCTCTCCGCATTCATTCCAGACATCGACGCGAGGGTCGAAAGGATCTTTGATCGGATTGATGTTCATATTTTGAATAGGTTAGTGGTGTGGTTGTTTATTGGTTTATCGGGAAGCCTTTGCAGGCATGGCAGAGGAGTTTGCCCTCCCCTCCGGTTTATTGAGCTCATTGGACCCGGAAACCAAGCCCAGCGCTCGCTCAAAAAAGTCTTCACGGAAATACTTCGCCAAGGCAGAATCCAGTTCATTGAAAGATTCCGGAACGAAGCGATTGATTAAAATTTGGTCCAGGACCCAACGGGCCTTGTTGAGGCGGGGGCGGCCTTGGTCGGGGCCGCCGTAGAAAATAGTCTGCGGTTCCGGCAATCGGCGGCCCTGCCCCAGGTCAAAGTCGTCCCCCAGAGCATTGGCGACGACCGATTCATCCAAGGCCAGGTTTTGCGAATTAGCCAGGAGAGGAATGAGCTCGCCCCGGTTCATCGGATCATCGCACCAACGACAAGCTTCGATTAGTGCGGCCACCAGGGCCAAATGCTCCTCTTCACGCTCCCGGGCAAAGGATTCCCGCACCAGGAAAACTTTTTCCGGATGGAAAGGATCCAAACGGGAAGACAACTCAACCGCCCAGGCCACCTTTTTGAATATGCCAATAGACGTAAAAGGTTCGGCCACACAATAGCCATCCAAATGCCCTTTTTGCAGACAACGAAAAACCAACGGCGGGGGCACAATGGCCATATCGACATCGCGGTCCGGAACCAGGCCGCCGGAGCGCAGCCATTTCCGCAGAAGATAATTTTGCGAGGAAAACTGGAGAACCCCGGCAAAGGTGAACCGGCGCTTGCCCTTCTCCGCGAGCACCAATTCACGCAAGGAGTGAACATCCCGCACCCCCTCTTCCCAAAGGCCCCGCGAAAGGGCTATCGCATTGCCATGGTGAGCCGTTACCAAGGCCGTTTGCACCGCTGTCGGCAAACACCCCCACCCATGAGACATCTCAAATACCATACTGGCCGGGGCATGCGCGGCATCCAACTCTCCGTGCACCATTTTTTCCCGTACCGTAGCCCAACCCGGTTCCGGGGAAAGCTCTACCAAAAGATCGTGCCGATCAAAAAAGTTCATTTCCTTAGCCACCAACAACGGAGCACAATCGGTCAATGGAACATATCCAATGCGCAGGGGACGTCCCCGGCTAATCCGCTTCTTTGTGTGGGAGCTAGCCCCGGTTGTATCTTTTTTGACCATGCCAACTCTTTAGCAACCTAAAGACCAAAATCGGCATTTGTATAAATAAACAGCATGAAACTATTTTGCCCCATTGGTGAATAAATTTCATCAATGCGAAAAACTGGCATCGATCCTGATACTCTCCCGGCATGTCTCCCATACTGGATTCCAAATTATTGCAAGCGTTTGCGGTCATTGCCAAAACCTGCAATCTGCGCCGGGCCTCAGAGGAGCTTTTCCTCACACCCTCTGCGTTGAGCCATGCTCTTCGAAAACTGGAAGAGGACGTGGGAGTCAGCCTCTTTCAACGAACCAGCAGAAGTATGAAATTGACCGAGGCAGGGAAAACCCTTCTCGAAGACTGCCATCACATCCTGCAATGCTTGGACAATGCCCGCTTCCGCCTTCAACAAAGCACCGACTGGCGAACGGGACGACTGCGCATCGGGGCGAGCCCCAGTGCCTGCCAATATATCCTCCCCGCGGTTTTGCGGGAGTTTAAGGAAAGTTTCCCTGACTATAGCATCAGTATTGTAACCGGCTCGGCCAAACGTTTGCAAAGTGGACTTTTGGAAGAAAGCATCGATTTGGCCTTTGGCCCTATCGAAGATGAGCCGGAAACGACTTTGGATCAGGAAATTATTCTCCGGGACACCCTCACCTTTCTGCTACACCCCCTGCATCCCTGGGCGGAAAAACGTCGCGTGGATCGCAAAACCATCGGATCACAACGCTTCATTCTTACCGAATCCAGCTCCGTCACCAAAAAGTTAATCGACGAGTACTTTCTCTCTGAACGAATAGCGATTCACCCTTTTATCGAAATCAGTAACGAGGAGGTTATCAAGCAATTGGTTCGGCTGGACCTTGGTATAGGTATTTTTCCCTCGTGGATTGCCCGTACCGAAATTGAAACCGGTAGTTTGGTAAGCCTTCCTGTTGGTTCACGCCCCCTCCAGCGCTCCTGGGCGGTGCGATACCCCAAAAAACGTTCCAACAATTTTGCGCAAACCCTGCTGATTGGCCTTTTCCGCAATGTGGCCCTCAATGCCATGCGTAAATTTTGAGGAAAATTCCCCACTGCCATTTCAGCGCACTACTTTACTGTCGCAAATATTCCAACACCAAAACCGTGATGTCATCCGACTGCTCGGCCCCGTTAGCATAGTCTTTCACCTCGCTGAAGAAGGTATCCACCATCGTCGAAACCGGTTTGTCGCGATGCGTCCCGGCTAACCGGCGAAGTTTCTCATCGCCGAAAAGCTGGCCATCGGAGTTTTCCGCTTCCACCACGCCATCGGTGTAAAGAATCAAGCGATCCCCCGGGTGGAGAGTCAACTTGCGCACCGGAAAGACAAAATCCTCCATCGCCCCAAGCACCAGGCCTGGCTCCAGATCCACCCAATCCGCCGAACGCCCCCGACGAAGAATCAACGGCAAATTGTGCCCGGCATTGGCTAGCAGCAATTCCCCCGTGGTGAGATCCAAGCGCCCACAAACATAGGTGACAAACATGCCGTTCTCGTTATTGAGGCAGAGTTCGTCGTTAACCTTGGCAAGAATCTCCCCTGGGTCCGCACTGTGTTCGGCGACCCCCTTGTAGAGAGTCTTGGTAACCGCCATAAACAGCGCCGCCGGAACCCCCTTGTCGGACACGTCACCAACGGCAAAGTGAAGGTAACGGTCATCCTGCACGAAATAATCATACAAATCTCCCCCCACATGCTTGGCCGATATCAAATCCGCTTGCAGAGACACCAAATCCTGCACTTTTTGCGGAAGAGTGTACTTTTTCGGCAAAAAGCTCATTTGGATTTTCCGTGCAATGAGCAACTCACTTTCAATTCGCTCCTTGGCCTTGGTGGTCTCCGTCAAATTGTTGATATAGTCTTTCAGGGAGACCCGCATTTCGTCAAAAGACCGGGCCAGAACACCGACCTCATCATCCGAACGATGGGGCGGCAAAGCCTCGTCCAGATTGCCCTTGGCGATTTCGGCCGTCTTGGCCACCAATTTCTTGAGCGGTAAGGTGATGGACCGGGTAACCCCAATGATTACCACCAGCAAAATACCAAAGCCGATGGTGGCAATGAAAAGAACCAACCGCATCAAGGCCACGATATCGCCAAATAATTCACTTTCCGGAACCACAATGGCCAGAGTCCAGTCTGCTCCCGGCAAAGGAGTGAAGGCCAAACGGGCTGGCTCTCCGATGAGTTTTTCGGGCAACCTGACAAACCCATGGCCCCGCTGCATCGCCCGACCAATCTCCCGAAGCTCAGGAATTTGCCAGGTTTCCGCTAAAGTGAAAAAGCTCTCTCTCCGGACAAAATCGTCTTCCGGATAAGTGACAAAATTTCCGCTGGAACTGACCAAAAAGGCAAACCCGGTATCGTAGATGGAAACCTCTGAAACCATCTCCAGCAAACCGTCCATGGAAACATCCAAAGCCAACACTCCGACAAAGGACCCGGGGTCCTCAGGATCGGCGTACAAGGGGTGGGCAAAGGAGGCAATCATCTCATCCGCTCCACCCTCGGCCATGAAGGGATCGGTCCAAAAAGAACGCCCACTTTCCCGGGGCACCTGATACCAGTCGCGGACGAAATAACGAAAATCCTCCCCACCCAGAAAGGTCTCTTGCAACTCTCCATTTTTAGCGAAAACGAAGGGCGCATAGAATTCCTGTTCGGGATCGACGGAGAAGGGCTCGAACGCATAAGCCGCCCCGGAAATATGCGGGGAGCGGGAAACCAACTCCCGCAAAACCGGAAAACTCTCGGAGGGCTCCAGCCAACCTTCCTCTATCGCAGCCACCGCCGGGTCCGCCGCCGCCATAACGGCATTTAAGGTGGAAAAAATCCGATAGGAGGTGCTTTGCGCCAACTCACCCGCTTCCCGTTCGGCATTCTCCACCATAATTCCGCGCACGGTGTAATAGGTCATGCCGAAGGCCAACAGAAAAATCGCCAGCGTACTGGCCAAAACAATCAAGGACAACTTGAACGCCAACGTTCGCTTAGGGCCGATAGAAGTCTTCATAACGAATGGTCTCCTCAATCCCATCAAATTCCTGTATCGCTTCCCGGACAAAAAGAAAATCCCGGGGCGTGAGAGCACTCTCAACCAAGCCTCCCTGATCGTCCAGATAAACCTCGCCCAAAGCATTCAGCATCCTGTGCTGCAATGCGCGACTGGTGATCAAACCTGCTCGATCTGATTCCGCCATGACCAAGTCCACCGCTTTTTCCGGATCCGCAAAAGCACTTTCCCAACCCTGCCGAACCGCTCTAACGAAAGCCCGAACCTTTTCGGGATGAGCCTCCCGGAAACTCTCCTGCACATAAATTCCATCTTCCGGGAAACCCACATTGTAGTCCTCCAGCGAAAGAATCACCAATTCCTCCTCTTCCAAACCGGATAAATACAACTGCTGAAACTCGTTGTACCGCATCGCACAAATCGCTTCCACACCTCCCCAAAGGAAAACGCCAAGACTGGCCCCCTGCTCGACGACTATTGGATTGATTTCAAGTCGCTCAAAAAGGGCTTGGGGTTGAGCTGCAAAAGCCGGCCAAACGGCAACCTTTCGTCCATCCAAATCCCGGGCTTCGCGAATCCCACTATCCGCCCGAGCCACTAAAAGAAGAGACGACTCAGGCAAAAGCTGCGCGACATTGACAATGGGCACCCCTTCCCCACGCAGAGAAATTCCCTGACTCAAAAACAGCGAGGCGAATTCCACCCGATTTTCCCGCAGCCAATCCATGGGATTGCGCTCGGGCCCACCTTGTAAAACTTCGACCAACAAACCCTCCTCCTCAAAATAACCAGCCTCCGCCGCCATGTAAAACCCCGCAAACTGCGCCTGCGGTATCCAATGGGGTAAAAACCGAATGGGCTGGACAGAGTCCGATTCAGTATCCGCGGAGAGTGTGCCGAAGCCCATGCACCACCATACTACCATCGGCCAGAACCACCGAAACGTAGAATGAGCTTGGCAAAATCGCTTATACATGTCACCTACTTAGACATGCTTAGTATTGAAGATCAAAAAGAAAACGGCATTTGGATCTGCGCTCTGGAGGGCCGACTCGACGGAAATACCAGCGAACAGGCCGATAAGCATTTGACCGAGCTCTCGGGAAACGAGGAAGTCACCGACCTGATTCTTGATTTATCGGCTTTGGAATACCTAAGCAGTGCAGGCCTGAGGGTTTTTCTGATGGCTGCCAAACGGGCTAAAAGCAAAAAGCATCAAGTCGTGCTAGCCGCCCCCAACGACGGCGTTAAGCAAGTGCTAACCATTTCCGGCTTCTCCTCTATCCTGCAAATTTTTCCCGATCGCGCCAGCGCCCTATCGTCCCTGGCTTCGTAGTTTCTCTCCCATGCAACAGGACTTCGGGAACTCCCTTGCCGAACTTGCTTCCCTCGCCAAGGCCTTGGAAGACTTCGGGCAACGGGAAAACCTCCCCCCCGCTGTCATCGGCCCCTTAAACCTGGCCCTCGATGAACTCTTCACCAATATCGTTCAACACGGGTACCCCCCCGGCAAAGAAGGAAGAATCTTTTTGCAACTGCGCAAAAATGAAAATTCCGTAGAGGCGCTTCTCCAAGATCAAGCCCCTGCCTACAATCCCTTCGAAGCCCCCGATCCTGATCTGGAGAGCCCGATTGAAAGCCGTCCCATTGGCGGTTTGGGAGTCCACTTGGTCAAAGAACTGATGGACCACTGGGAATACCGCCGCGACTCTGACCAAAACACCATCATTCTTCGCAAAAACCTTGGCTAGGAAAACTCCAACTGCCCCTTTCCCAGGCAAGGCTTGGGCCCGCCTCGGCCGAACCTGCCTCTTCCTATTCCTGGGATCGCTCTTTTCGACCCTCCTTAATGCTCAGGAAACCTCCCCCCATCTGGATACTGGAATCTTCGAGCGAGCCCCCTACCAATATGAAGAGGAACGAGGTGGTTTCACCATCCCAACCGGCCTGGATGTATCGATTTTACAAGCGATCGGCGAGGAGGCCGGTTTCCGCCCAAGAATCGAAAGCCGATCATGGAGCGATCAGCTTACAGCCTTACAGGAAGGCCAACAGGATATTGTCTTTGGCGCCTACTACGACCCTGATCGACTCCCTTACGCCCGCTATTCCATTCCCTACCGAACCGAGGACAATACCCTCTTCGTCAACTCCATTCAGCGCACCCCCGATGATCTTCAGAGCATCGAAGACTTTATCAATTGGCTCAAGGAGGATGAGATTACTTTGGGGGTCGCCCGGGGGTTTATTTTTGCCGACCCGGATTTGGAAAATTTCGTTCGGGCCCCCGAAAACCAACAACATCTACTTGAAAGAAACGATAAACGGGAATTGCTTCAGGCTCTGGCCGCCGGAGAAATACAGGCCCTGGTCGGCGCTCCTCTGGTGATCGATCTCATGCTTCGCGATCAACCGGGGCAGAGCACCATAACCCGCCACCCTCTCGACCTCGGCGAAACGAAGGTTTTCCTGATGTATTCCCGGGAATCCCTCTCCGTAGAACAAATGAACCGCCTCGACGAGGCCATCAAAACGCTCCGGGACAGTGGAAAGATCCAGAATATTAAGCGCGAATTTCTGCTGCCGACGTTTCTCGCCATCATTACCAACCAGGGGTGGTTTTTTGTTCTTAACATGATGGGCGTCATCGCCTTTTCCCTTTCCGGTATTCTCTTAGCCCGGAAGGGGCGTTACAACTTTTTCGGCGCCCTGATCCTTGCCGCGACCCCAGCCCTGGGCGGCGGTTTGGTACGCGATGTTTTGCTGGGGGTCCCGGTTTACTTCTTTGAAACCCCTCTTTATCTTTTTGTGGTTCTGGCTCTGGTCAGCGGCGGGACGGCCATATTCAAAGCTTGGGACGCCCTCCGCCACCGCTACTTCCAAAATCCCACCGCCACCGAGCGTTGGGCGCTGAAACTCTACGATCATCTCTTTAAGATATTCGATGCCTGGGCGGTCGCCGCCTCCACCATTGTCGGGGTAAGTGTCGCCGCCGAACACTTTGTCCAACCTCTTTGGCTATGGGGTCCCTTGCTGGGCGTAATTACGGCCTCCTTCGGGGTCATCCTTCGCGATATGATCCGCGCCGACCATGACATCCTCCTTTTGAAAAAAGACAGCTACGGCGAAATGTCCATCCTCTTGGGCACGGTCTATTCGATCTGTCTGTTACAACCTTTCATCGCCCTCTCCACCCGAAATATCCTCATCGCCACCATGCTCCTGACAGCCGCCGGTTTCGCTCTTCGGGTCTTGATTATTTATGGCAGAATCCCCAATCCACTAAACCTTGGAAATTCAAGAAACGCCCCGGAAAAACGATTCGGCCATTTCGAAAAATCCGAACCCAAACTTTGGACCCTTCTGGAAACCTTTATTCCGGAATCCGGCGGGCACTCCCTACCACTGACCCGCTCAGAGTTGGAGAACCAACACCTGGAGTTTTTTTATCAGGTCAAAGATTTACACGAAATGTTTCGCGACATGACCCGTGAGCCCCTTGGCGAAAGCGAGGGAGACCGACTACTGCGCTTGCAAAGCCGCTTGGAACGCCTCCGCTTGATCGAAGAGGACCTCTATGCCGTCGCCACCGGGGGCCAGACGGCCTGGAGCCCCCTTGACCAAGCCTTCTGGGAAAGTCTGCACGCGGTCATCGATACCGTGGCCACCACCCTCGAGGATCCCGACCCACTGGCCATCGAACTTCTCACCAATTTAGCCACCGCGGACCCCAAGCGCTTTGAAGAATTGCGACAACAGCACCGCGATGAAGACTCCTCCACAACTTCGGATGAAGACTCCCTCCAGCGCACCTACCGTTTCCAAAGAATTTTTATCCTGATCGCAGAATACGTGAATCTCTACATCACCGATCGCAATCAGAACGAACAGTAACCTTCAAAGACCTTTTTCCCTTCCTCCAGAAGGAGCGAAGCGTCAAGATCACACCCCTCGGCCCGCAGTAACTCTCGCATATCCCCGGGGAGTGGAGCCGTAAAACGAACCGTCTCCCCCTCAGCGTCCTCGAAGGCGAGAAAGGTTGCATGCAGAGCCTGACGTGGCAAACGAAGAGCCTCTTCCATTTCCGGGGTCCAACCGGTTTCGATAAACCGTAAATACCATTGATCATCCGGCCCGTATATTTTGTCGCCACAAATCGGATACCCAGCCCAGGAAGCATGAGCTCTTATTTGATGCTTCCGCCCCGTTTGTGGAAAACAAAACACCAGTGAATAAAGTTCCCCCTGCCAAATTGGATGAAAGTGGGTGAGCGCCTTTTGTGCCGACCTCGATTCCCGCACGGATTGCTTTATATACACCTCACTGTCCAAGGCTTTGGCCAAGGAGCCGTCTACCTTCATGGGCTCCGCCAAGATGCCATCGACAATGGCCAAGTACCCTTTACGCACCCTACCTGCAGTGAAGGCCATCTGAATTCGACGGGCCGAAGCACGATGACATGCTAAAACGACCAGGCCACTGGTTTCCCGGTCCAAACGATGCGCCAGATGCACTCTGGGCAAGGCAAAAACCTCACGACAGCCCCCCACCAAGCTGGACCAGGGCCCGTTTTTGGACGGGTGACAAACAACCCCTCCGGGCTTATTGAACACCAGAAAATCATTATCCTCGTAAATCACCCAGGAACGTATCTGGTCTGCCGTCAGAAGCGAAGCCTCATTGCCCGACAAAAAATCATCACCGGGGCTCATCTAGTCAATTTTATTAGCCAAACTTTCGGGATGAATGATTCGCTCCAGCCGAAAATCTCCGGGCTCAAAATGTAGAACAATTCCCGCGACTTCATCACGCACCTCAGGGCCTTCATGTCCAACCATGAGGGTTCCCTCGCTTGGGCTATACTCCCTGATCAAAACCGAATTGCTACTGTAGAGAAAGCGGGATCGCGGGTTCACCTCTTCAATCTTGTCCGTAAACTCCTCATATAACAGCTCCCGCACGCCTTCACCTCGATCAACATAATAATAAACACGGTACCGAATCGGTACTGCCTGAATCCGTACCGATCCTCGGTTTTGCAATAGAATCTGGTAACCATGGAGAATGGTTTGACCATCCCGGAAAGCATCGTCATTCATTGACTGACTTCTTTCTCTATCGCTCACCGTTACCCGCAGATGGTTCTCTATAAGATAAGCCCGATGCCAATCATTAACGAACTGCTGGTCACTTTCCCGCAGGGAGCTAATCGGGGTCCGGATAAGATTGTCTCCCGAACGTCGCAGCGTAACCATATCATCTTCGACTGAGACCACCGAGGCTTTAAAGCGCTGCCCATGTTGGTTGCGAAATTCCTTGGTAGCCTCGGTAAGTGATTCCGCCCCAACGATGCCGCCGGAAAAAAGCAGACTGAGGTAAAGACAAATAATCCGTGGTATTCTTAAATTCATGACAAACTCCTTCTCTTATTTATTAAAAAGCCCCGGCCCGAACACGCGACACCCGAAAAAGAGACTCGGGCTCACCACTATCAGGCACCAACGCCCATCCAGCTTTCAGCGTTTCAGACCCCACTGAGGCCCGCCCAATACGCTCCCAGTCTTCAGCGTCAAAAGAGACAAAGCCAACGATCCCCGACCCTCTCCGATCCAAACGCAACCAGAGGTTCTGCCCTTGGGCTTCCACCCGGGCCATTTCTTCCACTCCCCCATCATCGGTTCTCGCCCGTAAAATAACTTCGTTCCCTTGGCGGTAAAGAAATACGCTGGGCGCTCCAGTTGCCCTGGACCTGGCCAACAACCCTCCCCGCGCACCTTCGGTCAACTCCTCAAAATTGCCCAGAATGGAAAAATTGCCCTCGTACTCACGGTAAGTCAAAAACGAACGGTCTAACACCTCGCCGGACAATCCGACTGGGTAGGCCGTCAGAAGAATGGATTCCTCTTCCGGGCGTATCCACGCCAACCCCGGAGTCTTTGCGCGCTCCGGCGAAACTGCTTGCCACTCGGGGTTCGCCGACAAAGCAGGAAGCCCGACCAGATGACGATCACTTTGCCACCAAAAATAACCGCCCCCCAGAGCTCCTAGAACCAGAAGCACCAAAAGCACCTTTACCAAAGTTCCGCGCTTACGGGGCTTTTCATCCGTATCCTTCCCCTCTTCCTTGGCTTTGGTATCAGATTCTTTGGCATCGCTCGACGATGACTGCTTTTTCCCCGCAATCTCGGGAGGCGGAGCAAAAGTCTCTTTGCGCTCCGCCGGATCTGGCCGGGGCTTCCCCTTCACTGGTTCCGGTTTCTCTTTCTTTGGCTCCTCTTGAACCGATGAAGTTGACGGCCGATCTTCTTCTTTCGGTGCGCTATCTTTGCGTTCTTTACCCTTTTCTTCCGGCTTTGGCTTCTGCCCGCCACCAACGGAGGCCACCCTCTCCTTTTTTGGTGGAGATGGTGGATCTTTTTCCTCTGTTTCTGCGGGCTTTTTATCGCTCAAGCTTAATCCCGATGAACCAGTTTTCTTGGGAGCACTTTTCAGGGAGGGTTTTGTTCCTTCTTTCTTCCCCCCACCTGGCTTTAATTTCAAAGACCCTTTCCGCCCCTCTTTTTCAGATGAAGCCGTTGGCGCTTTTGGTTGCGCTGACTCTGCCGGTTCCGGCGCTTGCGATTCCGCTGACTCTGGCGGTTCCTCTTTTTCCTTCCTCTCCACAGATGGATCGGCCTCCTTGCTTTCAGCAGAAGCCTGCTCCCCCAGATAGCGATTAAAATCGAGCTGCCACATGAATTCAGGCTTTCCTGAACGATGAGCTCTTAGCAGATGAAACAAAGCGAGAGATGATCGGCTTTGTAATAAATCCTCGAAAGTCCCTTCCGCAGTGATTTCCAGCGACTTGAGCCATCCCGGAAAATCAAATTCCAAAGGCTTTATATTGGTTTCCCGGGAAATCGCTTTTTCCAACCAGGAATACCTCTCGGGCAGACCGGTGGTAACCACATAGGAAGGCATGATCCCGGTTTGGGTTTCGAAAAGCTCGAACAAAGGATTCAAGGCATCGAGAAAGTTTTTTAAAACCGTTTGTTCAATCTCAAGCAATTCTTCTCCTCCGGTGGAGAACAATTGAAGTGCGGTATCCAAGCTGTCGAGGGACAATTCCTTTTGGATGGCCGCCAGCATTTCCTGTAAGCCCGTCGAGATCGGGACTGCGTTGGTAACCCCGTATACCGAGACAAAAGCAACATGCGAGAATTCCTCACCTATCTCGAGCATCAAAACCGGCTCGTTTTCCTTTTGAAAGTTTAAATATTGGAGAAGGCTCCCAAAGTGCAAAAGCGTGGCTGGTTGAAGCACTGTCGGAGTAAGTCCGAATTCGGTTAAAAAGGCCTTCGCGTTACGAATATTCTTTTCCGGGAAAAGGGCCGTCAAGGCATTGAGTTCCTTCACCCCGTCAAAAGAATAAGGTTTTCCGCGCTCCGCATCCACCGCGGCCATAATTGCTTTCTCGTGAATTCCCGATTCCTCTTGCAAGAAGGCACGCAAATCGGCCTCGGTTTCCATTCCCGACAATTGATCGAGCGTTACGAAGCGAACCATTTTATTTGTCGGCTGTACCGACACTGCCACCGCTTCTGCTCCCGCTTCCTGCAAAGCGGCCAGAACCTCTTCAATTCGTTCTCCCTCCGAAAGGGGAATTTCCTCCAGCGATTCAAAATGGAACCCACGCCCCTTTGCTTTGGCTTTTCCTACGCGCAGGACAAACTCAGTAAGTTCGATAGTGAGGATTGATACGGGCATACAGAAAATAAGATTTACAAGGTGTATAAGGAATACTCCGGAGAGCCGACCCTCAAGTAAAAAGAACCTGTCAGAGCATTAAGGTCAACCCTCGTTCCTTCAACGGGCAGAATGTTTTAAAAGCAAGGTAATGAGGCTATCCATTTAGTCCGTCATCCCCCTCATGTCCGGAAGACTGATTCTGATCCATTCCAGAACCGTTTCTGCATCCCCATCTTCCGTACTGCCCCATAGGCGAAACCTGGTTAGGTGTTCCAACCCTTCATCACGAAACCCTAAACGGGATAGCTCCGGAACTATTCGGCCATTGAAAAGCAAGGTCCACTCCTGACTGTTATAGTTTAACAGTACCCGGAAACGATGCGCTTCATCCACCGGATCTACTTTGGTTTCGGAAACCACCCAAGCGCCCCGATATCCGTCATAGCCCGTAATATAACCTTCCGGATTGGCCAGAAGAAGAACACTGCTCGGGTCCGTGAAAATGGCGGGATCAGGCAAGGGACCCGGGACCAACTGGGTCTTCATTTCGTACCAAAGAACCGGTTCACCATCCATTTTAAAATACTTTTCAACAAAGGGCGCATCCCCTTCGGTATCGGATCCGGAGATGAGCTCCACCCGGCTCAGGTCGGTACTCAAATGGTCCCGCAATGCCGTCTCTCCACGGGCCGCCCAGTTGTTTTGGCCGTCAATTTCGCCCAAACTGAACCCCTCCCGATTGTGAAAATCGGTTCGCCATCCCAAAACACCATCTTCGTCGGCCTCCAGACCAGCCCGATCGCCTTCAGGAGGAAGGCTCTCAAAAGACCTTTCCGGCTGCGGAGCTCTCGTCAGATCTCTTTCCTCCTCTTCCTCCAGAAGGACGGCGTCTCCCTCGTGGGCCGGCGGGGCAAACGGCGAATGCCCCCAATCCCCAAGAACCGCAATCGCCACCAGCAGAAGAACCAGGCCGCCACCAACAAAAACACCAATACCGGTTTTGGTTTTATGGAACGGTTTGCCCCCCGGAAGGTAGCCTGCGCGTCGCTGCGCAATGGATTTTCGCCGGGCGGCAATCTTTTCTTTCAATTTAGCCCGATCTATCTTCAGGGCAGCGGCAGCGGGCTTGGCCTTCTTAACCTCGGCTTTCTCCTCTTCCTCCATCGACGGGGGAATAACATCAAGCTGCTCATCATACAGGCAATTGATCCATGGAAATTCCGAGCGCTGTTCATTCGAGGCCAGCATGCCCAGTCGCCCTAACAAACCAATCCAGGATGAGGTTACCCGCTCAGGAATGTTGCCACTCCCCAGATCGACTTCAAACACTTCCGCCAATTCCGCCATCGAAAAGACAATTTCTCCGGCCCCCAGAGTTTCCCGCAACTTTTGATCTATCGCTTTTCCTCCAGCCGGCAATTCCAATCCCAATGCTTTTTCAGGGATAGGACACCCCGCCTCATGCGCTTCTTCCAAAACCGCTGCGAAAGACTGAGCCAATCCCGCCACTGCCGATTCAATAAAATCTGAATAATCGTTTCGCCCCTCCAACAGATCAGCTAGAATTTCTTGCGGCGAACGATCCTCTTTATGGTGGGACATCTCACTTACTATATCCTCTATCCCCGTTGAAAGGGTGCGGGCAAAATGAACTCCTTCCTGCGAAACAATGAAGAGGTGCGAAGCCGCTTCACCCAGTTCATAATACAAAACCGCTCCTTCCTCCCCTGACTGCGCCAAAGCCAACTGCAATGCTCCCAACTGGGAGGTCGTGGCTAGAATGTACTCCTGGATTGGAATACCCTTCGCCTGAAAGAAAACCAATTCCGTCTGCAAGGTATTGGCCGTAATCCCTGCCGCTAAACAGTTTTCCTCCCCGCTGCCATATTCAAAGGGATCACCGCTACTGGCTTTGGTCGTAAAAATAAAACTCTCCGGCGAAATTAAGGAATATTGCCCTAACAAAGCCTGACGAATCTGGTCCTCATCCTCCATTTTCACCGCTTCTTCAGCCTGCATCAGGTTGAAAAATCGTTCCCGACAAAAGGCCGAGGCGTGCGCGTAAAAACGGTGACGGTGCAAATCACGGGCAATTTCCAAGAGAAAGCGGTCAAACTCCTCACTTTGCCGGGAGACTTCCCGCAGTGATTTGACAATGGCCCGGTTGGAATCCACCTCGTAGCGGACTGCCCGAACGCAGAATTCATTTAATTCAAGATACCAATGTTGGGGAGAAGTCATCGTGCTTTTAAATAAAGTTTGGGGCCGGAGGGGAAAATCAGCAAAACCTTTTACCAATCTGGAACATCTTCACGCCTAACGCAAAGAAGAAATTTCAACTCTTTTTCTTTTTGGGAGCATGTTTCTTGTAAGGACTTTTACATAACCAAGACCAAGAGGACCGAAAAAACGCTATTCAAATGTTATTGTTTACAAACCTTTATTTTTCCGATGTACTTGGTGCGTGAGCAAGTCCCTTCTGATTCTTTCTACTGACTCTGACTTGGTAAATTCGTTTACCGAACAACTCTCCTCCCTGAATACCCCCGTCAAAAATGTTTCCTCCCCGGAAGAAGCAATCTCCATGGCGGCTTCCGGGGACTTCGGCCTCCTTATCGTCAGCCGCGGGGAGAACTTTGAACAGGAACGGGAATTCCTGGAAGCTCTGAGAAAAGAGGCCCCCAGCCTACCGGTCTATTTTGTCGGTGAACGCTTTAAAATGGCCGAGAATATTCGCGCTGTCCGCCTTGGGGTTCGTGGCGTTTGGAGTGAACCCGTTGATTTTGAGGCGGCTATACCCAAAATTTCCAGCTTACTCGGAATCAATACCTCTTCGGAAGAAGCTGCGCCCGCCGAGGAGGCCGCGCCCACTGAAAAAACATCCCCTTCCGCTAAAACCTCCAAGGGGTTTCGCCTCGGCGGATCAAAAAAAACCGGAGGAGCCAAGACTTTCACGCTGCCAAAACGAAACCCTCACTCACCAACCGAAGAAGAAGAAGGCTCCTCTGAAGCCTCCACGGAGGAACCCGTCGAAGAGCTTACTCAGGATGGTTCGGAAGAAGCTGTCGAAACCGAGGCCCCCGTCGAAGATACCAACGAAGAACCCCCGGAAGATGAGCCTGAAGAAGCCACCGGAACCGAAGCCCCTCAGGGAAAAAAAGCAGGCCTTCGTATCGGCGGTTCCGGATCCGGCATGTCCATCCGCCCCGCCGCCTTCGGCGAAATGAGCGATAAGCTTCATCGGGCCGAACAGGAAAAAGAAACTCTCCGGGAAGCCTTGGAGGCAGAAAAACAGAAAACGGAGGAAGCCCTCGCGGAAAATCCCGCCCTCAAAGAAGAAATCGAACGACAAAAGAAGGAAATTTCTGCCCTCAAAGATACCCTCCGGGGCAACGAGACAAAACTTAAGGCCGCCACCGAAAACCAAGAAAGTGGCGGGAATGTAAAGGAGGCGAAAAAAGAATTGGAAGCCCTCCAAAAGGACTTGCAAAAACGTGAAGCCTCCCTCGACGAAGAGAAAAAATTCCTTCGCCAAAGAGAAGCCTACCTCGAGGAATGCGAGGAAAAACTCTCGGAAAAAACCTCCACCCTGGACCGCCGCGAAGCCGAGGTTCAACAACAACTCGAGGACTTGAAGAACGAAAGAAAAAGTCTGGCCGAAAGCGCGGATGGCGATAACGCCAAAGCCATCAACCAAAAATGGCTACAGGAGAAAATCGAACTCCAGAGCCGCATCGCCGACTTGGAAGAACAACTCGAAAACAATAAATCCTCCGGATCCGTCAATTCCGGTGAGATGGATGAGTTGCGACGCATCGAAGAAGCCACCCGGCATGAATTGGAAGAGCTGGAATCTTCTCTCTCCGCCGAGAAAAGCGCGCGGGAACGTGCCGAGGAAGAACTGGCCAAAGTTCAGGATCTTCTCAACCAAACCCGCCGGAAGGTAAGCCAAAACGAATCCCAGAAAGACCAGATCCGCGAACGACTGGACCGCATGCGAAATCTTCTCGACGAGGACGCAAACTCTGAATAGGGACTTGCCGACTTGGGCTTGGCGCATAAACTCTACCTATGCCCAATACTTTCGGTAAAGTTTTTCGTATCACCACCTGGGGTGAAAGTCATGGCCCGGCCCTAGGGGCCGTCGTCGATGGTTGCCCCCCAAATCTTCCCTTGGAAGAAAGTGATTTGCAAAAAGAACTGGATCGCCGCCGCCCCGGACAATCCAAAATCGTCACCCAGCGCAACGAAAAGGATCAGGTCAAAATCCTCTCCGGCGTCTATCAGGGACGCACCACTGGTACCCCCATAAGCCTGTATATTTCCAACGGCGACCACCAACCCAAGGCCTACGACGAGATGCGGCAAAAATTCCGCCCCTCCCACGCCGACTTTACCTACCAAACCAAATACGGCCACCGCAACCCCGAGGGTGGCGGCCGATCCTCGGCCCGCGAAACCGCCGCCCGCGTCGCCGCCGCAGCCATCGCCCGTAAGATCCTGGCCTCCCGCGGCATCGAAATCCGCGCCTATATCACCCGGATCCACGATATTTCCATGCCCCCTTTGGCCCATTTGCCAACCCTTGAGGAAGTCGAAGCCAATCCCGTTCGCTGCCCCCATCCGGAAACCGCCCAAAAAATGGAGGAACGCATTCTTGAAGTCCGCAAGGAAGGAGACTCCGTGGGCGGTCTGGTGCTTTGTCGCGTACAAGGCCTGCCAGTGGGCCTCGGCGATCCGGTCTTCGACCGGCTCGAAGCCGATCTGGCCAAAGCCATGCTCTCCCTGCCCGCTACCAAAGGCTTTGCCGTGGGCAGTGGCTTCGACGGCACTTTGCTTCGCGGAAGCGAACACAACGACCCCTTCCACAACCAGGACGGCAAGATCCGCACCCGTACCAATCACGCCGGTGGCGTCCTCGGAGGTATCAGCTCCGGAGAGGAACTGTATTTCCAGGTAGGCTTTAAACCCACCGCCACCATCATTCGCTCCCAAGCCACCGTCGACCAGGACGGCCACGAAACAGAGTTAATGGGCAAAGGGCGCCACGACCCCTGCGTTGTCCCCCGGGCGGTGCCTATTGTCGAGGCGATGACCGCTCTCGTTCTCCTCGACCACTGGATGCGCCACCAAGCCCAATGTGAAAGCTTTGCCTTTTCCCAAGAAAACGAGTAAACTATCCGTATGGATGAAACTCACCTTTATATACTTCTGGGAACGCTCGATTCCACCCGCGACGGAATCGTTCGCGATCTCCTGCCTACCCTATCCGAAGACGACAACCAGACCATCAATATCTACCGGGCCGAATCGGAAACAGACCAAACCCTAACCCTCGAATCCATACCGGAAAAAGATTTTCCGGCGGTTTTCCCAGGCACCTGGCAATGGAAGGATGACCAAATCCATCTCTCCCCAGCTCCTGAAAAAGGCCCCGTTCTTCTTCTTGGCAGCAGCTTGGAAGACCCCCGCGACCTGCTTGAAAAACTCCCCACCTTGCTCGATGCCCAGGGTCTTTCCCTGGGCCGCATCCTAACTTCGGTTAATTGCCAACTCCTGCACGCAAACGAAAGCCTTCGGCCCTGGTTCGAAGCCTGCATCCATTTTTCCGACTATGTCTTCCTCGCCAACCGCAACGGGGTTCCAGACAAGTGGGTTCGGGAATACCAAAAACACTTTGAGAAGGAATGCTACCCCTGCCATTTTGAACTCCTGCGGAAAACGGGCGTTAAAAACCCCGCCCTGGTACTGCACCCCGAAGCCCGCCGCCTTTCCCATTTCTTCGATGTTTCGCCCGATGAAATTAGGCAAAATCTGGACGATCTACCCGACGATCTCCCGGAGATCGTCTACGAAGGTGAGGATCAGGAAGACCCCGAGGATGAAGAAGAAGCCGAGGAATTTGCCGAAGACCTCTACCTTCGCCGCAATCTGTCCGGCCGTCGCGAAATCACCCTACCCGCCATGGAGAAATTTTTCCCCTCTTCCCCGGAAAGCTAAAACCTCCTCCGCGCCTCATGGCCACCTCTCCCCAGAGCCCTTCCCAACCCACCCCCCATCCGCAACAGGCGCTGGGTTCCGCCCTGCTTTCCTCGGGAATCCGGATCCCGGCTCAAGCGCTGGCCCTCCTGACTACCCTCCTCTGGGTTTCTACGCTATACCTTAATCGCGATTCCATCGCCACCCTCCTGCCCTCTCCCTCCGGAGACAATCCTCCCCGCTCGCTTTCCCTAACCATGGAAACCGATGCCCCGGAACCGGAAGAAGAACCCACCTTCGTTCCGGTGAATCCTGATGTCGCCTCTCAGGATCCCGGCCCCACCGAACGCTTCTCCACCAAAGACCAAGTTGCTGCCCAGGAGGAAGTGCCCGATGAATCTCTCCCCGAGGACCTCGCCTTTATGGAGGGACCTCTCGAACAAAGCGTCGCCACCTACTCTGGTAACCCTTTCGTCTCCCCCTTCCCCGAGAACCCGGTCGCCGAACCCGGCGAGGATGAGGTTCTCGAAGATCCCCAAACAACGGGGGAAAAGGCGCCTCCCACTCCCGTAGAACCACAAACTCCCGACTCCGACCGTACCCCCGCCGATCAGGACGGGGAAGGGATTACCCTTCCCGAAGATGACGGCGAAGATTTGCGCGACATCCCCTCCGAAATCGTCATCACCGCCCGCGACCCTTTCCGTGAAATGCCCTCCGCCGACCATCCGGAAAACGAAGCCGAAACAGTTGAAGCCGAAGGCCAAGGTCAACGCACCCTACGTCCTGAGCCCCGTCCCCGTCGCCAAGTCCAGCACGGTATGCCCCTCGTTACCGGACAAGACCAAACTCAAGCCCCCAACATCGGACGGGCCGCCGTCGAAGCCCGCGAATCAGCCTTCGGTCACTACCTTGACCGCATGAAGGAAGCCATCATCCGCGAATGGCACCGCACCGCCTGGGACATGAACCTCACCGGAGAATCCGGCGCCAAGGTCCGGGTCCGTTTCCGCATCGACCGGGAAGGCCATATTGAGGAAATGGAAATTCTGGAAAGCACCACCCGCGGCACCATCGGCACCCTCATCATTCAGGACGCCATCCGCTCCCGCGCCCCCTACGGACCCTGGCCCGAGCAAATGATAACCCTCCACGGGGACACCTGGGAAACCACCATCACCTTCCATTATCGCTAAAAACCACACCACTCACTTTACACCGCAACAAACAAATTACCTGTGAATTTGTTGCGTCAATATATTATCTCTCCTGCCAGGGAGTCCATTTCTCAAAACCATCGCCTCTCAACCATAGCGAAGCTGTAAATTACCTGTATTTTTATATGTCAATAAATTAACCTTTTCCGATGGGGTTCGGTTTTATTTTCCTTCCCCTAAATTTTTGCATTGGCGAACCTTCCCTATTCGGTTTGCCTTGAGTTGTTATGCTGGCGACTATCCAATCTGCGGCCCTTCAAGGCATCGATGCCGTTCCCGTGCAAGTGGAGGTCAATACCGAGGAAAGAGGTGAACCCAAACTTGTTTTGGTTGGCCTGCCCGACGCTGCCGTCAAGGAATCCGATGATAGGGTGGTGTCAGCCCTCGGAAATTCTCAGTTTAAACTCCCCCACTTCCGCACCACCATAAACCTCGCCCCGGGAGATATCCGCAAAGAAGGTCCGATCTACGACCTTCCCATCGCTCTCGGTCTTTTGGCCGCCACCAAGCAAATGTCCCCCAACCTCCTGCGCGATTATGTTGTCGCCGGTGAACTGGGGCTCTCCGGCGAGGTTCGCCCTATTCGTGGAGCCCTCGCGATGGCCAGCCTGGCCAAGCAAATGGGGAAAAAGGGCATCATCCTTCCCTTCGACTCCGCTGCCGAAGCCGCTTTGGTCGATGGCCTTTCGATCATTGGCGTACGCTCCCTCCAACACGCCCAACTCTTTCTTGATGAACGCATTCCTCCCCCCGAGGCCCCGACCATCGACCTGAAGGCTCACGCACCCTCGGGGCATGGAATTGATTTCAGCGAAATCAAAGGGCAGGCCAATGTTCGCCGCGCGGTTGAAATCGCCGTGAGCGGGGGTCACAACCTTCTCATGGTGGGTCCCCCGGGCTCCGGCAAATCGATGATCGCCAAGCGCATTCCCACTGTCATGCCAGAGCCCAAAGTCGACGAGTTCCTCGAACTTCTGCGCATCTACTCCGCCGCCGGCCATACCGTCCATGGCTCCCTCCCTTTTCTCCAACGTCCTCACCGTGCCCCCCACCACACCATCAGCGATGTTGGTTTACTCGGCGGTGGTTCGGTCCCCGGCCCCGGCGAGGTCTCCCTCGCCCACCACGGGGTCTTGTTTCTCGACGAACTCCCCGAATTCAAGCGCTCCGCTCTGGAAGTACTCCGCCAACCCCTGGAGGACGGCGAGGTCACCATTTCGCGCAGTGCGGGGAAAATCACCCTCCCGTGTCAATTTATGTTGGTCGCCGCCCTGAACCCCTGCCCCTGTGGCTATCTAGGCGACCCCAAACACGAATGTCGCTGCACCCCGACTCAGATACAAAGATACCGTTCCCGCATCTCAGGACCACTTTTGGACCGAATTGATCTTCATGTCGAAGCCCCCGCCGTGACCTTTGACGAACTGCGCTCTGAAGCTCCCGGAGAATCCTCCGCCGAAATTAAAAAACGCGTGGAAGCCGCCCGCCAAAGACAGCGCCAACGCATGCCAAAGGGCTCCAACGCCTGCAATGCCCGCATGAGTCATCGCCAGATCCGCGAGTTCTGCCGCCTCGACAAAGCCATGGCCGACCTCTTGCAAAAGTCCATGGAAGAACTCTCCCTCTCCGCCCGTGCCTACGACCGCGTCCTTAAAGTCGCCCGCACCATCGCCGATCTCGAAGGCGACCCCGAACTCAGGGAAGACCACCTCTTTGAAGCCATCAACTACCGCACCCTTGACCGTAATGTCTTTTACTGAAAAAAAATGAATTTCCAAAATCTTGCTTTCGTCGTCAACCTCTCCAAAAAAGGCTCCCCCAGCCTGGCCGAAAGCCTCGTCTCGGTGGCCAAGGAATTCGGTTGTTCCACCCGCCTCACCGATTCCTTCCCGGTATCCGAAGATTTCCTGGAAGGAATGGATGCTTGCTGCGTGATCGGTGGGGACGGCACTCTTCTCCACCTGGCTCCCCAAGCAAGCCTTCGCCAGGTCCCGTTAATTGGCTTCAACCGGGGGAATCTGGGCTTCCTCACCACCTTCGGCGCCGAAGAGGCCGAAAAGGAGTTGCGCCGAATCCTCAGCGGACACTACCAAAAGGCCCCCCGGCAAATGCTGCGATGCGAGATTAACGGGGAAACTCATTGGGCGCTGAACGATTTCGTTATCAAAGAAAAAAGCAACGCCCATCTGATTCTCCTGGATGTCTGGGTCGACGATACCTTTGTCGCGGAATACCATAGCGATGGCTTGATTTTTGCCACCCCCACCGGCTCCACGGCCTACAATCTGTCCGCCAGCGGCCCAATCATCGAGCCCTCCGCCAAGGTATTCACCATGACTCCAATCTCCCCTCATACCTTGAGTAACCGGAGTATTATCTTTCCTTCTGGCAGCCGTCTCCGCGTAAAAACCGCACCCAATAGTCGCAGCCAAGCCCTTTTGCTCCGCGATGGCAAAACCTTGGACTTCGCCGATAATACACTGGACTTTACCTTAACCGCGCAGAACGATGCGATCTCCTTTTTACAAGGGACCGATTACGACCATTTTAGCGTTTTGCGACAAAAACTTGGCTGGATGGGCCCCCACCGGGAAACGACCTGACCAACTTTCTCGCAAACGAAGACGAACCTACTCAGCCCAAGGACTCGAGTAGCTTTTTGACCTCGTCACGTTTCCCGCGGGTTGCTTCCAGTTGCTCTTTGGCCCCCTGTACAACAGCTTTCGGGGCCTTTTCAACAAAGCGAGGATTGGCGAGTTTTTTCTCCCCCACGGATACTTGCTGGTCGAGCTTCTGCAATTCCTTTCCGAGGCGCTCTTTCTCCGCCTCCAGATCAAGCGATCCGACCAAGTTCAGATAAAGATTCCCCAGGGGGGTTACCGCCGCTGGAGCATTGCCAATCTCGCCTTCCTCCAAGGTCTCCGCACCGACCAGTCGCAGGAGCTTGGAACCATGGGAATCCCAGCTTTTCCGCGCCTCCGGCCCCGCAAAAACGAGAGAAAGATGCACATCATTCCGCGAAGCCAAACGGTATTCCGCCTTCAACGCTCTCGCGCGGGTGACGAATTCCTGGAGATCCTGAGTTTGCTGCAGATCTTTTCCTTCCAGCTTAACTCCACCAGCGGCCAGCTTTCCGCGTAAATCCTTCCCACTCACCAACGGGGTCGTATCAAGGTACTCCCCATTTTTGCCATAGCCCATTACCTGCCATAATTCATCGGTAATGAAAGGAACAAAGGGATGCAAAAGTTGCAGAAGCTGACGCAGAACCAAATCCTGTACCGCCAAAACGGTTCCTTGCGCAGCCGGGTTTTCCATTCGGCTCTTCGAAACCTCGACATACCAATCGCAGAATTCACTCCAGAAAAATCCGAATAAGCTCTGCGCCGCCGAATTGAATTCAAAACGCCGAAACGCTTTCTCCACCGCTTCGGTCGTCTGCACCAAACGCAGTAGAACGCTGGTATCGTCGACATCCAAGGCCTCGGGATTGATCGCCTCCACGAGTTTCTCCACGGAAGATCCATCGCAACCAACTCCTCCTTCCTGCATCCGCCGAAAACGACAAGCATTCCAAAGTTTGTTGCAAAAATTACGCCCGGTTTCGACCCGATCCTCGGAAAAACGAATATCCTGCCCCTGAGGAGCAATCAGAAGGATCCCCAAACGCAAGCCGTCAGCCCCATAGGTGGCAATCAAATCCAACGGATCCGGCGAATTACCAAGCGATTTGGACATTTTCCTCCCCTGAATATCACGGATGATTCCAGTAAAATAAACATCCCGGAAAGGAATGCGTCTTTCCAGATCTTCTCCCGGCCGCATAAACTCCAGCCCTGCCATAATCATCCGGGCCACCCAGAAGAAAATAATATCAGGTCCGGTAACCAGCGCGGAGGTCGGATAAAAATACTCCAGGCCTTCTTCTCTCGCCTTGCCTTCATCGGGCCACCCCATCGTCGCAAAGGGCCATAGCCAGGAGGATGCCCAAGTATCCAGCACATCTTCCTCTTGCTCCCAGTTTTCCTCATCCTCCGGAGCTTCAAGGCCGACATACCAGTTCTCCGGCAAGGATCGGTCTTCGCCTTTTTTGTACCAAACCGGAATTCGATGCCCCCACCAAAGTTGTCGGCTGATACACCAGTCCTGAATATTCTCCAACCAATGGAGGTAGGTTTTTACCCAGCGCTCGGGATGGAACTTGATCATGCCGTCCCGTACCACTTGCTTGGCTTCCTCTACTCTAGGGTATTTCAGAAACCACTGCTCGGAAAGCCGCGGCTCGATCGGAACATCCGCCCGCTCGGAAAACCCAACATTGTTCTGGTAAGGCTCCTCTTTGACCAATAAACCCATCTCCCGGAGTTTTTCCGCCGCTTTTTTCCGTGCCGCAAATCGCTCCATCCCGGCAAATTCTTCCCCCGCCTTTTCATTCAGGGTCCCATCTGGATTGAAAATGTCAACCACCTCAAGATTATGGCGCTGCCCAATCTCAAAGTCCGCCTTATCGTGAGCGGGCGTTACCTTCAAAACTCCGGTGCCGAACTCGCGATCTATGTAGTCATCCGCAACGACCGGTATTTTGGCTCGTGGAAAGGGCCTCCATACATGTCCACCTATCAAATGCTTATACCGTTCATCCTCCGGATGGACCGCCACCGCCGTATCTCCCATCAGGGTCTCGGGTCGGGTCGTCGAAATCTCCACATACTCCCCCGGCCGGCCCTCGATCTCATATTTCATGTGATACAGTAGGCTGGATTGCTCCTTCATGATCACTTCCTCATCGGACAAAGCGGTCAAACTAACCGGGCACCAGTTGACCATTCTTTTGCCGCGGTAAATGTATCCGTCTTTAAACAGACGCACGAAGGCCTCCTGCACCGCCTGGCTGTATTCCTCATCCATCGTGAAAACTTCCCGTTCCCAATCGCAGGAACAGCCGAGTTTTTTAAGCTGATCGATGATGATCCCCCCATGTTTTTCCTTCCAGGCCCAAACTTTCTCCAGAAAAGCCTCCCGCCCTAAATCGTGCCGGGTTTTTCCTTCCTGTTCCCGCAATGTCCGCTCCACCCGGGTTTGCGTGGCAATCCCCGCATGATCGGTTCCTGGAAGCCACATCGCCTCTTTTCCCTCCTGCCGCGCCCGGCGCACCAGAACATCCTGCAGGGTATTGTTCAAAACATGCCCCATCGTCAGCACTCCGGTCACATTCGGCGGGGGAATCACCACGCTAAAAGGCTCGCGCCCGGTATCCGGTTTTCCGTGAAACAACTGATCCTCAGTCCAGGCCCGATACCATCGTTCCTCGACCTCTTTCGGTTGATAGGCTTTACTAATCTCTTTGGCAGACATGAAGCCTTACAGTGCTAAGCCCTTTCCCCGCCCAATTCAAACCCAAAAACACCCACTTATCGAATCAGGTATTTAATTTTCAGGTATTTTGTTTATTGACGGGTTTCATTCCAATAAATGGATGTCAGCAAAGAATGATGTGGTTCTCATCTTTCTGGAGGGCAAGCTACAATCTTTACCGACATACGCACTCCGCCCACATTTGACTTATTATTCAATCTTAGGGAGGGGAAATGGAGGTGCGGGCCGGAATCGAACCGGCGAATGGAGCTTTTGCAGAGCTCGGCCTTACCACTTGGCTACCGCACCATCACAAATTCCCATTCAAATTTCTTCCGCCGTTTTTGGCAAGAAAAAATTACTTTCTTCGCCGTAAAGCCAAGACTTCCGGTGGATTCTTCCGATGCGAAAGCGGAGAACAAGCGTGAAAACATTGCCAGCTTTTTACCGGCAATGCAGAAACTTCCTTTAACAATACTTCTTTCTCCCTCGCTCCTTCAGGGTGTCCGGGATAGAGAACCACGACAACCACACCACCGAGGCGAATCCATTCCAACGCTTGGCGAAAAGCGGCTAGAGTCGTGACCTGGGTAGTTGTCACTTCCTTGTCTCCCCCAGGCAAATAACCCAAATTGAAGAGAAATGCCCCTATCCTCCCCTTCATGTCCTCAGGGAGATCCTCCGCAAACAGAGCATGATCTTTGCACCGCAAGGTAGTACGGGACCTCATCGCCTCGATGACCAGATTCGCCTCCGCCTTGTGTAAGGCCTCCTCTTGTAGGTCAAAAGCCCAAACCTGTCCTTCTTCCCCTACCACCTTCGCAAGAAATACCGTGTCCAACCCATTGCCCGCTGTTGCATCCACCGCAAAGTCTCCCTCTTCGAGAATTGCTCCCAATATATGATGACTTATCGCCACCGCATCCAACGGAGAGCCGTACGGTTGATCTTTTTTCGTAATCATGGAACTGGAAAAGGACGTTTCACTTGAGAATTACTGACTGAAAACTCTCCAAATCGTTCCCCCCTCAGATGGATTCTGCTTGCATTTGCCCATAATGCAAAAACAACTGCCGATCTGTCCGGGCCGCGTGAACTTTGTTGTGGGTTACCAACAGCAAGGATGTCCCCTCCTCCCGACAATTTTCCAAAAGTAATTCCAGAATCCGATCCCCCGTCCGTTCATCTAAATTTCCCGTCGGTTCATCAGCCAGGACCATCCGCGGGCGGTTAATCAAAGCCCTGGCCAATGCAACCCGTTGCTGCTCTCCCCCGGAAAGCTGAGCCGGCACGTGATGCCCCCGATCCGCCAGCCCCACTCGTTCCAATAAATTTTCCGCCCTTTCTTTCGCCGTTCTCACCGAACGCCCCACCAATCTGGCCGCCAACAAAATATTCTCCAAAGCGGTCAATTCGGGAGCGAGATGAAAAGACTGGAAAACCATCCCCAGAAAGCCCCCCCTCCGACGCGGCAAGGAGCCTTTGCGCATTTTCATAATATCGCTCTCTTCCCAGTAAATGGCACCGGAATCGGCCAAGTCCAGCCCTGCGGCCAAATGTACCAACGTCGTTTTACCAGAACCGCTTTCCCCCTGAATACTGACCGACTCGCCACCTCGGAGCGTCAGATTAACGCCCTTGAGAACTGGAATGGTCGCTTCTCCACTGGGATAGGTTTTTCGCAGATCTTCCACCCGCAGAATTATTTCTTTTTCGGTTCTTGCATCATCCATGACGAAAAGCCTCCACTGGCCTTAAACGGGCCGCCCGCAAGGCGGGGATAAGTCCCGCCAGGGTCGATATGATAATTGCACACACTCCAATGATCACAAAATCGGAAAACTCGTAGCGCGCAGGTACGAAAGTAAAATGATAATATTGCTGCAGACTGTCCTCCGCCCCGGTCAACCGGGCAAAAATTCCTATGATTTGATTTCGGAAAGTGATAATGAGAGACCCCACGGCCAGACCCGCAGCTGTTCCCGCAACTCCCAGAAAAAATCCCTGAAAACAGAAAGTTACCCCAATCTCCCAGGGACGTCCTCCAAGCGACCCGAGCAAGCCAATCTCCCGGGTTTTGCGAATCACATTTATCAACAATGAACTGGCGATCGAAAATGCCGCAACCACCACGATAAAAAGCAACAGGAACAACATAACATTTTTTTCCAAATTCAGAATCCACAAAAAGGACTCATTCTGCTCCTGCCAGGAAATCGCCCGTAAATCCCGGTCCGCAAACAGGGTCCTCTCCAGTTCCCTGGCCATCGCAAAACTGTCCAGATGGTCTTCCAAACGCAGACTGATCGCATGCGCCCCCTCACCCAACCCATAAAGGTCCTGCATCATCCGAAGGGTCACGATGATCGTCGCCTCGTCAATCTCGTGCCAATCCGTAGAGAAAATTCCCGCCACCTTCAATTCCCGTGGCAAAATGATCTCGTTTCGCTCTAGACGCTGCAACAACATCGGAGAATAAACATCAACCACATCCCCGGGGCGCAAACCAAGAGACCGTGCCAATCCGCGGCTTATAAAGACACTGTCATCAAACAAATCCTCACTTTTTGCCCCCATCAAAAGAAACCTTTCCAGATACTCCATTTCTTCAGCGACATTCACATCCACCGCATGGACATTGGGAACCATGGGGCGATTCTCAAAATTCATCAGGACCTGCCCCTGGGCAACCGGAACCGACCAACGCACCCCCGGCACATTGTTCAGTTCCTCCACCAAACCGTCGTAATCCCTGAGAATTTCCGAACTCACCACGTTGATATGGCCCGACGCCTCGACAATTTTACTGCGCAATTCGTGACTGAAACCGTTCATCACCGTCTGCACGATCAAGAGCAAAGCTACCCCCAGCATTACCCCCATGACCGAAACTACCGTAAAAAAGGACAAAACCCGTCCGGAAGGGAAAAGCTGCTTAAACGCTAAATAGAAATACCAAGGCATGCGAATCTTCCATTCTGACAAAGTGCTCCTATAAAGGAAGGGAAAAGATAAAATTGTTCCCGAATATCAGGCCCAATCACTCTTCCAGGAAGGCATTCCTTCGGATTGAGACCTCCCCAATCCGCCCCGTCAAAACGTCCAAAGAAATCTGAACTCTGGTCTTGCCAAACCCTTTCAACTTTGTTTTGCTGGTCGTTTTTCCTATGAAAGCGACCATCAAAACACAAGGCCGACAATTTATCGTTTCCGAAGGCGACACCCTTACCGTAAACCGTTTCCCGGGAACGGAAGCTGGCTCCACCGTTGAAATTACCGATGTCCTAAGCATCGGCGAAGGGGCAGACACCAAAATCGGCTCCCCCCTCGTGGACGGCGCCGTTGTTAAAGCGTCCGTGATCGAAAACAAACGCGACAAAAAAGTCATCATTTTCAAAAAGAAAAAGCGTAAAGGCTACCGCCGCAAACGTGGACACCGCCAGGAAATTTCCGTAATCAAAATCGATTCGATTTCTGCCTAATCCCTCTCGAAAACCTTCAAACCTGTTTCACAATGGCCCACAAAAAAGGACAAGGAACTTCCCGCAATGGCCGGGATAGCATTAGCAAACGCCTCGGCGTCAAAAAATTCGGTGGCGAAAAAGTCATCGCTGGCAACATCATCATCCGCCAGCGGGGAACCAAAACCCATCCGGGTGACAACGTCGGCTGCGGCCGCGACTTCACCTTGTTCGCCCTGACCGACGGCACCGTTCGCTTCGACAAGGCCCACCGCCGCGTCCACGTAGATCCGGCCGAAGCCGCTGCCAGCAACTAAGGTTTTACCCACCACCCCCCTTCCAAACCCGGCTCCCGCCGGGTTTTTTTGGGCCCATTTTTGTCAATAATTGAATTACCTGTTTATTTATTGATTTGCCAGTATCCCTTTTGCACCGCAAAACGAAAAAAGCCGGACATCACTGTCCGGCCTTTTTCGTTGAACTGATTAAATACTTTACCCGAGCAATGAGGAAACCATCTCCCTTTCCTCGGAAAGCTCTTTGATCGAACCATCGATTTTCTCCTTAGCAAAGTCGCTCAGCGGAACGTCCTGAACAATGGACCAGTTTTCACCGTCCGAACGAATCGGGAAAGAGGAAATCAAACCCTCAGGAACCCCATAACTGCCGTCAGAACACACCGCAACACTGAAAAAGTCTCCGGCGGGCGTGGGAGTAATAAGGTTGCGGACGGTATCAACCACCGCATTTGCCGCAGAAGCTGCCGAGGAAGCGCCTCTCGCTTTAATGATGGCAGCCCCACGCTGTTGAACGGTGGGAAGAAAAGTCTCCTTGAACCAACTCTCGTCAGAAATGACTTCACCGGCCGGCTTACCACCCACTAAAGTGTTGGTAAAATCAGGGAACATGGTCGAGGAATGATTTCCCCAGACCGCCAAATTGGTCACCGCATTGACATCAGCCCCGGCTTTTTGCGCAATTTGAGTCTTTGCACGATTTTCATCGAGCATCGTCATGGCAAACCAGTTTCGACTCGGGACGGACTTGCCGTTATTCATGGCAATGAGGCAGTTTGTATTACAAGGATTGCCGACCACGACGACTTTAACATCCGCGTCCGCATTTTTCGCAATCGCTTCCCCCTGCCCCGTAAAGATCTTGCCATTGATATTCAACAGATCCTTACGTTCCATACCGGCTTTACGGGGAACACTTCCCACCAGGAGAGCCCAATGGACACCAGAAAAACCTTCCGCCAAATCCGTGGTCGGGGTGATCTTTTTTAATAAGGGAAAGGCACAATCCTCCAGCTCCATAACGACCCCTTTTAAGGCATCAATAGCTGGAGGAATTTCAATCAGCTGGAGTTCAACCGGCTGGTCGTCTCCAAACATTGATCCGGAGGCGATACGGAATAAGAGGGAGTAGCCGATTTGTCCGGCGGCCCCTGTGACGGCGACTTTAATGGGTGTTTTCATGTTAGGTTAGTGGTTTTACGTTGAATCAAGTTATTTTCTTAGCCAGAGCCTCCATGCTTCTCCACGGTGGCCGCAACTTTATGAAAAATCGGTGCCAACGCAGGATAAAGGCTTTTATAATGCGGATAAAAATCATCGTACACTGTCGCCTCCGGACCAGGCAAAGTTTCCCCGGTTTCCTGCAAACAAGCATCACACGCCGCCTCCACCGAGGGGAAAATCCCAGCTCCGGTAGCCGCCAGGAGACAAGCTCCATAAGCCGCGCCTTCGCTCGCATTGACCGTAACCGTCCGGGCATGGAAATTATCAGCCATCATCTGACGCCATAACGGGCTTTTTGCCCCTCCTCCGGATGCCACAATATGGCTTACCTTAAGCTGCAAATTGCGCATGAGTTCCAATGAATCCCGCATTCCATAAGTCACCCCCTCCATTACCGAACGGGTCATATGAGCTTTCTGGTGACGCAGCGTCAACCCGAAGAAATTCCCCCGGGCCAAAGGATCCGGCCATGGGGTCCGTTCCCCGGTGAGATACGGAAGGAAGAGCAATCCTTCACATCCTGCCGGAGCTAAGGCCGCTTGTTGGGTCAAAATTTCAAAGGGATCTTTGCCTGTTTCAGCAGCCTCCCTGCTTTCTTGCTGTCCGAGAACATCTTTATACCAGCGAAAGCTCCCTGCCGCTGAAAGCATGACTCCCATTAAGTGCCATTTGCCGGGGACCGCATGACAAAAGGCATGCAGTCGTCCCTCCGGCTCCACCCGATATTCATCGGAGGCCGCGAAAACTACGCCTGAAGTGCCAAGAGTGGCCGAAGCCACCCCTTCACGGACGATTCCCACGCCTACGGCTTGGCAAGCTTGATCGCCACCACCTCCGACCACCGGGATCCCCTCGGGCAGTCCAGTCGCCGATGCCCCCTCTCCAGTAACCTTCGAACTTGGGTCCGAAGACTCACTCACATCAGCGAGCCAAGCCCTTTTCGCGCCAACCGCATCAACCATTTCATCGGACCAACGACGATTGGCCACATCGAGCAAAGACATACCCGAAGCATCGGAAACATCGGTACAAAAACTATTGGTTAACCGATAACGAACATAGTCTTTGGGTAGAAGAATCTTCGCAATACGGGAATAAACGTCCGGCTCGTTTTCCTGAACCCAGAGTAGTTTCGGGGCCGTGAAACCCGTTAGAATAGGATTCCCGGTCAACTGGATCACTTTCTCCGCACCGACCCGCTGGGTAATCGCATCACATTGCGCACCGGTCCGTTGGTCGTTCCATAAAATGGCCGGACGTAAAACCCTGTTATCGGAGTCCAGGCAAACCAGCCCATGCATCTGGCCGCTCAGGCCAATTCCGGCGATCGACGAAGCTGACACTCCGGTTTTCTGCAAAACCTCCCGAATTGTTTTTACGGTCGCTTCCCACCAATGCTCGGGGTCCTGCTCAGACCAAAGGGGCTTGGGAGTTTCCAGGGGATATTCGGCCGTAGCGGAACCAAGCACCTTCCCACTTCCCTCCATAAGGAGGGTTTTGGTGCTGGTGGTCGCAATATCGATTCCGAGTAAGTAACTGCTCATGGCAAATGACTTAGGTTTTTAGATAAACTGGTTAACGAT
Source organism: Opitutales bacterium (assembly GCA_022565335.1). GTDB lineage: Bacteria > Verrucomicrobiota > Verrucomicrobiia > Opitutales > T3Sed10-336 > JAIUMY01. The sequence continues at coordinate 41,364 of JAIUMY010000016.1, forward strand.
GTCTTCCAGTAGCTCTTGGCGCCCACTGGTATTCGGGGTGAGCTCGCCTTTTTCCATTACATAGGCTTCAATATCCTCGAGAGAAACTTCCCCTTTTTCTATTTTCGCGCCAAATCCGGAATCCCAAGTTGCGTAGCGGTCCTTTACAAACTGCTCCAGACGGCCATCCGCACGGATTTCCGAGGCAATCTTGAGGCCCCGGGCAAATGCATCCATGCCCGCAATGTGCGCATAAACCAAATCAATGGGCTCAAAACTCTCGCGACGCACCTTGGCATCAAAATTCAAGCCCCCGGTAGTAAACCCGCCCATTTTGAGCACCCGAAGCATGATTTGCGTAGTCAAATAAATATCCGTCGGGAACTGGTCTGTATCCCAGCCCACCAAAGTATCACCCATATTGGCATCGATCGACCCGAGCGCGTCGGCCCCAATGGCGGCCTCCAACTCGTGCTGCATGGTGTGCCCTGCGAGGGTTGCATGATTCGTCTCGATATTGAGCTTAAAGTAATCCAGCAAATCGTATTCCCGCAGGAAATTTAAACAAGCCGCTACATCAGAATCATACTGGTGAGTGGTCGGCTCCATGGGTTTGGGCTCAATATAGAAAGGCCCTTTGAATCCGATTTTCTTTTTATGCTCAACTGCCAGATGCAAGAGTTTGGCCAAATGGTCAAGCTCCCTCTTCATATCGGTGTTCAACAAAGTAGCATAGCCCTCGCGGCCGCCCCAGAACACATAGCCCTCACCATTCAACCGGTGGGTTACCTCCAAGGCTTTCTTCACCTGCGCCGCCCCATAGGCAAATATGTCTGCGTTAGGCGCCGTTCCGGCACCCATGGCATAACGTGGATGGGTAAACAAACAAGCCGTTCCCCAAAGCAATTTTATGCCGGTTTCTTTCTGGTGAGCTTCCAACTCATCCGCAACGGCATCAAGGTTGGCATTACTTTCCGCCAGGGTTTTTCCTTCCGGGGCCACATCCCGATCATGAAAAGCATAAAAGGGTACGCCCAGCTTTTGCATAAAAGTAAAGGCTTCCTGGACCCGGTTCTTCGCATTGGCAAGGGAGTCGCTTCCGTCATCCCAGGGACGCAGAGCCGTTCCCGCACCAAATGGATCGGCCAGTGGATTACGAAAAGTGTGCCAGTAAACCACGGAAAAACGAAGATGTTCCTTCATGGTCTTGCCTTCGACGACTTCATCAGCGTTGTAGTGCTTGAAAGCCAGGGGATTTTTACTTTTCGGTCCTTCAAAGGTAATTTGAGGGAGTTCGTTAAAGGAGGTCAGGTTTTTCATGGAAATGTACAAATGGGGTTGAAAACCCCCATAGCAATCGTCACGACCAGACCAGTCAAGGAGAAACAACCTAATAAAGGCGAATCAGTCCATTTTGCATCACTCCGTTTCGGACCTTATTTATTTTCGCCAAAACCGTCTTTTCCCGCTCGATACTCCCTCAAAAACGCTTTCTTTGGGAGGACGCAATCTCTCTTTCACCAAATCGCCAAGGAGATCTCCCAGCTTTTC
>JAIUMY010000017.1 GCA_022565335.1 Opitutales bacterium
ACCTTCTTCACCCCCGTCAAAACGCCGTCCAAAGTCTGACGACTTCGGCTACAGGACCCCTGCCACTCCCCTGAAACAGCCGTCCAAAGTCTGACGACTTCGGCTACAGGAACCCTGATCCCCGACAGATCGAATGGCTTTAGGTTCTTATCAGTGTCCATCTGTGGTTGCAGCCTCCAAAAAGTCACGTTTTCGGCTACCTCTCCGCGCTCTTTGCGTCCTCTGCGGTTCAATCGTTATCGCGGGGTAAACCTGCTCGCTACAAACAAATCCACCGGCTCTTCGGCGGTTTCCGTTAGTGTTCCACAACCACGCGAACACGGGACCAGCGGCATTGCTGGTAACAGGGTTCATGCAGGCCTTCAGTGGAGAGACCTCCCCTTCCCTTGCGGGGCTTTTTCCAGGGTTTTAAAACGAATTGGACTCGACAAAGCCGACTGGCGTTTTATCGTGAAAGCAATTGTCTATTTTTCTTTACCATGGGCCTTTTCGATACAGTAAAACTCTCTGATCCGCTTAAAATCCCTGGATTTACCAAGTTGGTTTCAGAATTTCAGACCAAAGAATTCGGGTCTGCGATGAGAGTTTATACCATCGGTTCCCTGCTCCCCGAATCGCCGGTTCATTATGGAATCGTTAAGGAACAGTTGTGGGAACCGTCTGAAGAGAATGAAAATGGTATCACGCAAACGATCTATCTGGTCATTTGGCACCATATTCTGGCAGGCGTTTACCTGGAGGCTCAAGAGGCAGAGGAACGGTTACGCACGGTGGATCGGCTCGACCTGATTCGATGGCTTGATCAGGCCCAGAGAAAAGCGCACCGGAGCCAGAGGCGCTATCAGAAATTCCACCATACTGTCAGTAACTACCATCAACACATTAAGAGATCGAACGGGGAGAAAGAGACGCCGTTCGACTTTCTTTGGCGTTTGCCGGAGGAAATTCTCAACGATCCGGATCCGCTGGGCAAAATTCTCGAACAGGAAGCAGCGAAGGAAACGGAAAACGATGACGATAATCGCTATGATTGGTTTGATTGATCCTTTTGAATTGTGGGCAAATATTCAACAGCAATATAAGGCTTATAGTCCTTGAAAACCGGTTTGCGATTTAAGGCCTATGGAGGAATACTTTAAGAAAGGATTCGTTTACGAAACCAGCTTCTGGCAACCAATCATTCGGCAAGGGCTTCGGTCCGCAAATCGGAGGGCATTGCATTGCCCGGACGGTGAACGATCATGAGCGGGAGCTTAGCCGCTTTGGCGGCCAGAAAAGGGGTGACACCGCAGGCCCACCAGAGGGCTTGGGCGCCTTCCGCAATTCGTTTTCGGGCTTGCTCACAATCTCCCCCCGGCCAGGGGAGAAGGAGATCCGTTTCCCAGTTCACGGGAATTTGCTCCGCCGCCCCACGGTGGATCGGTCCCCCGTGGCAACGCGGAAAACGGGCGGTAAAGGCGGCTACTTCATCAGCCTTGACGGTCTCTTCCCAGATGCGCAACGTCAGGGCCATTGGTCCGGAAAAAGGTTCGGCGGGTTGGCACCGGATTCCACTGCTCATCACTGCAGGGCCCCAGTCCGGAGCTAGACCCCGGTCGGCGAGCAAACCATCAAAACTAACCGAACTGCCAATGAGAAAGGCAACCGAACGGTCGGTCCACAGATCGTCTACCCGGGTCACCGATCGGTCTTTTTCACCATGAATCAAAACATCATAGAGGCGCAGGTCCTGACGCAGATCACAGTTGGCGGCGATCTCCGGCGGCGGTGAGAATTGCCCCGGTGCCCCTTGCCAAATCAGCGGGCAAGCGTTTTGATTGGCGGCGCAAAAGGCGGCAAAAGCCGGCGCATGATCCCGATCCAGAATCACCAGATTAAGACACAGATAACCACTCAACAGGGTGGATGGATAAACGGTTACCTCGTCAGAACGACAGGCTTGGCGAAGGTCTCGGGGAGTCATACGGTAAAAAGGCGGCGCAGGTAAGTGATCTCTTTGGCCAGGAGACTCAAATGTCGCTCCTGATCCTGGTGGGCGTAAAAGGGCTGAAGATTCCAGAGGCCTCTCCGGGGGCGCGTACCCCACCCTTCGGCCAGCTCCTGCCAATTGTTGGCCCCCTGTCCACAGGGAACCCATTCTCTCTCTCCCTCCGGACCGCAGCGTACATCCTTCACCCCGAGATCAGACCAGTGGTCGCCGAGAATCATCTCCATCCGCTTGGCGCCGCAGAGTCCCTCGTGCAATTGGTTCCCAGCGTCGGGCATCACACCGATTCGCTCTGTCGGGAGTCCTTCGACAAGAAAAGCAAGGGACTCGGGGGAGGTGACAAGCCGGTCATGGTGGACTTGATAAATGGCCTGCGCATCGTATCGTTCTAAAAGCGGGACCAGCTGCTCCAAAATCTTTCGGGAGGCATGGATTTGCTCCGGATAGGGCCGGGAGGGATCATGGGGTAAATGGGCTAATCGAAATCTTCGTATTCCTGCCTCAACCAGGACCTGTAAATCCCGCTCCCCGACCGCCGAGGGGTTCACCCCCCAAGTAGCAAAACAACAGTCCAATCCCTCCGCCCGAACGGCCTGGACAAAAGCGGGAACCTGTTTGGCCAATTGGCCAGGCTCCACCCAGAAACCCCGGCGAATAACCAGGTCAACCGCATCGGCCCCGGTATCCCGGAGACGACAGGCCAATTCCCTGACTGGCAGATGCGCCAGAAATTTGGGGAAAACGGAAACGATTGGGACGTTCTTGGTCATGGGGAGAGGGCGTTTCGGCAAGAGTGTCGAGTCATCATCCCGACAGTCTCTTCACGTATTTGTTCAAGGCAAACCAATGGTTCGTCTCTTCAGGGAAAGCGGGATAAGATTTTATTTCTGAAACTCGACAAAGCCATAAGAGTTGCTAAGATCAAGTTTCTTTCGTCCTTCCTTCAATCCCCCTATTCCGATGTTGAATCTCGCTCTCTTTGGCCCTCCCGGTGCTGGTAAAGGAACGCAGTCGCAGAAACTGATCGACCAGTTCAACCTTTCCTACATCTCCACGGGGGATTTGCTGCGCAAGGAACTTGCCGCGAAAACCTCCCTCGGCCAGCAAGCCAAGGATATCATCGCTTCGGGGGGATTGGTCTCAGATGAAATCATTGTCCAACTGATCGAAAAAACCATTTCCGGAAATCCGGGCACCAAGGGGTTTCTCTTTGATGGTTTCCCCCGCACGCTGATCCAGGCTTATATTCTGGAAGGACTGATGATCAAGCTGCATACGTCCCTCACCGCCCTGGTCAATCTTGAAGTCCCGAACGAGGTTTCCATTGAGCGTTTGGTGAACCGGGGCAAAACCTCCGGTCGGTCGGATGACCATGATACGGTCATCCGCCAACGACTCCGTGAATATGAGGAAAAGACTCTTCCGGTGCTGGAGTTTTACAGTGACAAGGGGATTTGCCACAACCTCGACGCCACGCAGGCTATCGAGGAGGTAAACCAACAGATTCTCGGAATCATTCACCAGGAGCTAAGCAAACAGCTTTTCAATGTCGTACTTTTTGGATACCCCGGTTCGGGGCGGGGCTCCCAAGGGAGGGCTTTGGCGAAGGCCTTTGGACTGGAATATGTGGCGACCGGTGAAATGTTGGAGGAGGAAATCCGGTCCGGCAGCAATTTCGGCCAAAAGATTCAAAAGCTCTACGACAACGGCGAGTTGGTTCCCGACGAAATCGTGATTCCCCTGATCGAAAAACGCCTCGCCCGACGCGAAGGGGTCAAGGGGTTTATTTTCAAGGGATTTCCCCGAACCCTGGTCCAAGCCTATATCCTGGAAGGGTTGCTGAAAAAACACGGGGCCTCGATTGATTTGGTCCTGGATCTTGAGGTACCTACCCTGGAGTTGATCAAAAGGCTGGACCAGCGCAGCAAAACCGACCGTTGTATGCCCTACGATACGAGTACCGAGAAGATTGTCCGGCGCTTGCAGGAACACGAACAAAAAACGATTCCGGTTATCGACAAATATCAGCAGTTACACCGCATCACGAGGGTCAACGGGGAGGGTTCTTTCGATGAAGTGTTCGCGAAGTTGTCGGAAAAAATTTCCCAGGGCATCGAGGGCGTTACCCCGCCGGCCTAAGACTCTTATTGGTGCGGCAGGAGATCTTTGGGCAACCAGATCCATCCGGGGTCCGGATTCCGGCAGACTGAGGGACCTACCATTTTCTCTCGCTCCTCCCCCAGAACCCGAGCGCCCAAGGCACACCAATAGGCATCAATTTCGTCCTGATGACGATTTTTCATGGTTTCCGGATGAACCTTTCCCTGCAGACTTTGGCTTCTCTTGAGACCGGAGGGATAGGTTTCGAAAATTTGCCAGCGGTGCCGATTGGTCCAAAGGCCCGCTTCACGGGAGGTGCGGGCAAATTTTGCCAGGAAATGAACGCCTTTGGTGGCCTGACTGCCAATCATATCCTTAAGAGGAGACAGCGGTTTCAATCCCTGCCGAAACCAAAACATCTCGGTCTCCCGGTAGAGATAGGGGTTTTCCTGGGACCCCCCGATGTCCCCGGCCTCCTGGTGGTGGACAATCAAATCGATAAACCCTCTGGAAAAAGAAAGCGGGGTATCGATGCCCATAAACAAAACCTCGGAGCCACTGAACGAATTCCCGCATAACCTGCCCGCCTTGACCAGCCATTGTTCGGGGGTTTGCGCTTGGTTGATCACCGGTCGCAAATTCCCCCGCCAGGGAGAGCCGAGGAACTTTCCGGCCGCATCGAGAAATACCAAGGCATCGCGGCTTTGCGCATTACGGTCGCAATTCCAGCCTCCCACATCCCAACCAGCATAGAGTTTTGGGGTCATGGGCTACTATCACCAAGACATCGCGCGAGGCAAGAGGCGAGGCTCTTTTCTTTGAAGAATGTATCGATTCTTGAAATACGCCCCTCAACCCAACCATTCGAGCTCGGAGAGACCCTCGCCCTCCCAGGAACGTACCCGCCGGGAGGGACATGTGTCCTTGCTTTAGGTGCGAAAACAGCCCCAAGGACAGGAATGTCCTTGCTCCTTATTGGGAAACAGCCCCAAGGACAGGAATGTCCTTGCTCCTTATTGGGAAACAAACCTAAGGTCACGGGTCCTTGCTCCTTATCTTCTTGGCTTCCTTGGGGATCGGTTCTCAAAACCGATCGGTCAAAAGAAGAACCGAGGGAGCTTTGGCGGTAAGAACGAACTCGCCGGCATAAGGCAGAATGGCGTTGCTGGCGAGAGGCAGGGGCTCACCATTCAACTCCACTTCGCCACGGACGAGGCTGAGGATTTTAGCGGCTTCACCGGAAGAAAAATGGAGAGTCTCGCCTTCCTCGAGAGCAAATTCCCGAAGACAAAACTCGCGGCAATCGGCAAGCACACGGCTTTCCTTGGAGGGCGGCAGGGGTTCGGGTTCGAAGTCCTCGAAATCGATACTCTTCAAACTTTCCTCAATATGGAGGGCCCGGGGCTGACCATCCAAACCAACCCGTCCCCAATCGTAAACCCGATAGGTGGTATCACTGTTTTGCTGAATTTCCAAAATAAGATTCCCTCCATCGATGGCGTGAAGGCGCCCGCTCTCTACGAGAATGGAATGCCCTTCGGAAACGGGGAAACGATGCACCAGCGGCTCCAGGCGTTCTTCCCGGAGAGCGGCTTCAAACTCTTCCTTGGTCACGCCTTTTTTTAAACCCACGATCAATCCGGAGCCTTCGGCGGCATCGGCCACATACCAGTTTTCGGTTTTGGGCTCACCCTGCAGCTCTCCTGCCACGGCGGCGGGAGGGTGGACTTGCAGGCTCAGTCTTTGCTGGCAGTCCAGCCATTTGACGAGTATTGGAAAGGGGGTTTGAGGATCGTAATCCGGTCCCATGATTTCGAGCGGAAAATTTTGCAGGAGTTCCCGCAAAGTCTTACCGGCATGGGCCCCACCCTGCACCACCGACTGCGCTTCCGGTCGGTCAACAATTTCCCAGCTTTCCCCGATCACTTTGGCCCCGGGCAAGGAGCGCCCGAGCTTTTCCTCGAGACCCCGGCCGCCCCAGACGCGTTCTTGATAAATCGGTTCAAAAAATATGGCTTCATTCATCGTTCCGTCATTCAAGTGGGCTGGCGCCCTCCGTCAACGCTTTTACGTGACGATGGCGGAAAGTGGTAGGCGAGGTTACAATTAAGAGTTAAGAAGTGGAGTGTTTTTACGACAGACCACCCAGTGGAGCTCAGCGAAAGCCCGCTGTTTTCCTTTCCCAAGGGGAGTCTGCGACCTTACTTCTCCTTCCCCCAGGCGCCGCCGCCGGGGGTTTCGAGACGAATGGCTTCCCCGGCTTGCAGGGAGAGAGCGGTGTTTCCACGAAGGGGCTGGCGGGTCTTTTCGGCGTCGAGATAGAATTGTTCCCCAACTTTTCCGTCTGCGCCTCCGTTGCGTCCATAGGGCTTTTCTTTGCGGTGCTGAGCCAGAATGGACACATCGACGGGTTCCAAAAAACGAATCTGGCGCACTAAACCATCTCCCCCAGGCCAGCGTCCAACGCCTCCGCTGTTGCGGCGCAGAGAGAAAACTTCCAATCGGACAGGATACCGTTTTTCCAATATCTCCGGATCGGTGATGGCGGTATTGGTCATATGGCTGTGCAAACCGGAAGCTCCGGCCTCCCCTTCTCTGGCCCCGCAGCCTCCGCCAAGGGTTTCATACAAACGGAATCCCTCCCCGCCAAAGACGAAATTGTTCATCGTTCCCTGGCTGCCCGCTTCCTGGCCAAAGAGCAATAACAGGAGATCGACCAGGCGTTGGCTGGTTTCCACATTTCCCGCCACCACGGCGGGATTGGGCCCTTTTTCGGAAAATGGCGGGGCCAGGATACCTTCCGGAATCTCCAACTGAAGGGGTTCCAGCAAGCCTTCATTCAGCGGCAGGTCTTTGGCCACCAATTTGCATAAACTATAAAGCACCGCACTACGGACGATCCCCATGGTGGCATTCAGATTTCCCGGATGCACGCCCTCGGTCCCTGCAAAATTCAAGCGCCATCGCTCTTCATCAACCTTCTCGAACCGGACCACCAGACGGGTGCCATCATCCAACGTTTGCGCCACCCGGGAATGTTCGGGACGGAGGGCAGAGAGGGCCTGAACGGTCTGCGCGGCAACCATTTCCCGTAACCGGCGGCCATAGTGCAAAACAGTCTCCACCCCGAAGTTTTCCGCCAAGGCGCGCAGCAATCGCTCTCCTCTACGATTAGCCGCCACCTGGGCCCGCAAGTCGGCGAGGTTTTCCTCCACCGCCCGACTCGGCCATGGCCCTTGCCGCAAGGTTTTCTCAATGGTTTCCCACTGGGGCTTTCCGCCCCGAAACACCAAGGTCGGCAAGAAAACCACGCCCTCTTCTTCCAGGCAGCTGGCATCCGGGGGCATCGAACCAGGGGACTTTCCCCCCATCTCCGCGTGATGGGCACGGTTGACCACATATCCGAGAAGCGTATCACCGGAAGTAAACACGGGCGTGATAACGGTCAGATCGGGCAAGTGGGACCCTCCATACAGGGGATGATTGGTGACCACCACATCGCCGGGACCGAGCTCCATCTTTCGACAAACCTCGCGGACACACAATCCCAGGGAGCCCAGATGCACGGGCACATGGGGGGCGTTGACAATCAATTGGCCCCCGGGGTCGAGCAAGGCACAGGAAAAGTCCAACCGTTCCCGTATATTGGTCGACAGCGCGGTTCGCCGCAATTGTTCTCCCATTTCCTCGGTCAGGCTACGAAAGCGGTTGGTGAATAGGCTGAGCCGGAGCGCGGCATTGGCTTCTTGCCCGCCTTCTGCCGGCGTATCGGGGTCCGCAGCAGCAGACTGCGATTCTTCGTGAACCGCAAGCAAAGTTCCCTCCCTGCCTCCCCGGGCAAACCATCCCGGTTCCAGAAAAAAGGAACAGGTCCGGTTCTGAAAAAAAGTCGGGCCGCGAAAAGTTTTTTTCTCCGAGACCTCATCCAGGGAAACCCGTTGTTCCGCTTCCGCATCAACCTCCTGGCCGTCCGCAAACACCTCTTTGGCAGTCTCCCTGGTGGCTCCGCAAAAACGGATTTGCAGCCGGACCAATTCCAAGGGTCTTTCCTCCGCGCGGTATCCAAAAACCTCCTCGAAACGTTCCCAAAAGGCTTCTTGCACCGAAGCGGCAAGGATTTTTTCAGGGTTCAGGAAAACCTCCAATTCACTCTCCTGCCCGAGCAAACGCAGGGCCGCCCGGTATTCCACCGGACGCAGGTCATGACTTTCGCCCAAATCCTTTTGCAAACTCTCTTCCCCCTCTTGACGCAAATCCTCCACTACCGAACCGAGACGGGAGGCAGCGGTTTCCCAAGGTTCCAGAATTTCCTTTTGGAAAACCTGCGTCGGCACCGCGGCCGCCAACCCATCGGCACTCAATAAGCCCGCCCGGGGCGGAAAAATGACCGTTTTCAGCCCCAGCAAATCCGCCAGTGAACAAGCATGTAAACCACCGGCTCCGCCAAAGGCCACCAAGGGGTACTCCACGAGATCAATGCCTTCCTGTAAGGAAATTTTCCGAATCGCTCCAGCCATGGTTTCATTGGCAATACGCAGGAAGCCCTGCAAAACCCGCTCCCGGGACATATCCTGCCCCGCGGTATTCAAGGCCTGGCAGATTTCGTCCAAGGCTTCTTCCGCGGCCTTGATTCGCACCGGAACCCCAAAATCCTCCGGGGCAATCCTCCCCAAAAGAACCTGCACATCGGTCAAAGTCAAAGGACCACCGGCACCATAACAAGCGGGCCCGGGAAAGGATCCGGCACTCTCCGGCCCCACCCGCAAACGGTGTCCGTCAAACGAACAAATACTCCCCCCACCGGCGGCCACGGTTTCGATGCGCAGGGAAGGTGACTGAATGCGGGCGCCAGCCACTTCGGTTTCCTGAACCAGCGGGAAGGTTCCGTCCCACCGGGCCACATCGGTACTCGTTCCGCCCATGTCGAAACTCAGACATTTTTCAAACCCCGCCCGCTTGGCGGCCTCAGCGGCTCCCACCACGCCTCCGGCAGGCCCGCTCAAAAGGCTGTCCTTGGGATGAAACAAAGCCCGCGGAACCAACCCGCCCGCACTGGTCATCACCTCCAAACGCGACCCCTCCCCCAGCGCCCGGTCCACCCGGTCCAGATAGTTTTGCAGAATCGGAGCGAGGTAAGCATCGGCAATCGCGGTCTCCATGCGGGCCTGAAAATGGATCAAGGGGGACAAGCGGGAGGATAAGGATAAAAAGGAAAAGCCCTCGTCGCGGAGGCGTTGCGCCAACCGTTCCTCCACCTCCGGATTGCGGTAACTGTGGAGGAACGCAAGGGCGATGGACTCCGGGGCAAACTCCCGGCAGGCCTCGACCAGGGCGTCCTCTTCCTCTCGGGTCGCCTTGCGCAACCAATTCCCCGAGGCCTCCAGACGGGCCGGATAGCCGAGGGCCTTGGCCACCAAAACCTCCCGGTTTCGCGGAAAGGCAAAAAGGTCCGAACGCTGCTGGTTGCCGATCAGGGGCAAATCCTCCAACCCCTCATTGGTAATCAAGAGGGTGCGGGCCCCTTTACGTTCGAGAAGGGCATTGGTTCCCCGGGTCGTGGCCAAACGCAGATGCAGGGCCGGCAAAGCTTTCCCGGCAGGAGTTTGAGTGAGGATCCTGGCCCCCAGAACGGGAGGCTCCTCGGGACAAATAATTTCCATGGCCCCACCATCCGCCCAGGCTTCCTCGGCCTGGCCTTTCACCCCGTAGGTATCAGACGAAAGCTTCGTGAACCCACCCAGCGTGGTTTCGGAGGAGTCGCCCAACAAGCGGGCTTTCCAACCCACCGCAAAATCATCCGGCAGTTCCACCGGCAAGGTCAAATGCCATTGTCCCCCCTGACGTGACAGTTCTCCCCGCAAGGCACTATTGGAAAGGATCTTCACCTCCCGGGCCTGGCCGTCCGGGGACAACCCGAGACAGTCGGTAAAGGTTCCACCGGTATCTATCCAAATCTGCCACATGCCTCCATCTAAAGAGACCAAAGGAAAATCGACAAGCCCCCGCAGGATATTTTGCCGGTTTTTCTTTTGGAGGCCTCTGCTGTTTTGTCGGAGGGAGTTTACCTCCCGATTGGCTGTTTTGTCGGAGGGAGTTTACCTCCCGATTGGCTGTTTTGTCGGAGGGAGTTTACGCCTCGATTGGCGTAGGCCCGACGCACCACCCCGCCTTCCGCTTTGCTGCAGGCACCCCTCCTCAACCGAGGCGGGGAGTCCGAATGCGTTCGGCAACGCCGCAGCAGGCTGCGACTGGCAAAAGCGGCAAGTTGAGCTTGCGAAATCCCGCCGAGCTACGCGAGGGAAACCAGCGAAGCGCAGTCGGGAAGCTTGCCGCCCTTCGGCAAACTCAGAAACCCGAAACCATTTTTGCCTCCGCCAAATAGTTACCGGGCTTGACTCCGCGAAAATTTGGGTATCCTCATATAGGTATGATTGAACTTACTGAAGAAGCAGCAAAAAAAATCCGTGCTCTGCATAGTGAGCAGGAGGACTCTTCACGTTTGATGCGGGTATTCATCGAGCCCGGTGGCTGTTCGGGTTTTGAATATGGAATGTCCTTTGACCATCCGAAGGAAGGTGATCATCAGATCCAAAGCCAAGGGCTGACCGTCTTGCTCGACCCCGACAGTGGGGAATACTTCAAAGGCTGTAAGGTTCACTTCGACGATGGCCTTCAGGGAAAGGGTTTTGAAATCATCAACCCCAATGCCAAGAGCACCTGCGGCTGCGGCAAAAGTTTTAATTAGACGATGTCAGACCGTTTGGCTTTGGTGTGGTTTCGGGAGGACCTTCGCCTATCCGACAACCCGGCATTGAGTCTGGCTTTGAAAGAAAATGCGGCGATCATTCCGGTCTTCATTTTCGACAGTTGCGGCATTCATACCCGTCCCCTCGGTGGGGCTTCCCGCTGGTGGTTGCATCACTCGCTGGAAAGCCTGCAAAAGTCGCTGGCAGCGAAAAAATCCCGTCTGATTTTGCGGCAGGGGGACCCGCAAAAGATTCTTCCCCAGTTGCTCAAGGAAACCGGCGCGGAGGCGGTGTACTGGAACCGGATTTACGAACCCGGAGGAATCGAACGGGACAAACTTCTCAAAAAAGACCTGCGGGACCAGGGAGTAACGGTGCGCAGCACCAATGGGGCCCTGCTGCGCGAACCCCACACCGTGGCCAACAAAGCGGGTACCCCCTTCAAGGTCTTTACCCCCTTCTGGAAACACCTCTCCACTCTGGAGATTGATAAGCCCCAACCCGATCCGCCAAAAACCTTTTCCAGCCCGTCTGACTGGCCGGAGAGCGAGACTCTGGCGGACTGGAAGCTTTTACCCAAAATCCCCTGGGACAAACATTTTCCTGACCGCTGGACCCCCGGGGAAGACAACGCCGCCAAGGCCCTGACGCAATTTCTTCGCCAGAGTGTAACCAGCTATCAAAAAGACCGGGATTTTCCGGCCCTTCACGGAACCAGCCGGCTGTCCCCACACTTGCACTTTGGCGAAATCAGTCCACGCCAGATCTGGTGGAAATGCCAGGCTTCGCAAAATTCCGACCATCCAAGCCTGCGAACTTTTTTGTCGGAGGTCGGCTGGCGGGAATTCGCCTACCACCTGCTCTATCATTTCCCCCATACCACCAAGGAGCCGCTACAGGAAAAATTCAGGGACTTCCCCTGGCGGCAAAGCCGCCCCGACCGCCGCGCCTGGGAAAAGGGCGAAACCGGCTATCCCATTGTCGATGCCGGGATGCGGGAACTTTGGGCGACCGGTTGGATGCACAATCGGGTGCGCATGATTGTGGGATCCTTTCTGGTAAAGAACCTCCTGCTTCCCTGGCAGGAAGGAGAGGCTTGGTTTTGGGATACTTTGGTCGATGCCGACGCTGCCAGCAACACTTTGGGCTGGCAGTGGGTCGGAGGGTGTGGAGCCGACGCCGCGCCCTACTTTCGCGTTTTCAACCCCATTCGGCAAGGCGAACGGTTTGACCCCGAAGGCGAGTACGTCCGACGCTGGATCCCCGCATTAAAGAAAATGCCGAAAAAGTATATACATGCCCCCTGGGAATGTCCGCCGGAGCTTCTCGCCCGGGCAGAGGTGGAACTCGGCAAGGATTATCCCGAGCCCATGGTGGACCATCGCGAAACCCGTCAGCGGGCCCTCGACGCCTTCGCCCAGACGAAAAAATAAGAAGGGCCCCGCCGGGGGAGCGGACAAACAATCCCAGATGCACCCACCCGGCAGGAGGACAACCGCCAAGAAGCCGCACCTCAACCTGACCATTCGAGCTCGGAGAGACCCTCGCCCTCCCAGGGATCGCACCCCAAAGGGCATGGGCATGTGTCCTTGCTTTAGGTGCGAAAACAGCCCCAAGGACAGGAATGTCCTTGCTCCTTATTGGCAAGAGTCCCAGAGGCCGGAAGGTCCCGCTGAGCTTTCGCGCGGTGACCTGTTGTATGTGCCCAGTCGGAACCGCCCAGTCGATGAACGTCCGCCAAGAGGCCGCACCTCAACCCAACCATTCGAGCTCGGAGAGACCCTCGCCCTCCCAGGGATCGCATCCCCCAAAGGGCATGGGCATGTGTCCTTGCTTTAGGTGCGAAAACAGCCCCCAAGGACAGGAATGTCCTTGCTCCTTATTGGAAAACAGCCCCAAGGACAGGAATGTCCTTGCTCCTTACAGGCAACAGTCCCAGAGGCCGAACCGGCCCAGAGAAAAGCGTTCCGGGGGCAAATTGGCCTTGGCAATCCTTTCATTACCGCTTTGGTGGGAACCGGCAAAATCCCAATGTTTTCATTTGCCAAAGCGGTCCGCAGATTCTACAGTCAAACCTTTTTATATGACCGCTTGGGACGCCGGGACCGGCCCCAACAAGACACTGATGCCTAATAAGCAGTTTATCCGTAATGGCCAAAGACTTTAAAGACACCCTCAATCTTCCGCAAACGGGATTCCCGATGCGGGGCAATCTTGTCAAACGCGAACCCGAACGTTTCGGCCGCTGGGAAAAGGAAAAACTCTATCGAGCCATTCAGAACAAAAACAAAGAGGGCGAACCTTTTATCCTGCACGACGGCCCTCCCTTCACCAACGGGGATGTCCATATTGGTACCGCCCTGAACAAGATCCCCAAAGATACCATCACCCGGTATTTTTCCATGCGGGGACGGCGCGCCCCCTATGTACCCGGGTGGGATTGCCACGGGCTGCCGATTGAATACAAAGTGTCGAGGGAACTTCAAGCCCAAGGCAAGGAGCTGTCCCGCGCCGACCTCCGCCAAGCCTGTGCGGAATTTTCGGCCCGCTATATCGAAACCCAACGGGCCCAGTTCCAACGTCTCGGAGTGCTGGCAGATTGGGAAAATGAATATCGCACCATGGACCCGGCCTACGAGGCCGAAATCCTCCGGGCCTTTGCCCGCTTCGTCGAAAACGATCTCGTGTACCGGGCCAAGAAGCCGGTCCTCTGGTCGATCCCCTGCGGAACCGCACTCGCGGAGGCCGAAATTGAATACAAAGACCACCAATCACCCTCCATTTGGGTGAAATTCAAAACGACCGGAGATCTTCCGGGCATTGACGGCCCGGTCTCGCTGGTTATCTGGACCACCACCCCCTGGACCCTACCCGCCAATCTGGCGGTTGCAGTCCACCCCGAACTGCGTTATCTCGCGCTGCGCACGGACTCCGAAACCTATATCGTCGCCGCCGAAAGAGCCGAAGATTTCCAGGCCGAGACCGAACTCAGCAATCTCCAGACCATTGGGGAATTCATGGGTAAAGATCTGGAAAACCTCGCCACCAAGCACCCTTTTATCGACCGCCAAAGCCCGGTCGTCCTGGCTGATTATATCACCACCGACACCGGAACGGGCTGCGTCCACATCGCCCCCGGACACGGTTTGGACGACTATCTGACAGGACAAAAATACGGCCTGCCGGTGTACTGCCCGGTGGACGATCAGGGGAAATTCGCCGACGACGGGCAGATTCCCCCGGAATTGGTAGGACTGGAAGTTTTGGAGAAAAAACCCGGCCGCAGCCCGGCCAATGGCGGCGTTCTCAAAATGTTGGATGCGGCCGGAGCCCTGCTTGCCCTGAAACAATACCACCACTCCTACCCCCATTGCTGGCGCTCCAAGACCCCGGTGGTTTTCCGCGCAGTGGACCAATGGTTTATCGGGCTCGACAAAAACAACGCCCGCGAAAAAACCCTGGAAGCGATCAACAAGGTCAAGTGGATCCCCTCCTGGGGCGAATCCCGAATCCGCGGCACGGTGGCCAGCCGCCCCGACTGGTGCATCAGCCGGCAACGCTCCTGGGGCATTCCCATTCCGGTATTCTATAATGCCGATGGAGAACCCGTTTTAAACAGCCGGATTATCAATCAAGTCGCTGACCGCGTGGAAAAGGAAGGCACCCAATTTTGGTTTGCCGAGGAGGATCAAAAACTCGCCGAAACCTTTCTGCCCGAAGGCACCAGTGGTAATGGTGTTCGCAAAGGCCTGGATACGCTCGACGTCTGGATCGATTCCGGGGTTTCCCACCTTGCCGTACTGGACCGCAATCCCGAGCTCCGCTGGCCCGCCGATCTTTATCTTGAGGGCAGCGACCAACACCGGGGATGGTTTCAAAGTTCCCTGTGGACAGCGGTACTCAGCAAGGGAGAGGCTCCCTACAAATCCGTATTGACCCATGGTTTTGTCGTTGGCGGTGACGGACGAAAAATCAGCAAAAGCGACGGTAAACCGCAAACCGCGGATAGCTACATCAAGACCTGGGGAGCCGACATCATCCGACTGTGGGTAGCCTCCACCGACCTGCGGAATGATGTCCCTATTTCCGACGATATTCTGAAACAAGTCGCGGAAAACTATCGCTCTTTCCGCAACACACTGCGGTTCCAGCTCTCCAATCTGTATGATTTTGATCCGGCGAAACACGCTGTGGCCTTTGAGGATCTGCATCCCATCGACCGTTGGGCGCTTCACCAAACCGCCCTCTACCTAGAGGCCGCTGAAGAGGCGTATGATCAGTTTTCCTTCCAGAAAGTGCAACAACTGGCGACGCATTTCTGTACTCAGGTTCTCTCGGCCACCTACCACGATGTTCTCAAGGACCGCCTCTATACCCTCGCCCCCAACCATCCTCTCCGTCGTTCCTCGCAAACCGCTTTGCGCTCCATCCTGGAAGTCCTGGTCAAAACCCTGGCCCCCATTCTGACCTTTACCGCCGATGAGGCTTGGAACCACCTTCAAGGTGGCGACGATTACGGCGCGGACTCGATCCACTTGCAGAACTGGCCGGAAACTCCGGCAGAATGGAAACAGGAGACCCTTTTTCAGGAAGTCGAACAATTGCTCCGTTTCCGCGGGCCCGTGAATGAACAACTCGAAAAAGCCCGCCAGGACAAAACCATCGGCAAATCGCTGGATGCCAAGGTGGTGATCAAGAGTGATTCCGACAACCCTCTTTTCGCCCTTCTGCAGGGATACGAAACCTTTTTACCGGAATTCTTTATCGTCTCCGAGGTTTCCCTGGAAGCCTCCCAGGGCGAACCTACCGTCGAAGCCTTTCATGCCGAAGGAGTCCGCTGTCCGCGTTGTTGGCGGTGGGTTCCCAAACTCGTGGCCGCGAGCGATAGCGAGGAAGTTTGTCCCCGCTGTGCCGAAGCCCTGAGTGCTCTTTCCACCTCTTCCTGAACCTTTCCCCTAACCTCTGAAACACCATGCCTAAGAAAAAATCCGCGACCAAAAAAACCGCCAAAAAAGCGATCAAGAAAGTTGCTCCCAAAAAGTCCGCACAAAAG
Organism: Opitutales bacterium; assembly: GCA_022565335.1. Taxonomy (GTDB): domain Bacteria; phylum Verrucomicrobiota; class Verrucomicrobiia; order Opitutales; family T3Sed10-336; genus JAIUMY01. Next base: position 15,887 of record JAIUMY010000017.1, read on the forward strand.
AAAATCGCCGCTAAGAAACCGGCGACCAAAAAGACGGCGACCAAAAAGACCGTAGCCAAAAAAACATCGCCCCAAAAGGCGGCAGCGAAAAAAACCGCCGCTAAGAAAGCAACCTCAGCCAAAAAGATGGTAAGCAAAACCAAGAAAGCGGCGACGACCCCAAAAGAGGTTGCGAAAAAAGGCCCCTCCGAAACCGCCCGTAAGTTAAAAGAAAAGCTGCAGTCTGCTAAAAAATCCTCCGGCAAAACGGATCCCAAATCCAAGAACCGCCCCGTTGCCTTCAGCTTTGAAGAAGCCGAAGAACTGGCCAGCCAATTTGGAGCATCACAGGAATCACCAAAATCCAAAACGAAGAAAAAAGCGGCGGCAAAGAAGGTAGCCCCTCCAAAAAAGGCGGCCGCAGAGCCTCAACCGGAACCGGATCTTCCGGTCGAAAAACGCACCCACCAAGCCGCCTCGCTAGCTGATATTCTGGGAACCAGCAGCAAACCCAAGGAGGAACAACCAATCCCCAAAAAGTTCGAGAAATATTATAAGCTACTCCTCGAGCTTAGGGACCATGTGATGGCCGAGTTTGATCTCCACTCCAAGGATACCCTCAAGCGATCCGCCAAGGAAGATACTGGGGACCTGTCCTCCTACAGCCAGCACATGGCCGATGCCGGCACCGATGCCTTCGACCGTGACTTCGCGCTGAACCTACTGTCCACGGAACAGGAAGCACTCGCCGAGATCGAGGCCGCCATCCAACGAATCCGCAAAGGAACCTACGGTATTTGTGAAATCAACGGAAAACCCATCAATAAAAACCGTTTGGTGGCAGTGCCCTTTACCCGTTTCTCCATCGAAGGCCAAGCTGAGTTTGAGAAAACCAAGCGTCGCAATGTCCAACGCGGGGGCGGATTTGCAGAATTGACTGGCGATGCCGCTCAATTCCTCGCCGACGACGATTGATGGCCAGGGATACCCAACCCAATTGGACAGACGACGAGACTAAACCCACGCCCCTTGAAAAACTTTTTCAAAGAGCGTGGAGGTATCGCATCTTTTGGGTTTTGGCCCTAATCGTCGCAATCCTTGATCAGTTCACCAAAACCTGGGTCACCCTAACCCTGCCTTTGGGATCCTACCATCCTCCCCACCGCATTGATGTACTTGAGGGGTTCTTTCACATTGTCCATGTATCCAATACCGGAGCCGCCTGGGGCATTCTTCAAGGATGGAGTTTCTTCCTCGCCTTGTTTTCCCTCCTTTGCCTGGTTCTTATTTATATTTTCCGCGGCGCCCTGCACTTATCCCGGACTCCCTGCCAATGGGCTTTCGGTCTGTTGGTCGGTGGCGTCATCGGGAACCTCGTCGATCGGATTCTCCGCGGACATGTGATCGACTTTTTGGATTTTCATTTGGGCAGTTACGCGTGGCCCGCTTTCAATATCGCCGATGCCGGAATATTTTGCGGGGTGGGCATATACCTGTATTATAGCTTTTTTCTCGAACAGCGTTATCCCCCCCACAATTCCCCAAGACGAAAAAAGACTGAAGAAAATTCCCTTAACCCTTAACCCTTTCCGTCCATTACTAAAAAACATCTCTTTCAACGCACCCTGAAAACCGACGAAATTTACGACTTGGTGGTTTGCGGTGGCGGCCCCGCCGGTTGCGCTGCCGCAGTGCAAGCCGCCCGCCTGGGCTTGCGGACCCTGCTTCTGGAAAGCACCGCCAACCTCGGCGGTATGGGCACCTCCGCCTACGTTTCCCAATGGTCGCATTGCGCCAACGGTGAACATCCGGTTATCGGGGGCTTTATTCTTGAATTGATAGAGGATTTGTTTCGCCGTGGCCACCTGCAGCCCGGCGTGACCGAGGAACGGTGGACCCGTGACTACAACCGGGGGTTTGGCTTCGACCCCGAAGCCTTGAAAAGATTGCTCGACGAGAAATGTCTGGACGCCGGGGTGGAAATCCGCTTTTTCAGCCGCATTGTGGATGCCGAAGTGGACCCCAAACAAAAGACCATCCAGGGGCTTATCACCCATGACGTCGAAGGCTTGCGCTTTATTCCGGCACGGACGGTCATTGATGCCACCGGCGATGCCGTGGTCGCCGATGCCGCCGCCATCCCCTATGAGCAAGCTGGCCGCGAGACCCAGCACATCATGCCTCCCACCCTTTGCGGTTTGGTCGGGGATGTTGATTTCACCTCCTTCGATCGCCGCCGCGACCAGGAAGCCGCCCTAGAGAAAGCGTTGGACGAAAATTTCTTCAGCCAGCCCGACCGCCATGTGCCCGGCCTCTTCCGGGCGGGAGAAACCCATGGTACGTTGAATGCCGGGCACCTTTTCAAAACCGATGCGGTAAGCACCCAAAGTCTGAGTCAGGCCCTCATCAAAGGCCGGAAATTGGCCGAGGAATATACCGACTTTCATCGAAACTATTTATCCGGTTGTGAAAAAGCACGACTCCTGACTACTGGCCACCTCCTCGGCGTGCGGGAATCCCGTAGAGTGGTGGGGGAATACTCCCTGAATATCGATGACTACCTTGCCCGACGAACCTTTCCGGACCAAATCGCCATTTATTGCAAGCAAGTTGACATCCATGTGTACGACCTGTCGGAGGAAGAGTACCAACGATACCATGAGGAATTCAACAACCCAAAACGCCTTCTCCAACCGGGCGAATACTTCGGCGTCCCCTACCGGATTCTCGTTCCCCAGGGCTGGAAAAACCTCTGGGTAGCGGGCCGCTGTGCCAGCACCGATGTGAAGGTCAATGGATCCCTGCGGGACCAACCCGCCTGCAGTATGATGGGTCAAGCGGCCGGAGCGGCGGCCTTTCTGGCCCTTCGCGACAAACAGGATGCCCCCTCGCTCGACACGGAGCATCTCCGCAAACTTCTCCGCGAACACCAAGCCAATTTACCATGAGCCAATCCTCTCCGAAAATCGTTGTTCTTGATGGATACACCCTCAATCCCGGCGACCTTTCATGGGCTGACTTGGAAGCCATCGGACCCTGCACCATTCACGGGCACACCCCAAGCGATCAAATCGAAGCTCGCAGTAAGGATGCCGATATTCTGCTCACCAACAAAACGCCACTCGCCGCCGGAGTTCTGCAAAAATGTCCCAACCTCCGCTATATTGGCGTCCTGGCCACCGGCTACAATGTGGTGGATACCCAGGCGGCCAAGCAGAAAGGGATTCCCGTAACCAATATTCCCGGTTATGGCTCTGATTCCGTGGCCCAGCATACCATGGCCCTATTGCTTGAGCTGGCCCGTGGGGTTGGCCAGCATTCGGAAAGCGTACGCTCGGGCGAGTGGAGCAACCAGGTCCATTTTTGCTACTGGAAAACTCCACAATGGGAACTAACCGGAAAAACCATCGGTATTGTCGGGCGGGGGGCGATCGGGCAAGCGGTCGCTCGCCTCGCTGAGGCTTTCGGAATGAAAGTGCGTTTTATCACCCGCCAGGGAGGTGAAGCCGAAAAGAAAGAAATCTTCGCCCAAGCCGATGTGCTCAGTCTGCATTGCCCCCTCACTCCGGAAACGGAAAACCTGATCAACGCCGAAAGTCTTGGTTGGATGAAAAAAGGCGCCTTTTTGCTCAATACCAGCCGCGGACCCTTACTTGATGAGTCAGCCGTGGCCGGGGCCCTGCGTGCCGGAACGCTGGCCGGGGTTGCCGTTGATGTCCTGCGCCGCGAACCGCCCTCCCCCGACAACCCCCTCTTGTCCGCACCGAATTGCTTGATTACACCTCATTTGGCCTGGGCCACCAAAGAGGCCCGACAAAGATTGATGGATATTGCAGTACAGAACATCAAAAATTTTCTGGCGGGCTCCCCGGAGAATGTGGTGAACCTCTGACCCTAAGGTAAGGCTTGCGCTTGCGCAACGCCGGCGAGGGGTGAACGATGAAAGCGCGGCTCAAGGTGACGGCAAAAAAGCATCCCGGTTTGCTTTCAAGGGCTGAACGGGCGGCAAGGGACATTCCGGAAAATCTTCCGCGACCTGCTGCCGGAAAGCTTCATCGGCGTAGTATTGCAAATGCAGTAGAGAAGGATCCGGTTGGGCCTTGGTAGGGTATTCATCCATATCAAAGTGACAACAACCACCGGGCGCGGGAAGCAAAAGCCGCTTGGGCAATATTTCCCGACAAAGCATCTCATAAAACTCTTCATCGGTGAGATGATCGGTATAATCAAAAAAGACGCGAAGTTCCCCAAGAGCTTGCACCAGCTGCCAAAGAAGATCTCCTACCGGACTTTTTTGCTCGACTGGCAAGGTAAAGCCCTTTTCTGCGGAAAGATGTTCCCTGAGAGTTTTTTCCTCGCCTTGCTCAAAAGCCAACGCCCGCTCCCAAACCTGTCGCTGCTCGACCAGCGACAGTCCGGACAAAGGCAACCGGGCAACCGGTTGACCTAAAACCTTTTCCGCTTGGGCACGTAAAGTTCCAAGGGCCAGAAGAGTATCGAGAGGAGAATCGTGGGAGAATGAGTTCATGGCAATGCGGGGTTTTATTTAGGCCTTTCTTTCTACTCGTTCTGAGGTATCCGGTCAATGTTCTTTTTCGGTTTTTCCTTAATATCGTATTTTTTATGAGGTAAAAACCAAAAAGAGTGCTCATGTGTTCATTTAATTCTTGCCTCTTTCCATGTCTTTCCCAAGGATTCGGAAAATCTTACTTACTATGAATACTGAATTAGGTAAATGGAGCGAACGTCAACGCCTGGCCTTTATCGAAAGAATGCTTTTCTGGAGAGGCTACATCAATCGCAAGGACGTCATTGATTACTTTGGGATATCCCCTCCCCAAGCGACCAATGATCTGGTGCATTACACCACTCTTAACCCGGAAGGCTGCCGCTACAACGTGCGCAAGCGCCGCTACGAAACAACGGATACCATGGAGCCTCGCCTTATCCATCCCGACTTCGGACGGGACACCGAATTCCTGGGCAGTCAGATAAGGCCCCAACCGGACATTCCCTTCATCCTCGAGCCTACCCTTCCCATAAGAACCGCCAGCATCCCGGTGGCCAGGGAACTTTGCCAGGCCGTCCACCGCAAACAATCCATTGAAATACAGTATTGGTCGGTAAACTCCGGATCGGCCCTATGGCGGCGAATCACTCCCCGGGGATTTGCGCATGATGGCCTTCGCTGGCATGTCCGCGCCTGGTGCCACCAAAATGAGGATTTCCGGGATTTTGTCATCGGCCGCATGAAAGGCACCCGCGATCCCGAACCAAGTCCGGAAGCCGACCGCATTGATGATGATTGGGTATCGGAAGTTTGCCTGCACCTGCGCCCGAACCCGGCTGAGCAGGACAATGTTCGCAAAGCCATTGCCATGGACTACGGCATGAGAGCACAAAAGCTTACCTTACGGGTACCCCGTGCCATGCTGGTCTATACCGCTCGGCGAATGGGTTTCATAAAAGAACCTACCCCCGCTAACCTCCCCATGCTCAACGAGCTGAAACAGCTTGAATGGTACAAGTTGTCGAATAAGTAACTAAATCCGAGTAAGGATTTTTTGGGTCCCTCGTGCCGCAGCCACCCTGAAATGCGGCATTTAGGATAAATCATTTCCTTTCACCGGCTTCTGACTCGCCGGTGAGCCCGTCGGTATTTTTTTGCTGATTCGGCAGGAAGAGCCAAAGCATGAAGCAGGAGACGGTCGTCAACAGACCCGCATAGAAATAGATCGAAAGCAGACTGTTTTCCGCCAAGGAACCAGCCCACAGGTGCCCGACGACCCGTGAACTGCCGGCAATGGCCATGGTATAGAAACCCTGAATCGAGCTGCGGAAATGATCACCGGCTAAGCTGTTGAGGAAAAGAACCGGCCCGACTTGCAGAGCGATAACCACCATTCCGTGGAAAATCTGGCTGACAACGGCCATGCCGACCGTGGGAAATGCCGCCAGGAGAAACATTCGTAGCGCCGTCAAGGCCATGGCGATGACCAAAAGACGGCGAAGTCCCAGCTTCCGCAGGGCCCAACCGAAGCCCAGAATGAAAACAATCTCCACCACCACACCAATATTGAAAACCAATCCTGCGGATCGCTCGCTGAGTCCAATTTCGCGAGTGAGGTAGAGAGGATAAAACCCGAAGTACGCGGCCGACCCAAGATGAGCTAAAAACAGGGCTATGCCGATAACGACCATGCGGGGATTGGCGAAAACGCGAATGGCTTCCATCGTTGGCAGGGCTCGTTTTTCCCCTTTTTGTTGTTTCATTGCTGGGGCCGCCACGAAGGATGGCAACCGTAGAGTATTCAGGTATCCCAGTACCCCCACGAACGCGGCGACATACAAAATGACCACCGTTGAGGCCCCCCACCAAAACAAAACGAATAAAAACAAGCTGGGGACGATGAATCCGATGGTGCCCCAAACCCGGACCTGATGGTAAGGCGTTTCCGGAAGACCTCTTTTCCTTCGCCCCTTTTGCACGGAAAAATTCAAACCGTCCTGCAACGGGATGACCGATACAAACAATAACATGTGCAAACCGAGAAAAACAAAAGCGGCCCAGGGCGTTCCCCACCAAGCCAAGGCCAACATGCAGGCAGTCGATCCCAAAAAGATCCAGGATAAGAGCCTCTTTCCACCGAAACGGGAATCGGCCAAACCCGTGATCAGAAGCGGCGAAATGACGATGGCCATACTTGAGAGTGCCAGAAGTTGCCCGATAACACTCTCCCGCAGACCTACTTCCTCGCGTAGATAGATTACCAAATAGGGCAATAAACATCCGATAAAAGCATAGGATAGAAAGAACTGTGTTCTTACCGGATAAAAGTCCTGAAAGTAATTTTTCATACAAAAAAATTTATAAACCGCAATTTACCTCATGGAATATCGTATTAATTTTGTATAAAAGAAAAACCTCCCTACTGAAGGGAGGTTTTTTTATAAAAAAGAAAGATAAAAAACTTAGGAGCGTTTTTTCACTAACCCTAAATCCTGTTTGATATTTTGCACGGAGGCCGTGGATATACCGAATTCCCGGGCCACTTGACTTCCACTGGCGCCGCCCCGGAGGGCCTCCCCTATTTTTTCCCGCAGTTCGGGGGTGATCCGTCCCCGGCCTTTCCCTTTGGTGGCGCTTTTCCGGCCAGCAGCCGCTTCCAGCTCGCTGATCAATTCATCGATACTGTTGAGCCCGACCTGCTTATGCAGGCTCAGCAATTCGGCTTTGCGCTGTTCGGCGGCCTGCTTTTCGAGCTCTGCCAGTTCTTGTTTTTTTCTTTCAATTTCTTGGTGTATGTTGTCCATAGGAAAATTCAATAATGGGATAATTGCAGAAGTAAGCAAATCAAAATGTAGATTTACCATTGGTAAATCCCGATAAAACGACCCTTCCCGAAAACTTTAAACCAGGAAGCTTATAAATCTACACGTTTGTCATGGATTCCAGTTCGTTGACAACGGCTCGGGGTCCGTTTTCCTTCTCTAAGTGCCGGGCAATTTCGGTCGCCCTGGTTTGATAAAGCTGATCTTTTTCCAGAGTTGCCAAGGCTTGGGGCAGTTCCTCCGGCCAAGTTTTGCGGGAAAGCCCAAACCCTACTCCCAAACGCTCGATTTGGGCCGCAAAAAAAGGTTGGTCGGCAATATGGGGAACAATGATTTGCGGTTTCCCGGAGTGCAGGACGCTGGCGGTAGTCCCGGCCCCACCGTGGTGGACCACCGCGCTGGCATGAGCAAAGAGATGGTCATGACTGACCGGCCCGACCAATTTCACATGGGGTTGCGGCGTTGGCAGGGCGAAACCACTCCAGCCAGCCTGCAGGATCACTTTCCTGCCCGGGGGCCAATGATCAAGAAACCGGGCCATGGTTTTGTCCGCCTCCGCATCGACCATACTTCCAAAGGTTATCACCGGAACCTTTGCCCCTCCGGTAAAGTTTCGGATTTCCTCATCCAAGGAAACCTCGTCGGCGTTTTGCCAACGACAATAGCCGACAAAACGATACCGTTGGGGATCCTTCTCTTCTCCTTGTCGTAACAGCGGAGAAACCCCAATGAACACCTTCTGCGCCGGGGCGGAAAAAAAGTCGCGAACCGTTCGTCCGGCGAAGGGACTGTCCTTCAGCGCCGAAGCCAATAATCGCGCCATCACCAGGTCGGCCGTTTTCCAAAGAAAGGCGGCCCACCACCTTCGCCATGCCCCGGGAAACCATGGGGGCAGCGAAGGGGTGCCATAAGGAGCACGGTCAAGCAAAGGCACGGTATTGGGGGCAAAGGCCATCGCGGCCTCAGGTTTACCCTCCATCTCTGCGGGCAAAAATTTGCCCAGGGGAAACAAATAGGAAGACACCACGACATCGGCTTCTTCGACCAAGGGGCGGACCACCGCCAGACTTTCCTCCAGATACGGAGCCATCGTCCGATACAGGTATTGCAACTGACGGGCAGGGCCGCGGTGGTCATACATCCCCGCCATAATACGGGAAAGGTCCTCCTGCTGCCAATGCGGAGGCAAGGACACAAATGCAGCACCCGCCCTCTCAATCTCCTCCTGAAAAACCGGAAAGGTAGCGAAAGTCACCACATGGCCGTTTTCTCTCAGAGCCCGGGCGACGGCAATAAGCGGAAAAATATCCCCGGTGGAGCCTTGGGAAGTTATAAAAACCTTCATGGCTCCTTCGCCTTGGACTCCTCCGAATAAGACATCGGGTCGGGCAGACTATTCAACACACTGGTAATAAACGGCACCAATTGCTTTTTCCGACTGACCACCCCTTGCAGGTCGAAAATATCCGGAGCATAGGCCTGTGGATATTGAATGCGACCAATGAAATCCTTGTCCCCTTTCACCGCCAAAAGGGAATTTTGGGTGTTGATATCGGTAACCAGCAAGGCGGAGAAATGCAGATTTTCAGCTTGTCGGGTTTCCTCTAAAGCCCCCAGGAGCGCTTCCCGGTGCTCCAGGAAATTTCCATAGCCCAACTCCTCCACCTGCGAGAGGGAGAATTTCCAGGAACGCTCGTGGTATTTCTTGAAATCCGAACGAACCACCTCCTGGGGACTTTGCGACAAAATAATTGACCCCGAACTGAAGATCAGGTCGGCCAATTCATCGCGGGATACCCCCGCCAGCGATTCCAGCCAGGTCAGGATACGGTCGTCCTTGAGGGTGGCGGTCGGACTTTTCAAATTCAAGGTGTCGGAGATAATCCCTCCCATCAACAAGCCGGCAATAGAGGCTTCGGGCTCACAATTCTCCCGACGATAAAAATCCGCGATGATGGTGCTGGTGCTACCCACCGGCTCATTCATAAAGAGAATCGGAGAGGAGGTGTGGAGATTGCCGAGGCGATGATGATCAACAATTTCCTGAATATTGACTTGGTCCGCTCCGGGCACGGCTTGGCCCAGTTCATTATGGTCCACCAAAATAATATCCGTTGCGGTAGGCTTCAAAAGGTCGGTACGGGTGAAAATACCTTTCAATCGTTTGGCCTCATCCACCACAAAAAAGGCCGGTTGGGCCATTCCGGCGGTTCGCCGGCGTGCCTCCTCGACACTTTCATCGCCATGAAAGAAGACCACTTCGGAGGAAATCAACCGACTGATCGAGGAAGCGGAACGAATAATCCAGGCCGTCGTCGCACTGTCGTAGCGACTGATGACCAGACTCACCCCCTTTTTTTGCGCATCTGCCAAAATTTCCGGCTCCACCTTCAAATCTCCGGTAATCACCAGCAGGCGCACCCCATATTGAATGGAGCGCTGCTGAATATCCCACCGGTCTCCCACAATTATGATACTTTTGCTGGGATCGACATCCTCAATTTCCGAAAATTTCCCAAAAGACCGGACATCCATTGCGCCCACCCGGACATAGTAATCGTCGACCATTTCCTCATCCTGGCTGCACAAAACTTCCGCATCGAGAGCCCGTACAATGTTGGCCACCGAAGTATGAACCCGTCTCATTTCCTTGGGTTCACGTAATTTGGGAATAAAATATTCTCCCAACTGAAAGACGGAAACCATTCCCTCCACTTTCTTATCGGCCCCCACGACCGGGAGCACCCGCACGTCATGACGGTCAATCAAGCTGAGTGCCTCGTGACAGGTGGCTTCCGGTTCGACCGAAACCACCTCGCGTACCATGATGTCCTTCACCCGCGGGGTTACATCACCGATAAAGTCGGGCAACTTTTGGCCAAACCGGTTGAGAATGGCCTCAATGCGGGCATTGGAATTTCCACAACGACAAGAGAGGTGTGGTCGGTCGGAGAACCGATTTTTAAAATCTGCATAGGCAATTGCTGCACAGATTGAATCCGCGTCGGGATTGCGATGTCCAATAATAAGAACGGGATTTGATGCCATGAGTGTTGAATCTGGTTTTGGTCAAAAAATGAAAGAGAATAGTGAAAAGGGCAAAAGATTTCGTTAGGACGAAAAGGCAGCAGCAGCAAAAGACTTATTTGACCACCTTGCCCTTCTGCTCTAACTTTATCTTTTCAATCTTGTCAGCAGACCCTATTCCTAAAAACAGTTTCACTCAAAATCTCGTGAAGAAGCAAATTTTCATTTATCTACCCAACCGCCAGGAAGCCAGCCTACTGGCCCACTTGTTGTTCGACTTTGGCTATCTCCCGACATTTTTTTCAAAAAAGGATGACGCTCTGGCGGAATTGGCAGAAAGCAGGTCATTATTTACCCTGATTGTGCTTCCCTACGAAGAAAACGAAGAGAACCCCTTCGGACTAATCGAAAAAATCCGCAAGGAACACCCCTTTACCCCGATTTACATGATCGGCCCGAAACTGAAGCTGGATTCGATCACTCACGCCATTCGCCTGGGCGTTCGGGATATCTTTACCCCTCCCCTTTCCTGGGAGGAAATTGTTGCCTCGGTCGATGCTTTGGCAAGAGGAAAAAAACGTAACAAAAAGCATACTGAAACAATCACGGCCCGCGTTAAGGAGCTTATCGGCAGCTTTAACCCCGCGCCAACTCCCCTTGCAACTGACAACGACAAGCCCGAAGGCAGTGCCGAAGTCGAGGAACTGCAGAAAAAAGTTAAGGAACTTGAGGATCAGGTGGAGAGCCTTTCCCAAAGCGGAGTCGATTCAGCCGAAGTCTCAGAGGAGGTTCTGAATTTTAATCCGGCCGAAATTGCTCCGGCAGAATCAATGGCCGATGACATGGCCGCCCTCCTGAAAGCCTACCAGGAACTCGCCGAAATCGCCGGGAAGCAACAAGCCGAGATACGCCAGGTCATCGCCGCCGCCAAAGCCAAGGAAAAAGACCTGGAGGAAGCGCAAATGCTGATGACCGAAAGAGATGCCTACCTTGAAGAGTGCGAGAATACGATGATGGAGAAAACTCAAAGTCTTCACGAGAAAGAGGTGGAACTCGAGCAAATGAAAGACGAGATCTTCCAGGAAAAAGCCCGTTTGGCCAAAGCTGCCGCCGAAGGATCCGGGGGAACCGAGGCTCTCGGCGAATTGGAAAAATTTAAAACCGAACTGGAAGAGGAACGGAAATCGCTCGCTGAACAAAAGAAAAAATTTGAAGAGGATAAACGCCAATGGGAAAAGGAACGGAAAGCCTCGAAAAACCAGCCATCTGCCTCCACTCCCCAAGAATCTTCGCCAGAGTCGGAGGATGCGGAGGGGGAAAAAGGAGAAGCCTCCTGGAAACAAATGCAAAAACGGTCCAAACTTATCCGCTCTTGGTAGAAAGGGCCCGATGAAGGGAATTTTTTTCATTTTTCTTCTTGCCCGCTAGCCCCCTTCTGCTCTATCTTCTTCTTTTTACCAAATCGGGTCGATAGCTCAATTGGTAGAGCAGTTGACTTTTAATCAATTGGTTCAGGGTTCGAGTCCCTGTCGACCCACTTTTTTTTTCCTTCAAGCCATGCAACCAACATTTCGTCCATCCAACCTTCGCCGGGCCCGTAAATTCGGATTCCGCGCTCGTATGAAAACCCGTAGTGGCCGCGCCATTATCAACGCTCGTCGCCGTAAAGGTCGCAAGCGCCTGACGGCCTCTGACGAATAAGTTCGTAGAGCTCCATGTCGCTTCCCCGTGAGTTGCGGTTAACCCGTTCACGGGATATACAAATTGCCCGCGAGAAAGGAACCCGCACCAATGGTGGACCCTTTCTCGCTTTTTTTTGGCTTCCACCGGAGGATTCCCGAGAACCAGTCCCCCTCCCACCACGCCTTTGCGTGGTCACCTCGCGGAGAGTCGGCAATGCTGTGCTACGCAACCGCGCCCGCAGAATTTTCCGCGAAATCTTTCGAGCTCAGCTTGAGGCTCTCCCAAACGGAACCCAGGTGGTCATTATCGTACGCCGCAGCTTTCCCAATTATTCCTTTCAGGATTTACAGGAACGCTTTCAAAAAGTTATCCGCTGGTGGAATAAACAGCGCGAGCCAGTTAAATAAATCTCTCCAAAACCTTGGCACTGCTCACCACCCCCGGCAAACCTGCCCCGGGATGCGTCCCGGCACCGACAAAGAACAGACCCTCGACATCCTCGCTTTTATTGTGCGGACGAAACCAGGCGCTTTGCGTCAGAATTGGTTCAAACTGAAAAGCTGATCCGAGATAGGCATCCAGTTTGGACTCAAAATCCGCCGGAGTAAAAATGAGTTTGGAAACCAAATGCTTGCGCAGGTCAGGGACCAGATGATCTTTCTCCAAAGAGGCCAGGATGCGATCCGCATACTCCTCTTTGATCGATTCCCAATCCTGGCCACCTCCAAGATGAGGAACCGGGCTGAGTACGTAGAAGCCTTCGCAACCCTCCGGAGCCAAAGAGGGATCGGTGCGGGTCGGCGCATGCAGGTATAGGGAAAAGTCCTCGGCCACGATTTTCTTGCGGAAAATGTCCCAAAGAAGCCCCTCATACCGTGGGCCCAGAACGATCGCATGATGGGGCAAATGCTCATAGGTGCGGTCGGTTCCAAAGTAAACGACAAAGAGGGACATCGCGTAGCGCATTTTCTCCAGCCGTTTATCAGTCCATTTCCCCCGGTGCTCCGGTTTGACGAGCTTTCGGTAGGTATTGGCGACATCGCCATTGGAGACCACAGTGTAAGCGGGAAATCGGGTTCCATCAACCGTCCGGACAGCCCGGACGCAGCCATTCTCAACTTCGATCTCCTCCGCTCGCGCATTCAAATGAATCTTTCCCCCAATATCGGTGAACATCTTGACCAAGCCCTGAACCAAGGCCCCGGTTCCCCCCATAGCGAAGTGCACGCCCCAGGTTTTTTCCAGATAATGAATCATCGAATAAATCGACGAGGATTGCAGGGGATTCCCACCAATCAACAGAGGCTCGAAAGAAAAAACCTGGCGTAACCGGGGGTCCTGGATAAAGGACGATACTTTCTTGAAAACGGACTGGTCAGCCCGCAGCCGAATTAAGTCCGGGGCCACTTTGAGCATTTCCCAGATAGTATGGAAAGAATGATCGGCCAAGTCGGTAAACGCGCGATCAAAAATCCGGCGGCTGTAGTCGAGAAACTTGCGATAGCCTTCAACATCCTCTTTATTGAAGCGGGCGATCTCCGATTCCAAGGATTCTTGATCCCCACGATAATTGAACTCCATACCGTCAGGGAAATAAATGCGATAATAGGGATCACAGGGAACTAATTTTACGTAATCCTCGAGTTTTTTCCCGGCCACCGTAGCCAGTTCCTCAAAAATAAAGGGCACAGTCACGATCGTTGGTCCCGCATCATATATAAACCCTTGGTCTTCATAGACGTAGGCCCGTCCTCCGGGTTTATCCCGCATCTCCAGGATGGTTGTTTCATACCCCTTGGCCTGCAACCGGATAGCCGCCGCCAATCCCCCAAACCCACTACCAATGACCACCGCCTTGCGACGACCTTTTGAAGACTCTTTTTGTGTGCTCATAGTTATTAAGGCTGCGAATATGAGTATTAAAGAAAAAAAAGGCAACTAATCGATGAAGTTTGCCGGGGACTCCCCGCAGGGAGACTTTGACAAGCCCTCCAGTAATGAACCTTCCACGGAGGGCTCTGGAAATACTCATCACGGATTTGCCTCTTGTCTTGGCAATGAATAAACTCTACTGTTAACCGTTTGAAATACTTACCATGCTACTGGTTATCGACAATTTTGACTCCTTCACCTTCAACTTGGTGCAATACTTCGGACAACTCGGGGTAAACCAGAAGGTCGTGCGCAATAATGAAATTACCCCTGAGGAAGCCCTGGCCCTGAACCCGGAACGCATTGTCCTCTCGCCCGGGCCTTGTTCGCCCAACGAAGCGGGGGTCAGCATGGAAATGATTGCTACTTTCGCGGGAAAAATCCCCCTTTTCGGGGTCTGCCTCGGGCATCAATGTATTGGCCAGTTCTTTGGCGGAAAGGTCGTTCGGGCGGACCGTTTAATGCATGGCAAGACCTCCCCCATACAGCATCATGGGGAGGATCTTTTTGCCGGCATTCCCTCCCCCTTCCCCGCCACCCGGTACCATTCCCTCCTGGTCGAGCGCGAAAGCTTTCCCGGGGACTTGGAAATTACCGCCGAAACACAGGAGGGAGAAATCATGGGGTTGCGACACCGGACTTTACCGATCTGGGGGGTTCAATTCCATCCGGAGTCCCTGGCCACCGAGCACGGACTGACCCTCCTTCGTAACTTTCTGGAACTTAAAGCCTCCCAAGCTGCCTGACATGCGCTGCGCGAAATGCCATTCAACGGAGAACAAGGTCATCGATTCGCGAATCGCCAAAGATGGGTCTTCCATCCGCCGGCGCCGGGAATGCACCCAATGCGGTTACCGCTTCACCACGGTAGAGGAGATTCTTCACGAGAATGTTGTGGTGCTCAAAAGAGACGGGACCAGGGAACCTCTGGACCGTAACAAACTGGCCGCAGGCATTCGCAAAGCTTGCGAAAAGCGCCCCGTTGATTTGGAACAAATAGATCTCATGGTCACCGAATCGCTGGAGGAATTGGAAAAGGCCTACAGCTTTGAAATTCCCGCCGAAGCCATGGGCGCAAAAATCATGGAAAAACTGCGTCCGATTGACCAGGTCGCCTATGTCCGCTACGCCAGCGTCTACAAAGATTTTCGCGACGTATCGGAGTTTCTCAACGAGATTGACCAATTGCAGATCGGCTCCGAGGCCCGCCTCAATGTCCCCTTCACCTAAAAACACTCACTTCCTTCGCGCCGGACAAGCTCAATTATGGGACTTTCTTTTCTCCGAACTCGCTGAACCGGATCCCTTCTTCTGGCAGCAAATCGAGGAAGGGGTCCGAAAAGCCCTGGCCGACCAAAAGAAAGACCGGAACACCTCCACCAAAAACTTCCTGGACGCGCTTCTGGAATTAAGGGAAAAGTGGGATTTACCTCCGGTGGGGTTGGCTTATCTTAATCTTCGTGAGACTTCTTACCAAGGGGACCCCTTGTTTCTGCGAACGGAGGTAATCCAATTGATGAAAAGCATAGCTTCCTATGCCCGAGCGGCAGTGGTCATTGAAGGACTACGGCTTAGCGCCCAAGGACCGTTTCGCCATTGGTCACGAGCCGCGCAAATTCGTTACGCCGAGACCCTTTCCCTCTTGCGCGAAATCATTCGCCGCTATTCCCGAAAGTCCGCCGAAGTCCATTTAATTCTCCTCGAACCAACAATGGATGGAGGAAAATTTTGAGAAGCCGGAAAACCAACTTCACTTTCCACTTTTGGCCCGTGAATCCAGCAGAAGCGTAATCGGCCCGTCATTGACCGATTCGACCTCCATCAAAGCACCAAATCGTCCGGCCGCCACCGTCAATCCTTCCCGGGCACGGAGATTTTCCAAAAAGTATCGGTAGAGGGTCTCTCCCTTTTCCGGATTGGCCGCACGGTGCCAGGAGGGCTTGCCCCCTTTCCGGCAATTGGCGAAAAGGGTAAACTGACTAACCACCAAAAGGCTTCCACCCGCTTCCGCCACGCAAACCTCCGGTCCCCCGGACACCGGAAACATGCGAAGTGACAGAATTCGGCGGATCAGCCAGTCTGCATCCTCGCCTTGGTCATCCTGTCCAACGCCAAGGTAGACCAACCAACCGCGCCCAATGGCCCCTGCCAGCTCGCTACCGACACGCACTTTGGCCGAAGTAACCCTCTGCAAAACCGCCTTCATGCACGGTATGCCGTCTTCGCCGGGAAATTACTCAAAATCCCCTTCTTCACGCGGGAAGTCGACGAAAGGACGTTTATCCAGAGGAAAGGTCAGCTTTAGTTGGGTCGTTATGTAACCCTCTAAATCACGATCTCCCTCGGCTGCTTTCCAAACCTTCCGCAGATACTCAATTGCCGGATTTTCACCCACCAGGGTATTTGTCCGACCAATCATCGGGGTCTTTGCG
Organism: Opitutales bacterium; assembly: GCA_022565335.1. Taxonomy (GTDB): domain Bacteria; phylum Verrucomicrobiota; class Verrucomicrobiia; order Opitutales; family T3Sed10-336; genus JAIUMY01. The sequence goes on from JAIUMY010000017.1 coordinate 32,272, forward strand.
GGAGGATTGACCGCAAGCTCACGGTCTATCCTTTGGGCAAGCTCAACCAGCGATTGGCTGGGTTCTTTACGACCGGTTTCGATCTGACAAATGTAGTTTTTTGAAACCTTTACCATATCCGCCAATTCCGCTTGAGTAAGGCGGTATCGTTTACGCATTTGTAAAAAATCGAATTTTGGTGAAATTTCCTGGTTCAATGAAGTGTTTGAGTGCATTGATTTATATTATTTTTTTAGATCATATTTTATGCCTTAGAAAGGAGTTCTCTACAAGCAAAAACCAACAGTATTGTGTCCTTAAAACAGATAGAGTTCCGAAACCAACGACAAAAAGGCATATAAATTCTCAAAATCTCTCCCCTCCTCTCCCAAAGGGCTAAATTGTATACTTTTGTTACGTTTATCTTTTAAGCAGGAAAGTTATTCTTCTTAAAACAAAACAAGAAATCGCCTTTAGTAAAGTCCCCGTAAAGCTATAAATAGTCCCATAAGGTCCTCGGACGCATTCGTTCCAGACTCTAACCCGATCCGTCAAATAGGATAAAGTTTACGATTGTTCGCATTGAAAAAATCGCTTTCGAGCGCCCTCCGCCGCTCCCCAAAAGAATATATACTTAACAATCAACCCGAACAGTCTATTGCCCGCATTCCCTCATTGTCCGCTTTGACCAAAAACGAGATGGCTGGAATGGAGCGGTCTTCAAAAATTTGCTCCATGGCCAGTTTGACTTGTTCTTGGCGTTCCTCTGAAACCATGGCTACCAGAGAAGAGCCACTCCCGCTCAACCAGGTTCCCCAAGCGCCGGAATTCTTGGCGGCAACCAAGGCCTCTTTTCCCCCGGGAATGGCATTGAGTCGGTAAGGTTGGTGAATATGTTCAGACAAATCCACCTTCGCCAGTCTTTGAAAATCCCCCGAAAGAAAAGCACCGAGAAAATAACTCAGGGAATTCAGACTTTGCACAACCTCCTTAAAAGGAAGATTTGCGGGCAGGACAGAGCGGGAATCTTTGGTTTTCACTTCCATTTCCGGACTGACCAAAACAAAAGAAAGCTCGTTTGAAACCGGGAACTTTAAAAAATCGTCCAAAACCCAGCTGTCGGGTTTCAGTTTTGCAACGGTCAGACCACCAAAAATGGAGGCCACCGCATTATCCGGATGGCCTTCGAGCATAGTCACCTCGCGGGCAATAGCCTCCCGGCTCAAATTGGTTCCCATAAGCTGGTTCAAAGCGGCGAAAATTCCTGCCCTTACCGTTACACTCGAACCCAACCCCCTCGAACGGGGAACCGAACCTGAAACATTCACCGAAAAAGCCTCAACGGGTTTACCGGTAAGGTCGAAAAAGGCTTGGCCCACCGTTTCGAAAAAGGCCTTGTTCTCTTGGTTTTCGCCACGGTCCGACTCCTCAAAGGTCACCTTTACCTCATTATAGAGCGACAAGGCCATGCCCAGGGTATCAAAGCCCGACCCCAAATTGGAAGTACTGGCAGGAACTAGGAAAGAAGAGGAACGACTCATGGTAAAAAGCTTTAGCGACGGCCTCGCAAATCCCGCTCGACGTCCATCATCTGAGCTTTCTTTTTGAGGTCCTCTCTCTTGTCATACATTTTTTTGCCTTTGCCAATCCCCAATTCAATCTTAAGCAACCCCTTTTTAAAATACGCTTTCAAAGGCACCAAGACCGAGCCCTTTTGATTCACTTCGGTTTCCAGTTGCCGGATTTGCTTACGGTGCAAAAGAAGTTTACGTGGTCGGGTCGGATTGTGATTGTTGAGATTGCCAAAGGAATAGGTGGCTATTTGAAAATGATACAAAATCACTTCCCCCTTTTCGATCCGCGCGAAGGAGTCGGTCAACTGCCCTTTGCCTTCCCGCAAAGATTTAATTTCCGTGCCCAGCAGCTTTATCCCAACTTCCAGCGAATCTTCGATCAAATAATCGCGGCGCGCCTTGGCGTTCCGAAATTCTTTAAACCGATTCCCTTCTTTTTTTTTTGCGCTCACCGCGTTCCGGAGCAACGGACCTTACGAATCTGCCAACTCGTATCCAATCTGCCCCTCGATGATTTCCTTTAGGGCAATATCCTCCAGATCCAGTTTCTCAAGTGAATGAACCAGTGGCTTGAAACCACCGTCTTTCAGCTGTTTAACCCGACGGGATACCACATTGATCAAAATGTAGGGGTCGGGAATGATTTCCTGGGCTTTTTGCAAATAGTCGTCTCTCACGGCGCTTTCCTCTGGTTGGATGAAAACCAGTAATCAAAGCGAATAAGGGCCCCATGGTCAAGCCCTTTTACAAGAGAAGCGGAAATTCTCTCCGGCCACCGGTTTTATTTTTTCCCCGCAGGCTCCGTAATTTTCTACGCGCCTTTTCCCTTTTGCCTTGGTCCCGGGCGCACCATTTTACTCAGCACCTGTTGCAGGTCCTTATATCCCTCCAACCGCAGCGCCCAAACAATCAGCCCGTAAAGTAAAATCCCCAACGGAACCAGGAGGCAAACCTCCACCACAGCGGCCCATTTCTCCGATTCGATCCACTGGGAAAACGCCGGCCACCAAACCAACACCCCAGCCATCACCCCTCCGGCAAAAAGAATTTTCAAAAGATCCTCCCAAATTCGGCCCACCCGCAGTTCAGCCTGCGCCCGTGACAAATATAACTGCAGAAGCAAGGCCTGACCACTCATCGAGCACAAATTCGCCAAGGCGAGACCCGCCGTTCCCCAAATTCTCATGAAAACAAGACTACAGGCCAAATTCACCAGGAATGAGAGCCCCGCGATGCGTACCGGAGTCGAGGTGTTTTTTAACGAGTGAAACCCCCGGGTGGAAAACGACGCCCACGCATAAAAGGGAATGCTGAGCGCAAAGATAGCCAGAATAGGTCCGGTTTGCCGCACACTCTCGGCGCCAAACGCCCCCCATTGGAAAAGCGCCGTCACGATAGGTTCACGGAGAACGATCAACCCAACTCCGGCCGGAATGGTAACCACAAAAATCAAGCGCAGCCCACGACGGTAGGCAGAACCCATCGCCGCCCAGTTGGCTTCCGAAGCATAGCGGGACAGCAATGGAAAAATCACCGTGGCCACGGCGATGGCAAAGACCCCCAATGGCAACTCCATCAAGCGATTGGCTAAATACAAAAGGGAAACCGCAGCTTCATCGAGCGAAAAGGCCAGCATCCGTGAAACCACCACGTTGATCTGGAAAATCGCCGTTCCCGCCAATCCCGGCACCATGAGAAGAGCCACTTGCCGCAAACGGGCCGAACCCTCAAACGAAAGCCTCGGGCGCCACCCTTCACGGTAAAGGGCCCAAGCCGGAATTAAAAATTGTAGCAGCCCCCCAAAGAGTACGCCAGCGCAGAGAAAACCCATTTTCTGCCCCGGCGTCTCACCCCACCAAAGCGCCGCCCCACCCAAAAAAAACAATATGGAAAGGTTCAGCCACACCGCCGACAAGGCGGGCACCGCGAACCGCTGCAAAACATTCAGGGCCGCTGATACCATCGCCGCCAGGGCTATGAAAATCAAATAGGGAAACAGAATCTTTCCCAACTCGGCACCCTCATACCACCGTTGAGGCAATCCGGGCCAAAAAGGCAGTAGAAAGAAAACCAATATCGCCAAACCACACAACAGAAGAGAGGTCAGTAAAAGCCAACTCATCACCTCATTCACCAACCCCCAAGCCCGGGCTTTCCCCTTTTCCTGAAGTTCGTCGGTATAGACCGGAACCAAAGCCGCATTCAATGACCCTTCCCCCAATAGCCTCCGAAACAAATTAGGCAGGGTAAACGCGAAAATAAAGGCCGAGTGTAACGCCGTCGTGCCAAAAACCGCAAAGGTCAGGATATCCCGCAGCAACCCCAACACCCGGGAAAGGATGGTCGCGAGGGAAACAACACCAATACGGAGAAGGTTTTGGGACATGCGCACATTCCGCAAACTTCTCCCCTTAAAGGCAAGCCCAAGCTTCTTTCACCGCAACAATTCCCCGAATCCCTCAAGAAATCGGGCTTTCCCTCTCTTGGAAATGCTTCCCATATTCTGATCCCCCCATTTTCCCCGATCATCTCCAGCATTATAATCCTTAATTCCCAATCCATAACGCCGTCCTCCCCCCCGGGGAGCACCGAAACAATTGCGATTTTGCGTTTGTCAGAAGACGTAAGCTTTGCTTATTTATAACTTTCCAACCCCACCCCGAAAAACTCCCAACTCATTTCTCTCATGTCTCTAATCGACCGCCTTACCGCTAAATTACAACGCCACCCGAAAAGGATTGTTTTTCCCGAAGGCTCCGACCCCCGCATCCTGCAAGCTGCCCGCCAGTTCAAAACGCGTCGCATGGGCGTGCCCATCCTCCTTGGGGATCGGTCGGTCATTAAGGACCGCGCCGCCAAACTGGATATCGATCTCACCGGAATTCGCCTCATCGAACCGGAACGCAGTGAGAGTTTTCCTGATTTCGTCAGAAATCTTGAGAATGTTCGCCGCTATAAAGGTATGCATATGGAGGAAGCGACCGCAGCGATGAAAAACCCCAGCATCTTTGCCACCATGATGTTGGCAACGGCCCAAGCCGATGCCATTGTCTCCGGAGCCACGGCCTCAGCGTCCTCCGCCCTCCGCCCTCTTTTTCGAATCATTCCCCGGCAGGAAGGCGTGGAAACCGCCAGCTCCATGCTTATTCTCGATTTGGAAAATAAAGATTTGGGCCTGGATGGGGTCCTCTTCCTTGCCGATTGTGGCGTTTTACCCGATCCCACCGCTGAACAACTTGCTGATATCGCTATCACCACCGCGCGCATTGCCAATCACCTGACCAATGAAGTTCCCCGGGTGGCCATGCTGGGCTTTTCCTCCAAAGCCAAAACCGCCAAACACCCGGCCATCGCCAAAATGCAGTCCGCCACCGCTTTGGCCAGGCAAAAGATCCGTTATTCCGGCGACCAATTCGAAATCGACGGCGAGATGCAGGTCGATGCCGCCCTGGATCGCCGCACTGCGGAAATCAAGGGAGTTGGCGGCTTTGTTGCGGGCCGTGCCAATGTTCTCATCTTTCCCGACCTCAACAGCGGAAACATTGCCGCTAAACTGGTCCAAACCATATCCGGAGCCAATGCCTACGGCCAAATTATTACCGGTTTGCAAAAACCTGCCGCGGAAGTAAGCCGGGGCATGAGCGCACATGACGTCTTCGGGGCGGCCACGATTGCTGGTTGCCAGGCCATTGATATACGCTTGTTGTATGGAAACCCTAATTAAACCCATTCACCATGCCGCCCGCTGAACCCGAAGAACCAAAGGTTTTGATGGAAAAACCCATCAACCGGGAGACCAAACGCATTTTTGTTGCCGCTACCCGGCAAAACGACGGGAAAACCACCTCCTGCCTAGGGCTTTACGCCGCCCTGCAAGCGCGCTTCCCAAGAGTGGGCTTCATTAAACCGGTAGGACAAAGGTTTATCGAGGTCGATGGATTCAAAATTGATGAAGACTCCTTCTTACTTGATGCCATTTATAAGGTGGACGTTCCCATCAGCTCAATGAGTCCCATTGCCATTGATTCGACCTTCACCCGGCGGTATCTGAAAAACCCCGGCACCGCACTCGGCAAGCTGGTCGATCAACTCTGCCGTTCTTTTGACCGGGTTTCCTGGGAAAAAGATTTTACCCTCATCGAAGGAACGGGCCACGCCGGGGTGGGATCCGTCTTCGACCTTTCCAATGCCCGGGTGGCCAAAATCCTCGGAGCCAAAGTGATCATTGTTTCCCAAGGCGGCATTGGCCGCCCGGTCGATGAAATCTCTTTAAACAAAGCCCTCTTTGATAAGGAAGGCGTCGAAGTCATCGGAGCGATCATCAACAAGGTTCAAGGCGATAAAATGGAGATGGTGCAGGACTTTGCGGGACGGGCCCTAAAGCGTATTGGCATTCCGTTGCTGGGGGTTTTACCAATCCAACGTATGTTGACGGCTCCCAACTTAGGCCAGGTTGCCGAAGAAATAAAAGGCCGCTGGATTAACGGCAAAGCGGATGGCGAGGATGAACGCATCATGAGGTTTGTTATTGGGGCTATGACCGCCAAAGGTGTTATCGATTACCTCCAACCCGGGGTCTTGATTATCACTCCGGGCGACCGCGACGACATTCTCCTGGCCGCTATCGCCAATGCGGGAATCTCCGGAAAAAAAGTTATCTCCGGGATCATTCTTACACGCGATATCATGCCCCATCCCAAACTAATGGAACTGCTCGCCCAAACCAATATTCCGGTAATCGCCGCAGTTGAGGACAGCTACGCCATCGCCTCCAAAATCGCCGGAATGACCATCAAAACCCAGCCACGGGACAAAGACAAATTCCCCATCATCAAAAACCTGATCAACGATCATGTCGATATGGATACGCTGATCAATTCGTTTTGAGAATAAACTTCTTTCCCCCTTCACAATTCTTTATCCGTTCTGGAAAAAAGAGCCTTCAGCTGGTAAGCCAGATCCTTTTGACCATGTCCCGCACAAACCGAACAGAGCCAACGCAGTACTCATGAAGCCAGGGAATGACAAGGGCGGAAATGAACGCCTTTCCACCGAAGACTCCTCCTCTCCTCCTCTTTTGGATACCCGGGCCATCCTTAGGAAAATCGAACATTCCCCCATCCGAAAACTCGGCCAAAACTTTCTGACCGACCCCAACATCATCCGCAAGTCATTGGAACTCGCCCAAGTTACGGCCAAAGATACGATAGTTGAAATCGGTCCCGGATTGGGCACCCTCACCAGGGCTCTGCTGCAAAAAGGAGCTACCGTCCACGCGGTGGAAAAAGATCCCGCTTTAACCCAATGGCTTCGAAATGATTTGTGTCCTCACTACCCGGATACATTCCACCTTACGGAAGGAGACGCCTTGCAATACCCAACCGCCGGATTGCTGAACAGTGCAGACTACAAAATCGTCGCCAACCTTCCCTATGCTATCAGCACCCCCTGGATCGAAAAAGTCCTGGCATGGCCTGAGTTGCCTTCCGTAATGGTCCTTATGCTACAGAAAGAGACCGCCGATCGATTTGCCGCATCCGCGGGAACCAAACATTTTTCCGCTATCACCATACTCTTGCAAGAGGCCTACAACTTTGCCCCCGGCCACCGCGTTTCCGCAAGATGTTTTCATCCGGTCCCCAAAATAGATTCCTACCTTTTACACCTCCGGAAAAAAGATCACCCGGTTTTTTTCGATAACGGACAAAAGGACTTCCTCCGGAGAGTGTTTACCCAAAGACGCAAACAACTCGGCGGCCAACTACGGAAACTACTCCCCGGGCTGCCCCCTGCCCAATGGGAGGCTTTTTTAATCAAAGAAGGGTATTCGGCCCAAAGCCGCGCCGAAGAAATCCCCCCAACGGCGTGGGTTGCATTATTGCGCCTCCGGGAAAAACATCTGCAAAAGGCCATTTCCTCCGATCATGACTAGCCCCCTACCGACCACGACGGCTTTCCCCAAATTCGACCAAAATCTCATCCCGGAAAACTAGCCGCATTTTCTCGTAGAATTGCTGGCGCGTGCGGTCAACTTGTCGACGGTGATAAGTACGACTGAATCTCGCAAAATCACGGACTTGGTAAGAATCAACCACCAGAAAACTCCCCAAATAAATCCAATGAGTTTCGGTCTCCTCCATCGTCACCCTGCGCTGCACCTGATCCGGATTGCCCAAGGCCAGCCGAACCATCTCCGTACTGAACCCCAAAGCAATCTCACCATTTAAAATTTTATTCTGCTCTTCCTCGGATAAACTGGAAAAGTAAAGTTCATTTTCCGCGACCCGCTGTTCCGGAGTACTCGCACACCCCGCTAACAGAGCGAAAACCACGAAAGCGCAAAGACAAAGGAACGGGAGATGTTTTATTTTTGTCATGACTCAATACTGACCGCAAAAACAACCCCAGGTGCTGATTATTCTTCCGGAGATGCTAATATCAATTGATTTTCCCTCCAAACTCCTTACCCTCAAGCTATAACTCTCATCCCCTTACAGCCATGATCTTCACTCGCAAAATAGGAAAAATCATTCGCGGCAAAACCACCCCATTTCATCTCTACACCGCGACCTTACTCGGAGCCTTGATCGGGTTTTTACCCTCCTTTGCGGCAGCCCCCGGGTATTTCCTCCTTCTTTTAGTCCTTTTGATCCTGCTGAACGCCAACTTGTTTCTCGGTGGCCTGTTTATCTTAGTGGGGGCCTTGTTTTCGGAATTACTCCTCCCAGTCTCTTTTCGCATCGGCCAGGTCCTCCTGGACGGACCACTGGGCGGCTTGTTCGCCATCCTCGTGAATGCACCGGTTTTCGCCTGGTTTGGCCTGGACAACTACAGCTTGGTTGGCGGCATACCGATCGCCCTGGCCCTGGGTTGGGCCGGAGGATTTGGAGCCCGCTCGGGCTTACGCGCCCTCAGACGCAAATTAGGTTCTCTGGAAACAGACTCCCCCAAATACAAGGAGTGGACCAGTAAGTTTTGGGTCCGGGCTCTCTTTTGGATTTTATTCGGTGGAATTAAGGGCAAAGCACCCATGGCCGAATTGGCAGACCTGCGCAAAGGCTCTGTGTTTCGGCCCCTCGGCCTCCTTCTCGCGGGGCTAACCGTACTGTTTTTATTTGTCTGCTCACTCTTCCTCTCCGACTTCATTCTCACTACCCAGACGCGCCACGCACTCGAAAAAGCCAACGAAGCAACCGTTGACCTCGGCGGAGTCGATCTGCGTCTCCGCGAAGGGCGCCTAACTCTGCACGGCCTCGCCCTGGCCGATCCCGAAGATTTGCAACGCAACCGTTTTGCGGCCACTACCGTCGAAATTGATCTTAGTACCAACGATCTTCTGCGCAAACGTTTTGCTTTCGACAATATTGAGGTAACCGGTGGGCGCATCAACTTTCCCCGCGAAACCCCCGGCGTTCGGATTGCCCGGCCGGCACCCCTCCCCAGCGAAGATGAGGTCGAGGACGAGGAACTCAAAACCTTGGAAGATTACTTGGCTGAGGCCGAAGTCTGGCAAGAACGATTGCGCAAAGTCCGCGAAATTCTGGAGCGCTGGGAACGCGATGGGGAGGAACCCATTGAAGAACGCGATCCCAACTGGCGGGAACGCGTTCGCGAACGCGCTGCCCAGACCGGATACGCCACCGTTACCGCCTCTCACCTCCGGCGACAAAACCCCACCCTGACCATCCACCGCCTGCTGGCGGGAGACGTCCTATTCCACGGTTTGCCGGAAGAACGATGGACCATCACCGGTCGCAACTGGTCCACTCAACCACGACTCCTGCCGGAAAGTCCGGAGTTGAATATCGAGACCGACAGCGAACGTTTCGGGATGAACGTGAACCTGAAGGGATTTTCCCAACAAGCCGGCGAAAATGACCTGCGTTTCTTTGCCCACGATATTCCCGTAGAAGAAATTCGCAATCTCCTCCGCGACCCGTCAAATTTCCCCCTTTCCGGAGGATTGGCCAGCTTTCATATCGAAGGGACTTTCTCTCCGCGGGCCCTGAACCTTCCCTTCGAAACCACTTTCCTTAACACCACCGTTACCGTTCCAGGCATAGGAGAGCGGGCAGTGGAGGAATTACGTCTCCCCTTATCCCTCGAAGGTGCCATGGATCAGCCCAGACTGCGGATTTCTGATGACGAATGGGCCCAAGCCTTACGCGACACCGGCCAACAAGAACTCCAGCGTCGCGGAGAACAGTTACTGCGCGACCAACTGGGCGGAGACTCCGAAGATTCCGACCCCGTTCGCGGAATGCTCGAAGGCTTGCGGCGGTAATAAAGATTCACGCCTTAGCCTCAGGACTCCTGACCCACATTTCCCGGAAACCCGACATCGAAAATTTCAAGTTGTTTTTGAATAAAGACTTAAGCGCAAGACGATAGGCTCTGCTCAGATGGATCGTGTGAAACGGCAAAGGAAACCCTTTTCGCGAGAGAATACCGGCAAGTTATCGCATGAGAGGTGAAAAGAAACCTAAGTCCCGGAGGGACGGGCCGAAGGTAGGCGTGGATGGCAATC
>JAIUMY010000018.1 GCA_022565335.1 Opitutales bacterium
ATTCGTCGATGAGCGCGTGATATTCTTTAACGAGTCTTTCGGAGAGTTTCACCGCAAAAGCGGTTTCGGCGGTGCTGAGGTTTTTTTGTCGGCACAATAGGACTTGTTTGAAGTTTCTAATGTAACGGTGAATAGCTTCCGGGCTGTGATGAGTTTCCCTTCCGACTTGTTCGACGGTTTTACCTTCGAGGAAGAGTTTTCGGATGATGGGTTTTTTATGAGTGAGGGTGGGACCCATATCATGAATGGTTCCTCGGCGTGGAAGGAGTTGTTGATGATCGACCTCCCATTCCTGGATATACCGGCTGACCGTAGGCGGGGATATTTTCAAGAGGATGGCTACTTCAGCATTGGTTAGGCAGCCCTCCTGTTTATCGGCCTGTTGGAGCAAGCGCACGGTGGCTTCTTTTTTAATCTCACGAAGTTTTTTTCCTTCGGCCCGTTCCTTGATATCGTCGTCGCGAACCAGATCCAAAATGACACTTTGCAGGCGCGTTGCGGACATTTTTTTACCATAGGAAGCTTGTTCTTTTTTGTGCACACAGGTCCATTGAATCTGGCCTTGAGCGAGATTGGAGGTGGCGGGAAAGAAGTCGCGCACCATTTGGTGTATGGCGTTGACGAGGACCTGGCGGGTGCGCTGGCCGCCCATCTGTGGACACTCCTGGGCAAAGAACGCTTCAAGGGCTCCGGTGAAGGTTTTGAAGCTCATCGGAGAGTAGGTGGCTTGTAAATGGGATTGATGTTTTTTCACGGCTTCTTTCATCCTTTCTTCGATTTGGCGTTTTGCGTGGGTCCCCCTTTTTCGAAGTCAATGGCTTCGTGAAACTCCCCCCCGGTAATCTGGATTTCCTGCGCCCGTCGGGCGAACTCAGGTCGGTCTTTGTAAAGGTCGTGGATCTCCCGGTAAGTGGTAACTTGCGCGACGGAGACGCCCATGGCCAGCGCTGTGGCCAGCGGGTCGAATCCTCGTTGCTGAAGGAAGACCACGCGGGCGAAATTTTGCAAATACCGCTCGACGGCCTTGAGGGAATGCTTGATGCGGCGGGCCACTTCGACCGGTTCCATTCCTTCGATCCAGTGCTTTACGGCGACGCCGCGATGGGAGACTCCCGGACCGATGTCGTTTTGTTGCCCTCTGGTGGCGACGACGATACCGCGTTTGCGGAGATTTTGGACACATCGGCGAATGGTTCGCACATGGCAAAAGAGGAACCGGGAAAGGTCCTCCTGGCTAAGCAAACCACCTTGCTCACGGGCTTCTTCGGTTAAGCGCAGAAATGATGTGCTCGCGCATCCTTTCGCTGCCATCACGGGCTCGGATAGCCTGATCCTCGGGGTCATGGATGGTGAGGACAATGCGCTGGAGTGTGCATTCCTTGAGTGGTTTGCCTGCTCCCTCATTGGCATCAATGCACTCAAAAAGCATTTGGCCACTGCGTAGAGTGCCGTTTTCGGGTTCGTTAAAGTAGACCTCCTTGACGACTTCAACGAGTTCTTCGGCTTCCCAAGGGCTTAACCCGGTGCCATCGACGACCAGTTTAACGAGGCGCTGGTCCTGCGTTTTAATTTTCAAACGGCGGGCTTGCTCTGTCGCGGTATTTTCGTTTTGTATAATCATGTGGATGGTTCTGTTGGTTGGTTGATCCGCCTTTAGGCGGGTTAACTTCAGAACCTCCACACTTATCATTTTTTCCCGCTTTTTGCTTACCAAAAAGACTAGGAGGGCATTTGTCCTAATCGGAAGATGCCGAAATCTTACCTCCGCGGAAGCTTTAAAGGCAGTCTACGGATTCACCATCATGAATGACGTTAGCCAAAGGAATCTCCAGAAAGGGGATACCAGTGGCTGGTTTCGCGGCAAATGCCTGGATAGCTTCGGGCCCATCGGCCCCGCCGTATTGCGGGCCGAAGACTGCCCGGACCCGCAGTCGCTGAAGATTGAAACCACCCTTAACGGCGAGATCGTACAGTCTTCTTCAACCGCAGAGATGATTTTTCCAGTGGCTCAATTAATCGCTTTCGTATCCCGGATGATGACCCTTGAGGAGGGTGACATTGTTTCAACGGGAACTCCCAGCGGGGTGGGCCCTCTAGCCGAAGGTGATAGAGTGGAAATCGCCATAGAGGGAATCGGGATTCTTTCGAATCGAGTGATTAGTGAATAAAAAGACCGGGCTTTTACGACAATCTCTACTGTACAAAGGTCAGTGGATTGGCCCTTTCTTAAAGCGTCGACTCACTTCTCCCCAGTTTACCGTATCCCACCAATTGCTGACGAAAGCACCTCTTCGGTTCTGGTAGGCAAGATAGTAAGAATGCTCCCAAACATCAATGCCAAGAATCGGTGTCCCCCTCGTCGGAGCGATATCCATTAAGGGGTTGTCCTGATTGGGGGTTCCGAGCACCTTTAAATGACTGTGGTCATCGAGAATCAGCCAGGCCCATCCAGAGCCAAATTGGCCATTGGCGGCCGACGAAAAAGCGTTTTTCATTTCTTCCACTCCGCCGAAGTCCCGCTCCAAGGCGGCTTTCAGCTCGGATGAGATTTCCCCACGATGCCCTTCCGGAGCCATTACTTTCCAAAAGAGGTCGTGATTATAATGCCCGCCGCCATTGTTTCGCACGGAGGTGTTGAAGCGGGAAACATTTTTCATCACCTCCTCCACCGTCATATCAGCAAGTTCGGGAAATTCGGAGACTGCGTTATTCAAGTTGGCCAATTGTCCGCCATGATGTCTTTTATGATGGATCTCCATTGTTAACTGGTCGATCTGCGGTTCCAGATCGGCATAGTCATAGGGCATATCGGTCAGAGAAAAAGGCCCATTGGACGGGGGTGGGTTCCCGACCTGAGGGCGGTCAGGGGAGGAATTTCTGCCATAGAGACCGGTAGCGGTCCATCCCATGAGAGCGGTTAGTCCAAAAAGAAAAGAACGTCTTGTTGTAGCCATAAGTTATAATTACAGTTATTGAGAAAGAATCAAGGACGACAAAGGTTTTTCCAAAGTAAAAGAGAAGATTGACCCCTTTCGGTGGACAGGAAAACATTACGAGGTCCCCCTATTCATCGATCAACAACTCTTTTCTCTCTCCGTGCCACAACAAAGACTTATCGCGCCGAATCTAGCGCGGCTTTATGAAAAAGCCGCCGAAGTTTTCGGCGATATGCCAGCCTTCGCCACGCGCTTAAAGAGGGAGCATTGGCAACCCACCTCGTACCAAACCCTGTGGGATCGGGGTAGCTCTCTGGCGGCAGGCTTGGCCTCGCTGGGGGTGGAGGCGCAAGAAAAAGTGGGGCTTTTTGCCGACAACCGCTTGGAGTGGATTTTGAGCGACTATGCGGTGCAAATTGTCGGGGCAACCGATGTCCCCCGGGGCAGTGAAGTTACGGTTGAGGAGCTTCGCTACATTCTCGAACATGCGGAAATAAAATTCGCTTTTGTGGAAAACCGGACTTTGCTTAGACGTTTCGACCAAGCCACCGAAAAATGGGAGACCAAACCGACCATCATCCTGATGGAAACGCCGCCTCCGGAACGTTCCGAGATTTTGACCTTAACGGAGGTTGAAAAAAGAGGAGCGGTCTTCAAAGAAGAGAATCCTGGACTCTTGCGCAAAAGAATCGATGGGATCGAACCCGAGCACCTATTCACCTTAATTTACACCTCGGGCACTACGGGTACTCCCAAAGGGGTTATGCTCAGTCATGCCAACATGATTTCCCAACTGGAAAACATTCCTCTCGATATAACCTGGCGCGACCGGATTTTGTCCTTACTACCCATCTGGCATATTTTCGAAAGGGTCTTTGAAATGATTACCCTTAGTAGTGGGGCCTGCACGTATTATTCCAGTCCGCGTCGTCTGGCGGAGGACCTCGTTGACGTTGAGCCTTCCTTTATGGGATCGGCCCCGCGCCTTTGGGAAAGCTTGCACCACCGTATTCACAAAGGCGTACAAAAGTCGCATCCCGTTCGACGGGCCCTTTTTGCGATTGCCTATTGGCTCAGTAAGCACTACCACCGGAATATCAATTTTCTGAGGGACCAGGACTTGTTGACGGAAAAGCCCAGACCTCTCTGGAGGAAGTTTAAGAAAGGGTATGCTGCTCTTTTCTGGTTTCTGCTTTTGCCGTGGTATGGGTTCTTCAATGCGACCGTATTGGAGAGAATTCGGCAAGTCGCCGGAGGTGGTCTGAAGGCAACGGTTTCCGGAGGAGGAGCCCTGCCCCGGGAAATCGATGAATTCTTCAACAATCTTGGCATCGCCGTTTTGGAAGGCTATGGCCTCACCGAGACCTCGCCCGTTTTGGCGGTGCGCACCCCGCGAAAGCGAATAATCGGAACGGTTGGCCCGATCATTCCAGGAACGGAAATTCGTATTATTGATATAGATACAGGAAAGATCCTTTATCCCGATGCAACAAATTCCGGCGGCGGACGTATGCGAAAAGGCGAAATCGTGGTTCGTGGTCCCCAGGTCATGGCGGGGTATTACCGCAATCCGGAAGCTACGACCACAGTACTGCAAGAGGGATGGTTTCGGACGGGAGACTTGGGGATGGTTACCTGGAACGACTGTTTGCAAGTAGTTGGGCGTTGCAAAGAAACAATCGTCCTTTCCAACGGAGAGAATATGGAACCCGGTCCTATCGAAATGCGCCTACGCCAATTGCCGGGGATTGGCCAGTGTATGGTGGTCGGACAGGACCAAAGACATCCCGGACTGTTGGTATCACCGGATCCCGAGGAACTGGCTAAGATCATTCCGCCAACCCTAAGCGGGGAGGAGCAAAACAGCCGAATGCTGGCGATTGTACGAAAGGAGATTTCTCCGGCAAACGGTTTCAAAATCCATGAGACCCCACGGGTTATACGAATCCTCCCCCGACCTTTCAGCGTGGGAGACGAGTTGACCAAACTCTTCAAACTTCGCCGCCATGCCATAACGGATAAATACAGGGAGCTTATCGCCGGGATGTACACTGATCGCGACCAAAGGTAACCATGGAAATCGAACGCCAACTGCTCAGCACGGTCGACCAGGCCTTACTTCTTTTGATGATTCTGATCATCATGTTTGGCATGGGTGCGAGCCTAACCACAAGGGAATTTGGCCAGGCTTTTGCCCGGCCTCGGGCGTTTCTCATTGGCTTTCTTTCGCAATTCGGGCTGATGCCGCTCCTGGCTTTTAGCCTGGCTCTTTTGCTCCAGTTGCCTCCGGCCCTGGCAATTGCCCTGATTTTGATTGGTTGCTTACCCGGCGGCAGCACCTCGAATATGTTTGCCTATTTTGCCCGCGGAGCGGTCGCTTTGAGCATCTCCATGACCGCCGCTTCGACTCTTCTGGCGCTTATTATGATGCCTATTTTGCTGGACCTTTACGCCTCCGGCTTTGCGGAGCAGATTCAGGCAGGTCTGGCCGCCGAAGATCCTGAAACCACCTTTATCATTCCTACTGGCAATATCATCATATCCCTGATTCTGGTTCTGGTTCCGGTTGGTTTGGGTATGATCCTGCGTCATTTTTCCGCTGGGTGGGCCAAGACGGCAGAGGATACGGCTGGCTTTTTTGGGATCATTGTCATTCTCTTTCTTATCCTCTCGGTTAGTGTCCGCCATGGGGGGCTGTTCTTTCGCACTCCGGTGGAGATCTATGTGGCGGCAGTCGGGATTGGTCTGACTGGTTTTACCTTTGGCTATTTGATGGCAAAAGTTTTTCGCCTTCCCTACCGACACCGTCGCACCATTTCACTGGAGACCGGGATTCAGAACGGCCCTATCGCTTTTGCCATTATTTTGCTCAGTTTCAGCCAACCCTGGCAAAACGAGATGCTTTGGCTGGCCGTTCTGTATTCGACTTTTATTGTCATCACCTCCTCCCTGGTAACCCTATGGTACCGGCGTATTGGGGCGTATGATTATGAGGTCCACCGCAATGAGGTCGTGCACCAACGCCTTTTTGGAAAAGACTATCAATCCCCTCAGCCAAGGGATAATTGGCTCAAGGGTCGATCTGTTCTTCGAGATAAGCCAGAAGATCTTGTTCGCTAATCCGTTTTTGCTCCATTGAATCACGGTCCCGGAGAGTGACCGTTCCGTCCTCGAGGGAATCAAAATCAACGGTTACACAAAAGGGTGTTCCAATCTCGTCCATCCGGCGGTAGCGGCGGCCGATGGCTCCGGAGGCATCGTAGAAAACGTTCCAACGGCGTTGTAAGCGACGATATAGAGCCTGGGCTTTATCGACCAAAGGCTCTTTATTTTTCACCAAAGGCAGGACTGCTACTTTAATTGGGGCGATACGGGGGTGAAGTTTGAGGACCGTACGTTTATCGCCTTCCAACTCCTCTTCCTCATAGGCGGCGGTTATCAAGGCGAGAAAAATGCGATCAACGCCGACACTGGGCTCAATGACATGAGGGACGTAGCGCTCTTTACGGGCCTCATCGAAATAATCCATCGCCCGCCCACTGCCTTCCTGATGCTGCGTCAAATCGAAATTGCCGCGAGCGGCAATACCCTCGAGTTCCTGTACGCCAAAGGGAAATTCGAACGTGATGTCGGTGCAAGCTTTGGCGTAATGGGCCAGTTTTTCCTTGGGGTGCTCGTCCTCTCCTAGTTTTTCTCTTGGCAGGCCAATGCTTTCAAACCAATTGAGGCGGGTTTCGATCCAATCGCGGTGGATCTTCGGCCAGACATCCTCATCGGGAGCGATGAAATATTCGATTTCCATTTGCTCGAATTCACGGGATCGGAAAATGAAATTGCGGGGATTGATTTCATTGCGGAAAGCTTTACCGATTTGCGCGATGCCGAAGGGTACTTTCACCCGACCCGAATCGATAACGTTGCGAAAGTTGATAAATATCCCCTGAGCTGTTTCGGGGCGCAGATAGGCGACCGCATTCTCGTCCCGCAAGGCGCCGATGTAGGTTTGGAACATCAGATTAAAGTCCCGGGGAGGAGTTAGCGAACCCGGCTCACCGGTGGCCGGCGAAGGAACCAGTTCGTATTCCGATGGGTCGGCCTCAGTATAGTCGCGCAGGGTGAAGTCATCCGCTTTCGAGTGCCCGGCTTTACGAGCCAGTTTATCGGCTGCTTTACGCGCGTCCTCCTCCATGGTTTCTGATTCCAAAACCGATACATACCCCAAGGTTTCGTCGGAAACGGTAATTTTCGCAAAAAACAATTGGTCCGCCCGATAACGATTTTTTGATTTTTTACAATCCACCATGGGATCGGAAAAGCCATCCAAATGGCCGGAAGATTGCCACACTTGGGGATGGGTAATGATCGAAGAGTCGAGCCCTACCATATCGTCACGCCGATGCACCATATCCCGCCACCAGGCATCCTTGATATTGCGGCGCATTTCAACCCCCAGTGGTCCATAGTCGAAAAACCCGTTGATGCCGCTGTAGATGTCGGCGGCTTGAAAAATAAACCCGCGCCGCTTGCAGAGTGCGACAATGGATTCCATACGGTTGGGGGCTGCTTTGTTTTTGGCCATAAGGGATAATGCCACTGAATCCCCCGGTTTTCGTCAAGCTGATAATCAAACAGGGTAATTTTTCTTTTTCTGCAAAACCTTGCCATTCAGGACGATACTTTCTTGTCCAAAAGAATTCCCGAAAAAGAAAAGGAATTTTTGAACGAATCACCACCAACTACCCTCTTAACCAACAGAAACTATTGAAGAGTAAAGCTCTTCTAATGTGTTTTTAAGTTTGTAGTTTGTGGGAAAAACACCGGTGAAAACCGGTGTTTTTCTTTTCACAGGAAACGGCCATAATATCCAGCGCTAACACCCCCCAAGACGAGGGCTAAAGGGAAGAAACTTTTCGAGACCTTCGCGTGGGGATGTGCGTGAAAGGTTTATCCGTTGTATCTTAATTATCTTTAACAAAATCATAAGCTGTTGTTTCCAAGTAGTTTCCAGAGCTGAATTTTTCTCTTTTGCGGAGCTAAGATTTTTTCATTTTTTTTAGGCCTATATTTGAACGAAACGGCAACAACACCCCTCTCAATCAACAGAAACCAATTGAAGAGCAAAGACTCTTCGGATGTGTTTAGTTTGTAGTTTGTGGGAAAAGCGCCGGAGATACCCCATCCGGCGCTTTTCTTTTGTCATTCTCCCTGAAGTTGGTGAAACTACTCCCCATGGCCGGATTTCCGCGTTGCTATGTTTCTGACACCGAAGCCCTACCCGTTGAAGGCGAATCGTTTAGCCTTCCGGAGGAAGAATCGCACCATCTGACCCGGGTCCTCCGTGTGAGGCCGGGGCAAAAAGTCACCCTATTTGATGGCTTGGGAAAGGAATGGGAAGCCACCCTGACCGAGCTCCCCCGGCACCGGCCTGCCCTAGCGGTGATTGAGTCCGAAACCCGCCACCCGGAGCCTCCCTATCATTTGCATCTGGCTCAAGCGATGCCCAAAGGGAAGTCGATGGATCAGCTGGTTCGCCGGGTCGTCGAATTGGGTTTGACCGATCTTACCCCGCTAATAACCGAACGTTGCGAAGGTTTGCCCGGTAGCCCCACGGAATGGAAGAAAAGGAAGCAACGCTGGCACACGCAAGCCGTCGAAGCCGCCAAGCAAAGCGGCAACCCCTTTCTTCCAAACTTACACGAGCCGATCCTATTAAAGGAGTTTTTGCGGGAAAAACCAACGGGGGTAAAAGGCTACGCCGGTATGCTGGAGGTGCCCGGGCAACCTATTGGTAAGCTTTTCCCAATTACCGATAAACGGATGGAGGCCCCGAATATTCTATGGATTATTGGACCAGAGGGAGATTTTTCTCCTTCAGAATACGAGGATCTTCTTGCCGCCGGCATCATTCCAGTAGATTTTGGTCCTTTGGTAATGCGGTGTGAAACCGCCGCTCTTTTCGCCCTGGCCAACACCGTCAGCCATCTCCCTTTTCCTCCTAAATAGTAATTATGGAATTTGTTTTTCCCCTCATCATGGGCATCGGTTTAGCGGCCGCCACCGGCTTCCGCATTTTCATTCCCTTTTTGGTTCTTTGTCTGGCGGCCCGGGGCGAATATATCAGTCTGCCCGAGAATTTTGATTGGCTCATGACCGATACCGCTCTGATGACCCTGATTGCGGCGACCTCTTTGGAAGTGCTTTCCTTTTATGTCCCGTGGTTGGATAACGCTTTGGACACCATTGCCAGCCCGGTATCGCTGGTTGCCGGAACGGTTGCCGTAATGGCCACCGGAGGGGTTCAGGAAATGGACCCGGTACTCGGTTGGGTCATCGCCATTGTAGGCGGT
The DNA here is from genome assembly GCA_022565335.1 of Opitutales bacterium. Taxonomy (GTDB): domain Bacteria; phylum Verrucomicrobiota; class Verrucomicrobiia; order Opitutales; family T3Sed10-336; genus JAIUMY01. The sequence continues at coordinate 9,284 of JAIUMY010000018.1, forward strand.
GGCGGCAGTGCGGCAATGACTCAGGGGCTGAGTGTCCTAACCCGTGGCGGCAGCTTACTGGCCTCTGGTGGGGCGGCGAACCCGCTGGTCTCAACGGCTGAAAATACGGGTTCCACCGGTTTCTCATTGGCGGCCATTTTTGCCCCCTTGTTGATCATTCCCCTTTTGCTGTTATTACTGATCGTTTTATGGAAATTATTACGGAGCCGCAAAAAAACATCGCCAAACGGCGAAGCACCCGCTGAAACTTAGAACCGACTTTACATCACCACGGAATGCAATCTCCCAAAACCTACCTTCTCGATACCAACGTTCTTCTTCATGATCCGCAAGCCATCTTCAAATTCCAAGAGCACAATGTAGTACTTCCCTTTGAAGTTCTGCAAGAGCTGGACCGCTTCAAAAGCGACCAGAGTGAAAAAGGCCGGAATGCCCGGCACCTACACCGGGTCCTGCGCGATCTTTTCCCCTCCAGCCAAGAGTCGATGGACAAGGGGGTTACCCTCGAATCCGGAGGTCGGCTTTATGTGCTCGCCAACCGCTATCTGATGGAAGGCGAAGGAAGTAGCCCGGGCATGAAAATGCTACGCTCTCTATCCAGGGATCTCGATAAAATCGATAATCGAATTTTGGCCTGCCTGGTCTATCTGGGAGAAAATTGGAAATCCCCCGTAACCCTGGTCACCAAGGATATAAATTTATATCTGAAAGCCAAGGCTATCGGGCTTCCGGCGGAGGACTTCCTCAACGACAAAGTTCGGGAGGAAGAGTTAAACGAGAAGGAATTCCACCCCACCCTGCAGCTCAGCCAAACCCTTTTTCAAAGGTTCGGTTCAGAAGGAACGGTGGAAATCGAGCCCGATCAACTTCCTGTGCATACCGGTTGCAATGACTACGTCTCCGTTGAGGGAGAGCACGATCAAATCTTGCCCGCCCGGTATGATGGCGAAGGTTCCCTGCACCGTTTGCAACTGCCCTCCCAGATTCAAATTCCGGGAGCGATCTCCATTCGCCCGCGCAATCTCCAGCAACAATTTTTGATGGACGCGCTGCTTGATCCGGAGATTTCTCTGGTCACCTGTTACGGAAAAGCGGGAACCGGCAAAACCATTGTTTCCACCGCCTGTGCGCTCTCTTTGGTCGCCCAGGACCTCTATGATGGTCTGAGCATCACCCGCCCGGTTATTTCTCTTGGGCAGGAGATTGGTTTTCTTCCCGGCGACCTTAACGAAAAAATGATGCCCTGGGTACAACCCTACCATGATGCGCTGAATGTTTTATTTCCCTTGCGCCAGGAAGGGACCTTCCGAGGTTCCCGAAAAAAGGCGGCCAAGCAAGCCCGAAAAAAGAGCGCTTCTAACGCGGGAAGCAAAAGCTCTTCCACCGGACAGCCAGTCAAGCCCTACCAACAGCTAATGGACGCGGGGATTCTGGAAATCGAGGCTCTTTGCTACATAAGGGGCCGATCAATCCCGAGACGGTTCTTTATTCTCGACGAGGCCCAGCAGTTGACACCCCACGAAGTAAAAACGGTCATTAGCCGGATGAGCGAGGGGTCAAAATTGGTCCTTATCGGAGACCCCTCACAAATCGACAACCCCTATGTCGATTCCCAGTCCAACGGTTTGGTATACACCCGCAACCGGCTTCGACACCAAAGGATAACCGCCCATGTCAAACTGACCCAAGGCGAGCGCTCACCCCTCGCCGACCTAGCCGTAAGCCTTATGCGCTAAAAACGCCCCACCCCGCTTAGTAAAGCCAACCACGCGTCAATTTTTAAATTCAAGAAACCTAAATTAGGGCGTCAATATTTAATCTCAAGGAACCTAGATTTTCCCGTCAATATTTAATTTTCGGGGGCTTGGATTTTGATTTGGGGTTGTCATGCGGGGTGGGGGTTTTCACGGATGTGCTGATCGAGAATTTCAACTTGACGCGTCAGCAGGTGAGCCTGGCGTATCTGATAGGCACCTTGGCGAGCGGGTTGGCCCTACCCCATGCGGGGCGAATGCTGGATCGCTGGGGGATGCGCAAGGGCGCGTTTTTGGCGGCGTTCTTTCTAGGCCTGTCACTTTTGTATTTCAGCCAAGCCGATCATCTGACGCGGGTTTTAGGGGGAATGCTGAGAGCGGAAACGGCGGCGGCGTTCGGGATTGTATTATTGGGTTTCTTTTTCATTCGGTACTGGGGTCAGGGGGTACTTACCTTAGCCTCACGAAACATGGCGGGAAAGTGGTTCAACCGCTACCGGGGCATTGCCATCGGGTTCAGCTCGGTGACGGTTAGTATTACCTTTTCCGCCTCTCCCAGTCTCCTGAACCTTCTGGTGGAGACTCTGGGCTGGAGAGGAGCGTGGATGGTTCTGGGATTGGGGATCGGCTTGGGGGTGGCGTCGTTTATTTGGTTCTTTTTCCGCGACAACCCCGAGGAGTGTGACTTGCAAATGGATGGCCGCGATCCCATTCCAGCCGAACAAGAGACCAACGAGGATCTGATCATATACCGCGATTACCAGCGCTCGGAGGCCTTACGAACCTATGCATTCTGGATTTTTACAGTAGGCTTTGCCTGGCATGCGTTGTTATTCACCGCATATGCCTTCCATGTCGTCGATATAGGCCGATTTGCGGGTATCGAACGCCAGGAAATGTTTCTTCTTTTCTTTTATGCGGCCTTTATTTCGGTGATTACCAACTTGGGAGCGGGCTGGTTAAGCACTTACATCCGCTTGCGAAATCTTCTGATCTTGCAAAACCTTTCTCTGGGGGCTTTTGCGCTGGCCTTTGCCTACCTAGAGTCCCTGTTACTGTTAAAAGTGATTGTGGTTATTGCCATTGGTATTGGAGGGGGACTGTGGGGGAATTTGAATTCGATCGTCTATCCCCGGTTTTTTGGCCGACAGCATGTTGGAGCCATCTCGGGGTTCGCCATGAGTGCCATTGTGGTGGCCAGTGCCTTGGGCCCGTATCTTTTCAGCTTGTACGAGGGCCGATGGGGCAATTATGAGGGGATTTTTCTGCTCTGTGGGGTAGTTTCCCTACTTTTGGCCGTAGGGTCTTTTTGGGGGCTCAACCCCCAACGCAAAGAGAAACCCCAATAAAAAGCCCGGCTTTCCTTAGAAAACCGGGCTTCCGAATAAGAACTCGCTAGGAATCAGCTGATTTCTTCCAACTTAATTTCGAAAGTCAAGTCGCGTCCGGCCAAGGGGTGGTTGGCATCGAGGGTGACCTCGGTTTCGCCAACCTCGGTAATCTGCACAGGGACTTGCTGACCTTGCTGGGTGGTCATTTGGAGTTGTTGACCAACTTGAGGTTCGGAACCTTCGGGCATTTTATCCCGTGGAGCTTTAATAAGAAGGTCGTCGCGTTTTTCCCCATAAGCTTCCGCGCAGGGGATGGTTTCGGTTTTGCTGTCGCCCACTTTCATTCCGACAACGGCTTTTTCGAAGCCCGGAATGACGGTGTTGGAGCCCACCTTGAATTCCAATGGTCCACGACCTTCAGACTGGTCGAAAACGGTGCCATCGGCGAGGGTTCCCTTGTAGTTGATTTTGACGGTATCCCCGTCTTTTACTTCCTGCATAATGCTTTTTATGGTTTTTCGTTAGCGATTGTGGATTGGAAAAATCCAAGCCATTCGTACCCTTACCCCAAAGGCAGATCGGAAAAAATGCAAAGAGAAACCGAGGATTTTTACAATTTCCCGGGGTGAATGGAAGTTAGGGGGGGATTCTCAGGCGATTTTGAAGACCCGACGAATGATAACGACGAAGGGAATCACGATAATTAAGTAGGCAATCAACCAAGGCGGGAAAAAGAACTGGCGCAAGCCCGGAACCCCTTCAAAGTCGGAGACAATCCATCCTGCAAAAGGCCGATATTCGTCCAGGTGGGTTTGCGTGGCGGGAGGAAGGTTTCCTTCGGTCTGGTGTTCAGGATGGGGTCGCAGAGGCATGCGATAGGTTCGCCCACCAACGGTAAAGGGGTGGGTATAAAGATCGTCTCGATGCCGAATGCGCAAATCATAGGGACTGTGTTCCTCGGAAACCTGAATCACCCAATGCCCCAAGCCATGGGGCGGATAAATCGGATGGTCGCTAACCGGTATGACCTCGGTGATCCATCCTTCTTCTTTCGACTCGATACCGTTCTCGGGGAAAAGAGTGACTAAATCCCCGGCGGTGGTAATCGGTAAATAAATGGAATATTCGACCACCTGCCCGTCTTCCGCGGGAAAATAATCCAGCCGATTAAAGGCCCAAGTGGCTAAAAGCGCGATCGGAATAATTGCCCAAAGGAGAGGTTTTTTCTCAGCTTTCAGGGCTTTGATCGCCGCCATGCCATTAAGGGTTCTAAAGCGTTTGACTTCCTCTTTGTTTTTTTCTTTTTTCGCCGCCTTCATTTTTTCCTTGAGACGTTTTTTGTCTTTTTTGAGGGCATGAAGGTAATTTTGATCGGTCACCCAGAGACGAACCACGGCCAGAATGGCAGAGGAGCCTATGGAGACGACAAAGAGCGCCAAGTCCCTGGGCAAAAAGAGGGTCCAATAAAGAAATGGATCGGCGATCCGGACAACAATATCGTTAATTGTTTCAAGCATGATTTTCGCCCTCCTGCTGAATGCGGTTAACGGTTCCCCGATTACCATCGACCCGAATCTCGTCTCCGTCCTGCAAGAGATTCGTCGCATTGGGTAAGACCACGGCGGGGATACCAAAATCGCGGGCCACGATGGCACCATGGGAAAGAACCCCGCCCTTTTCGACGATTAGGGCCTTAGCTCCGATAAACAGGGGCGTCCACCCCGGATCGGTAGACGGACAAACGAGAACATAGTCCTCTCCCAAATCGCCCGCCTCCCTCGGGTTATATACAATTCTGGCCTTTCCTCGCGCCACCCCTCCGGAAACGCTGTCGCCCGACCAGTCATCTCCGCCGGCCAGAATCTCCGGCTCCCCGAGTTGGTCGAGTTTACGGGAGTCAATGAGATCGGATAATTCCAGTCTTTGAAAGGACTGCCACCGGATTTTCCGGTCCTCAATTCGTTGGACCAAGGCTTCGCGACGTCCCGGAGACCAGGTTTCGATTTCTTCCAACTTGAGAAAAAAGATGTCATTCCCAAAACCCAAGCGTTCTCCCAACTCAAGAATGCAGGTACGAATGAGCTCGTAGCCCATCATCAGGTAATGCTTTCCTTTTTCGCGATAAGCGAGTAAGGCACGGGTTTCGGCCAGTTGTTCCTCAATATCCGGCAAGAGAAAGCTGGAACCCGCCGCAGCCAGGCGTTTGGGCAAATCAGCCCGGGCCTGCAGACTCTTCCGATGATTTTCCTCGTGAATATCTTTCATGGTCTTTCCGGGGTTCTCGCGAATGCGTTGCATCACGGTTTCCAGATAGGAAGGGTCTTCCCGCCAGCGAGGTTCTTGAAGTTCCATTTCGCCGGAAGAGCGATGACCATAGTTTTGGAGAAAATCCTCAAGTTTAGCCGTACCCTGCGCCACCTCATACAACAGAGAATCCTGTTCCCAAGTGGTATCCCCGTCCAATCCCATGGTCAGAGTAGCTCCCAGAGCAGGTCCTTCTTTGCCCAGGGCCTTGTGCAGGAGATCCTGCAGGCGACTGAACGAAACTCCGGCAAAATAAGGTGGCTTCAAAGATTCCTTGCCAAAATCGTCCAGGACCCGCGCGATCCGTTCCTTCAGTTCGCGAATCAAATCAATCTCCGACAGGGAGGAAAGGTTCTGAGCTTTTTTCTCCTTCACGTAGTCCAGGTAAGGAGGAACAACTTCGTTTTCAAAATGATCCTTGGCGGTTTTCCGCAATTTTTTGATTTTCCGGGATGATTTGATCATCGCCTTGATTGCGGTAGGGAGCCGGAATAAAAGCGTTTCGTCCGCCTTGTCGGCAAAGAACTTACTGGGCGCGCGATCCATCGCGCTTTTATCTTTGCGCAACTCCTCCAAATCGAATCCCATGGGAATTCCACCCCAAAAGAGTTGGGATAGGCGATCCGGATCGGCATAAATCCGGCCGGCAATCAATTCCAGAAAACCCTCTTTTTGCACTTGCTCAGAAACCGCATAGCCAAAGTCCTGATACATCAGGCCAAAGCCCCCGGCGCCACTCATAAAGTTTCGCACAATGTCCCACGTCAGAGGGGTGGGATGGCGGAGGGTTTCCCCGAGATTGTGAATCACCCAGACCTTTTCCTTTCCGCCGGCCAGTTTTTTCAGCCGCTCGATTTCCGCCTGGCGTCCTTTTTCGGCATCACGTATGACCTCCAAACCCCGGATTGCCCGTGATTGCAGGAGCGAGAACGTGCCATCGGCATAGCCCCACTCAATATCCACGGCATGGCCGAAATACTCTTCGACCTTCATCGCCAATGCGGCAATTTCCTGAACTTGAGAATCATCGAGGGTTAGGGCTGAAGTATCGACGACTTTCGCCTCGCCATCACCCAAAGCGGCTACGGCACTGGTTTTCTTCCCGGCAAAAGTCTGGTAGTCATGATGGTCGTCACGTTTAACCAGAAACCGATCGGGCGTGACTTCCCCCGAGACCACGGCTTCGCCCAAACCATAGGAGCTTTCCACCACCATGCGGCCCGAATCGACATCGTTCGGATCGATGGTGAAAACGATTCCCGACACCTCCGAAGGGAACATGGCCTGAACATTGACCGCGGTTCCAACCAAGCCTTCCACCTTGTTCCGTTTCCGGTAGGCAATGGCTCGCTCACTGTTCCAGGAGCGGTACACGGCATTGATACAGGCCGTCAGACATTCCCATGGATCAGTCGGAAAGGCTTCGCCAGTAAGTTCCTGAAATTTTCCCATCGCCGCCTCGGCTTTTTCGCGCGAAGCCCCTTCCAGATCGGTTGAACCCTCTGGGAACTGTTCCTCGGTGAGGCCATGAACAGTTTTGGAGAAACTTAAGAGAAATTGTAGAAAGACGTGCCAAAAAGCCGGCCCATCCTGTCCCATTTCTCCGGCCAAATCAGGATGAATTCCACAATTCAAAAGGGTATCCATCATCCCCGGCATGGAAACCGCCGCTCCGGAGCGCACCGAAACAAACAAAGGTTTGGCTCCCCGGCCGAACTTGCGCCCCGTGCTTTCTTCAAGTTTTTTGAGATTCTCTCGGACCTCGTCTTCCAAGCTCTCGGGCCAAGTTTCGCCGCCCTCGTAGAAGGCACGGCAACTGGCGGTGGTTAAGGTAAATCCCGGAGGCACCGGCAACCCCGCTTTGGTCATGGCCGAAAGGCTGTCTCCTTTACCGCCGAGCAAGTCGCGGGAATTCTCGCCGGAGGGCAGGGAATCCCCGAAAAAGAAGGCAAAGGGAGGTTTGTTTGTTTGCAAAGCCATAATTCTGATCTAGCGTCTGCCAGCGCGAATAAGACCACGCTGATCGGTACTGAAATAAAGATTTTCCCCACGAACCACAAAGGGGCTGAGAATTTCCCCCAGCCAGCCGATGTTCATCCAAGGATTAACGTCCCCCGTGCGGGGATTGAGTTGTTGCAGGAAGTTACCTTCGACAAAAAAGACCCGATCGCGGGTACCAAAAGGCGATACCTTGGGATTGGCTCCTTCCCATTCTTGCATAACCTCACCACTGCGCCGATCCACCTGCCGGAGCACGCCCTCGGCATCCACAAAATAAAGAAAGTTGCCCAAGGCGAGCATGGAATCCCCGCCAAAGGAATCCCCCACTTGCCAGACCTTTTCACCATTGCCCAAACGCAACGCCAATAAGCCATCCGTCGTTCCCACAAAAATCCGATTGCTCAGTTGTAATGGCTCGGAGATGATTTCCTCTTCCAACGTTCGGTGCCAAATAATTTCTCCGGAATGGCGGTCCAAAACAACCAAAGAGGAATCATCGGTATGGGCCAGCAGGTGATCCCGCAAAGGAATCGGCGGTCCGGCCAAAGACCCTACTTGAGTGTTCCAACGGGCCTCTCCCTCATACGTTTGAGCGGTTAAAATTCCCGGTTCACGCTCCACCCAAAGATCTCTCTGCCCCAAGCGGAAAAAGCCACTGGCGCCTTCCTCAATTTTGAGAGTATCCTTTACCGATCCATCCTCCAGGGACAGTTGCAAAAGCAGTTTCCCCTCCGCTTCGCTATCCTCCAAGAGAAACGCTCTTTCCCCCCGAATCGCCGGGCTGCCAAGAATTTTCCCGCTCGCTTGGTACCGCCATTTCTCTTCGGGGCGTGCGGCCGTATCGAAGGCGATGAGACCAGCTTCAGGACCTTCCGCAATCGGCACGAGATTCATCGTTTCAGAAGAAGCAATCGGCCCCATCCGCGGAGCCGGTGCCTCCTCCCCGGCTAGATAGTTCCAGCGAAAAGCCCCCCGGCCACCGAGAGCACCATCGGCAAACCGGTTGCCCCGATTAACGATCCCCAAAGGACCATCCCATAGATACTGGAGTTCCGCCGCCAATGGTTCTCCCACGCTGATCAGCGGTGATTGCGGGGTCGCGAAGTACACTTGTCCGCGGGCCACGGTAGGGGAACTGGCATAAATCCCAGGTTCACCCACGGTAAAACTCCAAACCGGCGCCAGGGTATCCAAATCCAAGGCATACAGAAACCCTCCATCAGCCAGAACATAGGCAAACTCATCGGTAACCGCGGGAGCAGTCACGATCATATTGCCACTATTCCACTCAGCCAACAAATCCCCGTCGAAGGAAAAAGAGCGAACCACACCGTCACGATTCCCGGCAATCAAGCGATCTTCGGTCGCGGCAATGGGGCTGACAATGGTCCGCGGAAGAGTTTCGTGCCAAAGCACCTCTCCGGACTCCGTATCAATGGCAAGGATACCGCCCTCAACCTTCATTTGCGCCACATGCTCTTCAATATACTCCTGACTTCGTCCCTGCCCCTCCAAACGCTCGGGTCGGGCTTGACGGACTTCCTCGGCACTAAAAATAAAATTCCCATGGCCATAGCCCGCGACCGCCATCCCATTGACCAAGGTGACTGAGGTAAACACCGGGGCCGGGGTTTCCACCCGCCATAATTCCTCGCCGGTATCCGCATCGAGACAAACCACAGCGTGCCCTTGAATTCCCTGAGTGCCGTAGAACTTACCATCGGACACCACCGGTGAGGTCACCGAATCGGCATAGCCTTCGCCACCGGTGTTCCACACTTGGATGGGGTTGCCATCTTCGTCGGGCTCCAATTCAAAACAATACCACCCGCGGTAAGAAGTTCCGATATAAACCCGGCCTTCGTGCAAATGAGGGGTTGATTCCATATGCCCGTTGGATTGGTAAATCCAGAGCAACTCCGGCTCTTCGTCACCACGAAAACGGTAAACAAAAAGACGGGCATCCTTGGTTTCATGTAAGCCTTCCCCTACGGCAAGATAATCTCCTTTTATCGAAATCGATGAAAACGTGGCCTCCATTCCCGGCGGACGTATCCGCCAAATCGGAGCGCCGCTGTCCGCATCGTAGGCGGCCAGGTGGGACTCATTTTTAAAAAATCCGAACTCCGCCTGCACAATAAACACCCGGTTCCCCATGACCACTGGCGAGGAAAACGCCGTTACTCCATTAGTCGCCCGCCAATTCAGACCGCCAGCCGCTGGCGAAGCGGTTCCCGGGACCGCCCCGGAGCGCTTTTCATCCCCCCGAAAGAGAGGCCAATCAGACTCCCCCGCCTCCGCCGCCGCGGCGTCTGCAGCAACGCCCGGAAAAACAAATTTAGCCCCTTGCCAAGCCGCCCAGCCCAAGGCCACCGCTAGAACAACAGTGACTTTCATGCGCCATAGGGTTTTGAATAAGAGGACAAAAGTGGAAGGTTTGAACAGCGCCACAATAGCCGTGCCGATGCCTACCAAGATTGCTGGCAAAACCGCCAGCAAGGCTTGTAAAGGACCTACGGCCAAGGGGATTACACCAAGGTCAAGGGATATGTACGTCATCTATCTTTGTAAACGGGGTTTTCGCAAAAGGGAAAAAGGAAGGGTTTCACTCCTCTGGAATAGGAAAGGTCTTTACCCCTCCGTCGAGAATTAATTCACGCTCATGAACCTCTCCTCCTGGAAGTTGCCAGCGTACCGTCAGGGGGCCGGGCACCTCCACGCCGAACTGACTTCCCACCCCGCCCGGAGTAACCAACCAAGCGGGTAGCTCGCGGTCATCGTTCTCGGCCCGCACCACGGCAGGGCCTTTATGGGAATGATTGGCGGGCAGGACCAAGCGAGCCGCCAAGGGTCCGGGCATATCCACTACCTGGGGCAGCAAAACCAAACGCCCATCATTGAGCACCGTGGCCATGGAATAGGTCCCGTCTTCGGTAAAAATCCCGGCGGTTCCCGCTTTTTGTCCCGAAGTCAAGCCACTGAAGGCCCCGTTGGGGTCGGCATCCAAGGCAAAGGCATGGGAAAAGAACCCACGGGCAAAGAAGTAGTGAACGCCAGCCCGGGGATAAAAAACCAGGATGTCGGCCAAAGCATTGTTGTTCAAATCCACCGTTGCCGCGGCAATGGCATTAGGCGCAGAGATGTAGGAGGGTTCTCCGGAGAGCTGGCGTCTTTCTAGAAACTCTCCGTCCCCCTGATTGTGCAGGAACAGGGTGGCGTTTTGGCCCACCGAAAGAATATCAAGCAACCCATCGCCATCCATGTCCGCGGCGTGCAAATGAATGGACCCGGTGCCCATGGAGAACCCCTCACTCAGTACCGGTGCTTCCCAGCCGTCGGCATTTTGTTGATACACCAATAACCCCTCCGGCAAAGGCATTGCAATGTCATTATAGGAGTTGCCGGTCAGATCAGCAACCAGCAGATCGTGGGGCACCTTCGCAAAAGTGCCCTCAAAATTGCCACAAGGAAGGTCTTGGGTGTGCACCTCTCCCGCTTCGTCAAAGGTCACCATTACCGGATGTCCTCCGGTCGAAAGAACCAGGCCGGCTCCAGGTCCCTCCGCGTCAATGGCCGCCGCCCCGAGATAAAGCTCGGTCTCGGGCAACTCCAGAGGGCGGGCGGAGAAACGGGCGCCATCATTAACCAACAGGCTGGCCCCATGGGGCCCCACGCTGATCAAATCCAAATTGCCATCTCCGGTAAAATCGCCCGGAGCGATACTTGCGGATGTCGAGGAGAGATTAAGGTCCCCGGTCAATTCAACCATCGAATCGCCTTCCATACGGAAGACGCGGTCTCCGCCGGGGCTGGCGACAAAAAGACTGAGTGGAAGTTCCCCGTGAAGGTCCAGCGGATAAAGGCGGTATTCATCGTTCAGGAAGCCCCCCTCAACGATCTCCGGTTCACCCCAGGTGATACCTCCTTCAACCGGCATCTCAGGAAAGGAGGCAGCCTTGAAATAGCGAATCGCGTTCGCCAACATGGTGCTTCCCCCGTTCCAGACGGCCAACATATTCGGGTCGATCTCCATCACGAACCAAGTTCCGTTCTCCTCGACCAAAGAAAACCATTCGTTTCCAATATGCAGTAATGATCCGGCAACATCGCCTCCCCCTTCGGAAGCCTCATCGAAATCTCCCGCAAAAAAAACTGCCGGACGGGCCGGATCATGGTTGTAATGATCAATAAACTCAAAAAGCTCCGAATCGAAAAGCTCTTCCAAGGAAATGGTCACCTCGTCCCAATCGACCTCCCCTTTCAGTACTTCGGCCTTGCGGGCGCTCAGAGGGCCTTCTTCCGGATCCCCTTCCTCGATTTCCAAAAGGACAATCGTTGCCGCCTGGTTGGTCAAGTCCACCGGTGTAAAATTGGGGTTTACATAAGCCGAAGCAACCGAAACGGAAACTCCCAGCCCCAACAAGAGGGCCAGGGGTTTTTTGCAAAACGATAGAGAAGGGATAGAGGTTTTCATAAGTATAAAGAAACAGGGGCAAGGCCTTTGTTCCCTCAGGGGAACGAAAGTAAAAGAAGCAAAATTGTAACTTAGGAGCACGGATTCAACGAAAAACCGTATCTTTCGCAAAAAACGCTGAAGAATTCTCAAAATTCCGAGTTTTCCTCAGATTCGGAAACGGGAATAACGAAATCCAAAACTTCCTCCCAAAAACTCAGACCGGGCCCGTAGTAGATGGTGTTATGGTCCGCCCCCTCCTGTAAACGGTAGAGTTTTGGGCCATCGTAGGATTCGTAAAGTTTCCGCGCCAATTCCGTAGGAATCACCGCATCCTCTCCCGCCACGACGAAGGCCACGGGCCCGTCGAAATCTTCCAAATGTTCATCATTGCGGAAATGATCGCGCAACAACCACCGCGCTGGCAACCATGGGTAGTGATAGGCTGCCACCGCGGACAGACGATTAAAGGGGGTAATCAGCAAGACCCCCTCGGCCCCCTTCTCCGCGGCCAACCAAGTGGCTACCCCACCGCCAATAGATTCCCCCACCAGCAGCAACGATGAGTAAGACTCGTGCAGGGCACGGTAGGCTTCTACCGCGGCCTCCCGAAAGGTCTGTTCACTGGGGCGCCCGGGCCGGAAACCGTAGCCTGGGTATTCGAGAATGTATACCGAATGCTCCTCACTGGCGGGAAGATCTCGAAACAAATCCCGCAGATAGTCCCGATGAATCCCTCCCCCCGCATTGCCGTGAAAAATAAGGATCGCGGAATCCCCTTCGGCCGTACTCTTCCACCCGTGAAACACTCCCTCGTGCTCCCACATCTCCAAGCCCCGGCGGTCGGCAAAGCGAATACCCTCCTCTTCGGAATAGTTATCCGGGAAGTAAATCAACCCCCGCTGCGTAAAAAAAAGGAGCCCCACCAGACCCGCATAAGAAAGCAACAGGATCCGTACCACCCGCCAAACCGACCACCAAGGACCACTTTTCTTCATGGGGCTACTCTAACACGACCGTGAGCCTTGTGAAATAGAAAAGGGAGAGCCAAACAACCACCCGGTGGAGGGGGCCGTTCGACTGGCTCAGGCCAGGGTGGAACCCGTCCCTCCAAGGGAGGAAAAGCCTCAATTGGTGGAGCGGCAAGCTCCGTCCTGACCACGAAGGCGGGGTGATGCGTCAGGCCTAGGCCAGTCGGGAGATAAACTCCCTCCGACGAAACAGCCATCCAAGGACAGAAATGTCCTTGCTCCTTACAGGGACAGCCGCACCGCAACCCGACCAATCGAGCTCGGAGAGACCCTCGCCCTCCCCAGACAGCCGTCGAGTCGCCGGCACTCTGACTCCTCGCCTCGGTTGAGAAGGGGTGCCTGAGCGAAGCGGAAGGCCGGGTGATGCGTCAGGCCTAGGCCAGTCGGGAGGTAAACTCCCTACGACAAATACCCCTACCGCCCCATTTGTCGGACTTCGCCTCCGTAGGAACCGACAATGCGTTCCATCGCGCGGCGGTTCTCCGGAGACATCTCGAAACCGAGAAAATAAAGAGTTACCTCGCGGGGGGCACCGGTTTGTAAATCGTCTATCAAGGCGCCGATTTCTTCGTAGGTAACCCTCTCATTTCCCCCGCCCGGAGGGGTGCGGAAAAAATTTCCATCGGAGATGATAAAAATCACTTCCGGCTCCATGGCAAACGCTGCCCGCAAAACCGATTCGATGCCATTGGGATCCTTTCGCACGGCATTGCGCAGGTCACGGGAAGAGCCCGAAGTGACGAACCGGTTGCGCATCCAATTGGCGGCAATTTCGCGGTTTTCCGGGGCTCCCGGAATGAGGGTTTCCTGAAAAACCTCATAGTTCCGGACAAACTGAATCATGTTGAAAAGGGTGTTGTTGCCAAATCCCTGGATCAACTCTATGGCCTCCTCCCGGATGGTGGAAAACGGGATGCCCACCCGCTCGGCGCGGTTCACCACACTGAGGGAAACATCAAAGCAGATGACGATCCGCTGGCGGGTCGTCTCCACTCCGAAGAAAGAGGCCACCTGTTCGGCCCCCTCCAATCCGCCCAACGCCCCCATGATTCCGGATTCCGCCAACAGAGCCTCCGCATCGCTGGCCATAAAATCCGAAACCTCCATAGAGGTCATCTGCGAAGTCGGCAGCGTTGGCAATTCAGGGACCCCATCGGGCACCAGGGCGCTGGTGGTCAGCCGCTCCATCATGGCCGGGCGACTGGCCTGTTGCTGAAATTCCGAGACCGCCGCGGTGTGGTCCAGTTGGCGTTGGGGAAGATAAACGGTTTTTTGTGACACAAACTCCGGCTCGGTCCGATCCGAGGGCACCAACACAATCACCAACGAGGCGATGAGCACGATCCCGGCCTGCACGATGACCGCCATGAGAAAGGATCCCCCTTTCCACCACTGGCGACTTTTCTGAATAATATCCGCAGGCATACGGTGTTCTTAGCAAACTTCCTGCCGAAAGAGAACCTCTCCGGCAGAAAATCCGAAAAGTTCACCGAAATGCTACCTATTGAACAGCCGGAAAACCGAGGTGGCAATTTTCCGCAAACGGGCATTTTCCATCCGTTTCATCATCCAGGTCTCGGCGAGACGCTTGCTGAGAAAGCCCATGGTGGGAAAACTGTGCTGCAGAAACAAAACCGAGGACAGGCGGATTTTCTTCTGCACCACGAGAGCCCACTCGTTGATCATGTTACCCGAACCCTCGCCGACGATGGTCACCGCATGGACCTTGCCCGTCGGGGTGGTATAAACCGTGGCAAACCCTTCCGGAACCTCTTCGGCAATAGCCGCCCCGTAATCACCATAGCGCACGGTGATTTTTTCGTATTTGACACCTCTTTCTTCCAATTCCTTTTCCCACGGCCCCACATGACTCACCTGCGGTTCAGTGAAAACTGTCCAGGGAATGGCGAATTTGCGGTAGTTCATTTTGCAAAAAGGCGGCATCATAGCATTCATCAAGGCGATCATCCCCTGATGCATCGCCGCATGCGAGAACTGCGCGAATCCATTAACATCCCCAACCGCAAAAATGTTTTTATTGGCGGTACGGAGACTTTTATCGACGACCACACCGCTGTGTGGACTCCATTCGACGCCCGCGCGATCGAGCCCCATGTTGTCCAAGACGAAAGTCCGACCCAAGGCCACCAGTATTTGTTCAGTCGGAAGATTCTCCCCGTTGTCCAGTTCCAGAACACTTTGGTTCTTCTCCTCCCGCACCCGTTTCACCTTGGTTTCCCGCAGCAACGTCACCCCCTCTTTCTCGAGGTTTTCCTCGAGCACCTTCGTCGCGTCTTCCCCGATCACCCGCCGCATTAGGCGTTCGCCACGAAAAACCATGGTCACCTTGGCCCCCAACCGGGAAAAGGCCTGAGCCATCTCCACGGCAATCGCCCCGCCCCCCAAGACCACCAGCGACTGGGGAATTTCCTTGAGATTGAACATTGTTTCGTTGGTCAAAGGCTCCGCCTCCAAAAGTCCCTCAATGGGTGGCATCATGGGTTTGGTTCCGGCGCAAAGGAAAATTTTCCGGGCCGTAATTTCCCGCTCTCCGACTTTTACGCTGCGGGGACCCGTAAACTCGGCGGCGCCTTGACCCACCACCAATTCGACCTTTTCGAACATCCCCAAAGTCTTCTTCTCTCCAATAAAATCGACATATTCCCGGACCTTGCCAAAGGGCGGAGCGATCCGGCGCTTTTGCAAATCCCGTGCCGCCTGTTCAAGGCCCTCGATGTGTAGGGCGCTGTGACGCCGTTTGGCAAACTGCAGAAGACTTTTGCTCGGAATACACCCTACGTTCATGCATTCTCCGCCGATTTTGTGCTTCTCAATGCCACAGACTTTCAGTCCCATCGCGGCCCCCATTGCTGAAACCGCCATGCCAGCGGGACCCATCCCGATGGTAATAATATCGTAATCGAATGTTTTTTTACTCATTTTTTGCTTGCTAGAGAGAGGTTTGTTTGTATTATCAAATGATAAATTGATTATTTGAATGTCAAGCACAGACCGACAAAGTTCCGATTTATTTTTTGAGAAGATGGCCATCCGGTTTCGTCTTTTGGGCGAACCCATGCGGTTACGTATTCTGCGGGAATTGATGGAGGGCGAGAAAAATGTCTCCCAATTGGCCGAAGGCTGTGGTTCGACCATCGCCAACACCTCCCGGCACCTGCAGGTCCTCACCCACCACGGTATCTTATCGCGCTACAAAAGAGGGGTCGCGGTATACTACGAAATCTCCGACCAGACCATTCCGGCCCTTTGTGAATTCGTCTGCGAACATCTGCTCAACGAAGAACCTGCCAACACGCCCTTCGAAGGGGTCGCCAATCTGTTTCGCCCTTCCTGAGAGAGGGGCTCATCGGTGAACGGTTCCGCATTTTCTTGTCGGAGGGCTTCTTGATTCGTCGGGATCGCGAGTAAACCCCTCCTACGGAGTGGTCGATAAGTTTAGGGCAAACCGATTCAGCCGGAGATTTCACGAACCTTCGCGGTGGCTTCCAGGGACTCGCCGGAGATTTGGTAAAGTTCATCAAGAAAACGGACTTGAAAACTTCCCGGGCCGCGTGCTTCGACGGCCGCCTTTTCGCCCGCTGCGCCCATGGTGGCCATGGCCGCGCAGGCCCCTTCGACAGGATTCCCGGCAACCGCCGCAAAAGCCGCGCAGAGGACCGACGCGCAGCATCCCATCCCGGTGACTTTTCCCATCAAAGGATGCCCGTTGGACACTTCGTATACTTGGCCTCCGTGGACCACCAAATCAATTTTTCCACTCACCACCACGGTCGCTCCGAATTGCCCCGCCAAAAGTTTTGCCGCCGCAAGGGCGTCCTTGGACTCCAGAATACTGTCCACCCCCTTGGTTTGGGAGCTGGCATTGGTCAAAGAGAGAATTTCCGAAGCATTGCCCCGCAAAATGGTGGGATGGTTGCGCAGCATCAGTTCCATCACCGTATGCGTACGATAGCTGGTGGCGCCAGCACCAACGGGATCAACGATGATTGGTTTGTTCAAGCGCCGGGCGACATCCATCGCCAACTCCATGGACTTTACCCATTTCTTGGAGAGGGTTCCGATATTGACCACCAACGCGGAAGCGAGCCCCACCATCTCTTCCATCTCTTCGAGGGCATGAGCCATCACCGGGGAGGCTCCCACCGCCAACAAGGCATTGGCGGTATTGTTCATCACTACATAATTGGTAATACTGTGCACCAAAGGGCCCTCTGAACGAAGGCGCTCGAGATGGCCGGAAAGGGAATCCATCATAATTCTCCGGTTGGGAAGGTTCTTAGAAAATCCCCAGGAACCCGCGGGATTCTTGTTTGGTAATCCGTCGTTCATCCTCCCAAAGGGCCAGTTGCGAATCCACTTCGGTCAGCCGCAGAATAAAAATATAGGTGCTCTGAGCGGTCCTCCGGGTTCGTACGCGGTCTTCCATGATTATCCCGGAGAGGGTCCAGAACACTTCCGGACGCTCGGCTGAGCGGAGCTCCGCTTCGCGCTGGGCAAGGGGGTCGTCAGGAACGTCTCCCAGACCGATAGTAGTAGTCGTTACGATTTTTCCAGTCCGGTTCAAACTGGCCCGTAAACGACCGGTCAGTCGCTCGATATTCACCGACTCGGAAGTATCGTTGACGATTTGGCTCACCGCCATCACCGCCGGTTGTTCCGGAGCCCGTTCCAAAACCCCGGACTCGACCATGGATTGCACCATCTCATCGGCGGCCTGAGCCCAATCCTGGATATTGAGGTCCCGCGTCACAATGGTCCGCGGGCCATCCGCATCAACGTATTGCGTCGAGCGACAACCAGAGGTGAACAGTAAGACGGACGAGAGAAAAGCCAGTCCGGAGAGTGAAAAGAGTTTTTGAAATTTCATGAGGAATATTAGTTGCGGGAAACGGTTCTCATAACCTTGAGGCGAAAATCCTTGGCCTCCGGATTGGGGGCGACGGCGGTCAAAAAGATCGATTCATTCCCTTCAATTTGCCGGGTCTTCCAAGTAACGGGGGGAGAAGTGATGAGAATGCCATCTTCATTAAACCATTCAAAAGCGTAGTTGAAACGGGTCATCCGGCGGGACGTATTCTGCACCTCCGCCTGAACTTGCAGAAGATTGCCGCTCACCTCGCTGCGATTGACATCTTTAATAACCACTTGGCCCTGCAGGCTTTGGTCCATTTGCACATAGTCACGCTCGCTTTCCCAATCGGCAGGCTCGGCCATCCGGACGGGAGCGTTACAGGCAGAAAAGAGAAGGGCGATGGCGATACTTACAAACAGTATGCCAAATCGGGAAAGAGGAGACTGAAATTTCATCGTAGAATGATAGAGTTAATGATGGGGGACGCCTGACGGGAAGGTAACTGTATATGAACAAGTATAACGACCCCATCGGGAAGATCAAGTTTCCAAGTTTTGTTCGCCTCCGGACGAATTAGCTCCAAAACCCCATCCGCGGGGCGGGCCATACGGGCAATCTGCCATTGCTTGGGGAGGGTCGTCCAGGAGCGCAAATCAGCCCGGTTCATCGAATACTGATACAGCAGGCCGAACAAATTGACCAACCCCGCCATCGTCTCCGACTCACTCCGCACCGCCCGGCGCAAGGTATAGACCGCCGCAGCCTTGATACCCGAGGAAGCCAGAGTCTTGGCAATGATCAAGGGCAATTCCCTTTCAAACTCGGTTCCGATAATCCGATCCATATCGGCGAGCAAAGCCGTTTCCACTTCCTGGCCGTCGCCCCGGACCCTGAGTGTTCGGTCATAATTCATCCGAAAATGCAACTGTGGGAACGCTGCCCCAACGTAAGGAACTTCATCGGTAAAAAGGTAGAGGGGAAAGTCCAGGCGAACCTCCCTTTTCTCCGGGGCCAAGCCGGTTTCCAACAAAACATACACCAGCGGCTCCCGTTCCTCCCCACGCAAGATCCCAGCCAGGGTTTCGGCATCAGCTTCGAGCACCGGATGCCCGGGAACCATGCCCCGGACCCGCCGCAAGGCAAATCGAGCGCGCTCCAGATCCGCTGGAATTTGCGGACGGTGCAGAAAAAACAATGCCTCCAGATACAAAGCGGCCGGATTGAGAAAGTCGGCATACGCCTCCATTTCCTGAAGGGGCCGATAGGCCCGGTCCAGTTGCCGCTGAAAGCGCTCATCCGAGGCTGCCCGGGAGGGATCGAAAGGCCGCGAATCGCGGCTCTTTTCCACTTGGGTCGCCTCGGTCCGGATGCGCTCCCGCTCCTCGTCGATCCGCCGCGCATTATGGCGTTGTATTTCCTGTTGCTGATTTTGCAAGCGATTCAAAATGACCCGCGCCTCGGCAATCTCGCCTTCGTGAAGAAAATTCAAAGCCTGATAGGTTTGAAGCATCACCCGGTCCGCAGGCGTTGCCCGATAGGGTAATGATTGAAGGTTGGTCAACGCGGCCGCCACTTCCCGTGCGGCCAGGGCCCCCATACGGTCATCCCAATCCCGCGCCCGGGCCTCGGCTTCGGCAAAGGCCTCCCGGCTGGCAGCAAAATCCCCCGCAGCCTGCAGAGTTCGCCCCGCCTGCAAATACCAGAGAACCTCATCCCGACCCCCGGCCTGTCTTTCCGCGATCGTTGCCGCCAAATTCGCCGCCCGGTCAACTTCTCCCCGCACCCAAGCCCGCTCCATCGCATTGCTCTGCCCACGATGGGACACACAACCGGTCCCCGTAAAAGCCAGTAGGACAAGAAAACACCCCAACACCAAGCCTTTGCTCCCGACGGAGCGGAGCGACAGGAAAAGATGAAATACCGGGTGATTCATGGGACTATGGGACAACGGCAGGAAAAGACAGCTTACCTACCCACCGCCTCAAGACAACCGTTTCTCTCGCAAGCTCCCAATTCTTTTTAAAACGGAAAAAGCGCGAACCCCAAACGCCCTCGGTGGACGAGGTGGAACTCGTCCCTCAAGGGAGACCGTATTGAAGGTGGTTGGTTGATCTCTAAACTAAACAGCCCGGAATGCACCGTTTCTTCCATTCCCAAGGACCGGAATGTCCTTGCTTCTTATCCATCCTTCCCATTCTCAAGGACAGGACGGAGACGGAAATGACGGAGCAATGTCCGCTGGGCGGGACAGGTGTCCGTGCTCCTTTGAAAGGCGCTTCCCTACGGAAATTGTGGAGCAATTGGAAACGACGGAGCGACTCTTATGTAGCCCGCAGCTTTAGCAAGGGTTTGGGGAAAGGCGATCCCCCCGGTGGACGAGGAGGGGCACGCTCCGCCTTGACCCAGCTGTTTCGGACCGAAAACACGGGTAGGTCTCATGGCCCTGCGCAAATTTCCCACAGCAAAAAACTTTTCTCCTTTTTAGGGCGCGAAATCATGGGAAATCTGCTAGTTTTCCCCTATGGACAATCCCTTTCAACTTTTTGGTGAATGGTTCGCGAAAGCCGCGGAGGCGGGCATAAAAGAGCCGGAGGCGATGACTCTGGCCACCGTTTCCCCTTCCCTGCGGCCCACCGCAAGGGTGGTTTTGCTGAAAGGCCGGGATGAGGAGAAATTCACCTTTTTCACCAACTACGGAAGCCGCAAAGCCCAGGACCTGATCACCAATCCCCAAGCCACCCTCCTCTTTCACTGGCCCGCCATCGAGCGCCAGATACGGATCGAGGGACGAGTCCAAAAAGCCCGTGAGGAGGTCTCCGACGAATACTTTGCCACCCGCCCGCGGCTCAGTCAGATTGGCGCCTGGGCCTCCAATCAGTCCCGGCCGATGCCCGGCTATTTTCAGCTGGAGAAAAACGTGGCCAAGGAAAGCGCCCGCTTTGTCGGACGCAAGGTACCCCGCCCACCCTTTTGGGGCGGTTTCCACCTGTATCCCGATTATTTTGAATTCTGGGAAGCCAAGGCCTTTCGGCGGCACCTCCGCTGGATCTACACCCCCTCTTCGGAAAACGAGCCACCTACTTGGGAAAAACAGTTTCTTTTTCCCTGAGAGCAAAATCGAAAAGCCCGCCCGAACAGCTTCGAAAAGGGGGAATTTCCCCCTGGGCTTGCATCTGCACCCGTAGAACGCAAAGTTTGTTGGATTATGGAAGAATCTCTAAAAAACCATCGCGTCCTTTTCCTGGTGGGCGATATTTACGAAGACTTGGAACTATGGTACCCCCTCTATCGACTGCAGGAAGCGGGGGCCCAAACGGTTATCGCGGGCGAGACCCTGGACACCTTCGCGGGCAAACATGGCTATCCTTGCCAAGCCGAGGCGTTACTGGACGATATGAACGAGACCGACTTCACCGCGCTGGTGATTCCCGGAGGTTTTATGCCGGACAAGTTGCGCCGAAATCCTAAAGTGCTGGAACTGACCCGGGCCTTTGATCGTTCCGGTAAGATGATTGCCATGATCTGCCATGCCGGTTGGATTCCCATTTCCGCCGGAATCATGAAGGGCCGTACAGTTACCAGCACCCCTGGGATTAAAGACGATTTGACCAATGCCGGAGCCACTTGGGTGGATCAGGCCACGGTGGTGGACGGTCATATCCTCTCCGCCCGACGCCCCCCCGACCTGCCGGCCTTTGGCAGAGCGATAATCAATTATCTGGCTGAAACTCCGTAAAAACAAAAGGTCGTCCTATATGGTCGATCACTTGGGCGTTAGCTTTTCAGGGAACCAAAAGGCCTTTCGACAAATCCAAGGGGTATTAAGAAATTTTATCGCATTGGTGCTGATAAAGTATTTTCTTTTGACCTATGGCTGATACCCCATCCGAAACTTTTGAAATTCAATGCCCTCATTGCGGTGCCCTTCTCGAGGGAACCCCAGAGCTTCTCAACGAGAATGTGGAGTGCCCGGAATGCGGCAAAGAGTTTGTTGTAACCAAACCTGAGTCCACAAGCCCCGGGCCCACCGGGGACTCTGAGGCGGAAACACAACCCCCCGTGACGGACGCCGAAGAGCAGGCCGGGGAGGCCGCCTCGCCGCCCCCCGCAACGGGCATGAGATTGTCTTCGGGCGGAACCGGCGGCAGCTCCCTGCGGATCGGAGGCGGGCCCCGCACCTCCGGTTCCGGGCCGAAAAAAGGAGGGAAATTGCCCTCGGGGCCACCGTCAAAAAAATCCGACGCCGCCGCCCGGACGAAGCCCGCAAAAGAGAAGAAGGATAAACCCGTCACCTCGGGAGGAAAGAAATGGAAAGTTCTCGCCTCGCTATTGGTTCTTTTGGGTTTAGGTCTCGGGGCCACCTATTACTTCGGGTGGGCTGACGCAGTTTTGCCGCAGGGCGTTAGCCGAACCGCCGGAGCCTTACCGGAAACGGCGGAAGGGCAGCAAACCAATCCTCCCCCCGCCAGCCATTGGGATCCCTCCGAGGCTACCTCCGTAACGGCCTTTCATTGGGGCCGGGAAGGGGCCCGCCAAGTGACCGATACGGTGGCCCGGGGCAACGGCAACCTGCTCATCACCGGCAGCCTCGACGATCTTTCCGCGATCCCCGAAAGCGTGAGCGCACCAAACGAACTTCTTTCCTCCGATGCGGACGGAGAGAAGGGATTTCTTATGGAAGTTTCCGCCGACGGCCGGGAAATTCTGTGGTTTAGCTATTTTGGAGGAAACCTGATCCGCCCCACCCGTTTGGCCATTGCCGCCGATGGAACTATCGCCATTGGTGGCCGGGCCTTGGGAGACCTGGGAGGCCACCCGCAGGTGGACGGCGATTTTCAACGTCGGCAAAGTGCGGTCGGGCGCATCAGTGCGGACGGATCAGAACTTTTCTGGATGGCCGAAGGGGGGCCCAACTCGACCGAAGTCACTGGACTGGCAGTCGACCAGGACGGACGAATCTATATCACCGCTGGCGGACGGGCTCAGGGAAATATGGCCTACGTGCTCCGTTTCAACCCCGATGGGAGCCGCTCGAATTTCGCCCGCGCACACGACGAAGGCGGAGAAAACTGGGCCATCAATTTCGACGTTCGCACCGATAATTTCAAAGCCCCCGGACAGATCGGGGAATTCTATGCTAAAGGAACCGAAGGCGCCGGGTACGACTACGACGGTGAAGACGGACCCTGGGGCAAGGTGCGTTTTTACCTTCATGGCATCCGGGAGGGCGGACAAATCGCCTTTCTGCCCAACGGAGATTTTATCGTAACCGGAACCCTCCAATACGATTTTCGCGAGGGAGAAAACCGGCGGTTTCCAGCCTTTGATGCCATTGTCGCCCGCTACAACCAGGACGGACAACTGATCTGGAGCACGAACCTCTACCAACCGGGAGACAGTGTTCACACTCCCGACCAAAAACCCCGTTCGCTGGTTTACAATCCGGTCAACGGCGACCTCTATGCCGCCATTGTTCAGCACGGTTCCAACATTTACCGCTTCAAAGGCGACCTCAGGGGAGATACCGGAAATCTTATGATCACTTGGGTCGGCCGGATCAGTCCGGATGACGGAGCCCTGAAAGACGGCTGGTATTGGATGAACAACCGCCACGACAAATACAATGACCAGGGACTTCCGCAAAGCCCGCCACATCCTCGCCTTTCGGGAAACAACATCGGCAAGCTGGGCCTCGATGGGGAAGGCCGAATCTATCTTACCGGGAATGCCGGAGCCTCTGCCTGGACCAGCCCCCAAGCTTGGCGTGATTGGCCCAGCGAGCAAAGTGGTGGCGGAAATCCGGCGTTGATTGTTCTGTCCCCGGACCTCGCCCGGAAAGAATATGTCACCATGATCCGGGGCGATGAATACAACAACGGGGCCGCTGGGCCGGTGGCGCTGAACCAGCACGGCGTCTGGGTTTCCGGAAACAATGGCACCAGTGGATTCACCACTGGCGAAACCCCACCCTGGGCCGCATCCGAAACGGCCGAAGGGCGTCAGTTTTTCCTGGCCCGCTTCCAGTTCGAGTAAAGAAGATTTTCAATTTTGGAGTGCCGCCCGTGAAGACCTGCCAACTGCCAAAGGTGGGCGCTGGCCATCCCAAAAAAGAGGAATTCGATTTTCTCCAAGCGGTAAATAAGGTAAGATTAGTTCGATGTCCGAATCCCCCTCCGATCCCAAACCGAAGTATCGGCTGAGCTCTTCGCCGAGCGAAACTCGAAGCCCCGGCAGCCGCTTGCCGAGGTCCCGTCCGGAGAGGGCACAGAAACCTACCTCGTTCGCCATGACACTGGTGAAAAACTCTCGTTTTCTACTTTACGTTTTCGTACTGGGAGGGTTGGTTTTCGCAATGATCAGCGGTTTCGGGATTTTCGGCGCCCCGACCCTGGAGGAACAACTGGAACGCTCAGCGGCCGAATTCAACCGAAACCTTCCCAAGGAAATCCATGAGGATCTGCGATTGCGCTTCGTCAGCGCGGGCCCCGGAGAGGTTCTGACCTACCATTTCAAGCTCCCTAAGGAATCCCGCGAAGAGATTGATGTGGAAGCCTTAACGGCCACCCAGTCCGCTCTTCTCGAAGCCAATTATGCCGAAGCGGAGGAATGGACTAGCCTGCGCGAACGCGACGTGGAAATCCGCTACCAATTTGCCGACCAGGGGGGAGTCCCCTTCCTCACCCTGTCCACCCATCGCCCACCCTTCGATCCCCGCGAAGAAGAAAAATAAATTAAGCTCGATGAGGTCACAACCGAAACTGAAGTGACACCTTTTCACCAGGACTCGATACTTAAATCCTACTTCTTGAATCTTAATTCTTAATTTAATCAAGGTCCTCTCCAGGCAAGGGACATTAATTCGCAAAGGCGGCTTTCCGCGGTCGCGGTGGTTTTCGCGAGAAAACCATTGGCATGGGCAAAGTGCACATCCTCGCAACTTTGTATCGCGAGAAAGTTCAGCCTTTGGTCGTCGTTAAACCGGGAAAGACCATACCCTTCTCCGCGGCGGTCCGGATAGATCATACCAACAATTCGGTCTTTCCACCCTTTGCGCTCAATGTAACGTCCCATCCCCATTGCCGGATCCTCCGGCAGAGGCTCGCTACGGGGGAGAAAAAAGACTTCAAATTCTTGCCCCGGGAACCCGCAGGAGAGAATTTTCCCCTCCTGATCAATCTGTTGCAACCGAGCCCGCAGGTTTTCCAAAAAACCCCGGATATCCTGCCCAATCAGCTTCATCGTTTGCCAGAGAAAATGTCCTGGGTGAATTTGCTCGCAGGCCGAAAAAGCCCTTAGCAGCGCTCCTTCAATGGGAGAGTTGAGACGACGCAGCAGTTTTGGCTCGGTACCCAACCAGCGCGCCGTTTCGATCAGCCCCCGCGAATCGAACCACTCCATCGGCTCCAACCAGTCGCAAAACTCCTGCGCATCCTGGTGCAACCCGAGTTTGCCTAAAACCAAGGTGACCGAACAGGCTGGCGCCTGTTGGACGGAGAATTGATGATGGTCAAATAAATTGAGTTTTTCCTCATACCGGTGTCCTATATCCACTACACAAACTCCCGGATCTTCCAGCTCGGTAGGCGTTGGGTCGCGACGGAGAATCGGCGCGTTGGCCTCGGTCAAAAGAAGGCAGCAGGCAACAAACTCGTCTTTGTGGGCCGAGCCGGGATGAGTGAGAATAGTATGGAATTCGGTCATTAAAATAGCTACCCTAACGCAATCCCACCCCTTTTGACAAGGGACCATCCGGATTCCCCTCTTTTTCTTCCCCTCTTCTGAAAACCAAATGAAAGCTTGGAAAATCATTCTTGTTGGGATCATTGCGATCCTTCTTTTTGCCGTCATTACGGTCGTTTCGATCATCAGTAGCGCTGGCCTGCAAACCGCACTGGTCAACCGCCTGCTCCCTCCCTTGGTTTCCGTCGAAAAAGCCCATCTGGGCTTTCGCGGACTGACCCTCGAGAACCTTCGCTTCCAGGAAGGCGAAACGTTATTTCTGACCGAACGTATTCGGGCCGACTTTCCGCTGATCCGAACCATCCGGACCCGCCAATTTGATATCCGGGAGTTAGCCATCGAGGGCGTTCTATTGGATTTGCGCGAATGGACCCCGACCCCGCGGGAGGAGAAGGAACCCCGCAGACCGGAAGATCCGCGAACGCCTCCACCCGCGGATTCCGACCGTCCCGCCGGGCCGTTTGAGGGCATTCTGGCAGCCCTTCCGGCCTGGCCGGAATTTTCCATCGAGACCTTTCGTTTCAATGGACGCATCCTCCTTCCCGGGGGAGAAGAAGAATTTTCCTTCGCGGCCTCCAGCGACAATCTTTCCTCAGCCGAAGAACTATCACTTCAGCTTACCGGGGAGTATCGTAGCGAAAAAGCAGATACCTTTTTCCAGGAAATCTCCCTCACCCCTGAGCTGGCTTTGGTCTTTGATCCTCAAAGAAGGCTCACCTCGGTGCGCACCGATATTCCGGCCACCATCCTGCTGGCCCTGGAGGAGGGAATCGAAACGCATCAACTCCGGGTCCATGCGGAAATCAACTACTCCCCGGAAAACCGGGAGGAGACCTATCTCGCCTATCTCACCCATTCTCTGGCCGGCACGGAATCACGCGAGTTGGCTAAACTTTCCGGAAACTATCTTCAGGAACGCAATCTGGTTCAGTCAGACTGGCAACTGGCCTTTCATTCGGCGGAAACGGGAGAACTTCTCCGCCCCTGGCTACAGGGTAGTGAAATTCTCGCCGACGGTGAGGGTACCTTCCTTTTCGAGCCACCAGCCGACCGCGCTGAACTCGTTTACCGTTTGCAAATGGTGGCCTCGGATTTGCCGAACCTCGATCCCAGATTCGAAGCTTCACCGCAATTGCGCCTCGATTCCGCCGGAAAATTTCTGGTCTCTGCCGGAGAAAATAAAATCGAAGCCTTTCACCTTCTGCTTGATGACCCGATTTTGGAAAAACCTCTGCTCAGCGCCAACGCACACCAACCCTTCGGCATCAACCCCGAGGACTTCTCACCAATCCTGACAAATCCTGACGAGCCTATCTTTTCATTGGAAATTTTGGACCTTCCCGGAGCTTTGCTGAATGCCTTTCTTGCCGATTTCGATCTAAACCTCGGAGAAGTTGGTGGAGAATTCTCCCTGGAGTACGACGAGGGTTTCTACGCTTTGCAAACCCTGTCCCCCCTCCGTATCCATATTTTGCATCTTACTTCCCCGGACGGGGAAAAATTCCTCGAAAATGTCGAGGTGGTCGCCAATCCCCTCTTTCAGGGCACTCCGGCGGGCTGGCAAGTCGGCTGGAACTCTCTGGAACTTTGGGAAGGGGATCATGCTCTGGTGCAGTCCGAAGCCAACCTCCTGCTTCCCCCGGAAGCGGGCGGGGCGTTTCAGGGCCAGCTGGAGTGGACGCTCGATTTGCCCCGGACCCTCGCTCAACCCTTGGGAGAACCTTTTCGTAATTTGCGTCAGGGACAAGGGCAAGGGAACCTGCAGTTCCGGGCAACCGAAGAAACGATAAACGGAGAAATGCGCATTTCGTTGACCGACCTGGCCCTGCGCCGGGGCCGTGAAACTTTGGAAGCGGTCAGTCTCGAGAGTGATTTCGTAATACCATCCCGTGACGAAGCCTTCGCCTTCGAAATCCCCCTCCATCTCCTCTCCGGCGATCTGCGCTCCGAGCTGGACTTCGATGGCACTCTGGCCCTGACGCCCTCTCCGTGGATTGAAGCCACCTTGGAAGGCGAGGAACTGGCCGCGCAGCCGCTCCAGTTTTTGGCCAAAGCCTTTTCCAATCCCGACTACGAAGCCCCCGATCCCTCGCCCGAGCCGGATGAGGTCCCACTCTGGTCACCCTGGCAAGCGGATGTGAAAGTCTCTCTGGGCAAGGTCAGCGGTTGGGGAGGCCCCGATCTCGAGAATCTTTTTGCCCACGCCGAGGTCGGGGAAAACAAAGCCCGACTAACCGAGTTTCGCACCGAGATTGCCGGCACCACCGCCCAAGCGACCGGACAATTGGTCTTCCGACCCGAAAACGAAAACATGCCCTATGCCCTGGAGGGAGACTTTACCTTGCCGGACTTTTCCTTCGCTACCTGGTCCCGCCAACGACAGCCTGATCGCACCCCCTTGTTGGAAGGTTTGCTAACCTTTGGAGCGGCCACCAAAGCAGAAGGCCCCAACCTTTCTTTCCTCGCCGACCGGGCCACCGGGGAATTTTCCCTCGAGGCCCGCGATGTTGTCGTGCGGGCTTTTGGAAGGGATCGGGCCAGTGGCACGATGGACACTCTTAGTGCAGTTGGACAAATTGGAAGTCTCCTCACTGGACGAAGGGAATTGGAAACGATAAATATCCTCACCTCCTATTTTCGACGCTTGGAAATCGACGAACTTTTCTTGCAAGCCGAACGGGCCGAGGATCTTTCCTTCCAACTCTCCAATCTCCTTCTTCGCAATCAGGATCTGTTTCTCGAGGGCCGGGGCCATATTCCCTACGAGGAAGGCCAAACCCTTTGGCAAATGCCTCTCAACCTTTCTTTTGATATGGCCGTTGGCCCCGCCCTAAGCAGCGTTTTTGAACAACTCAATTTGCTGAAACCGAAAGGAGAGCCGGCCCCCATGGAGAATTTTCGTTCCCTGAACCGAAGCTTCACCATCGGTGGCACCGTGGGTGATCCTGACCCCCGCCCCATGTGGCGAACCTTAATTGACGCCGCCACCAATCGACTCCTGCAAAGGGACTCCAAGGAGCCCGGGGAGGACGAGAAAAAAGAAGAGCGAAGCGAGGGCTTCCGGTTGCCCTCGTTTCCAGGCTTTGATCGTTGAACCGTAAAAGGCGCGGACCTCAAACAACCACCCGTTGGACGGGGTGGAACCGGTCCCTCCAGAGTGGCGCCCGATCACCAATCTCTGGCGTCCTCAGGATTGCAGGGCTTTCATTTTACGGAAGGCACTATTCGGGCGATTGGCCAGTTCCTCATAGGTACCCCGCTCCAGAATCTCCCCGGACTCCATGACGACGACCCGGTCGGCATGACGAATGGTGGACAGACGATGGGCGACAATAATGGTGGTCCGTCCCTGTATCAGCCGTTCAATCGCCTCCTGCACCAGCTTTTCGGAAACCACATCCAGGGCCGAGGTGGGCTCATCCAATAAAATAACCCGCGGGTCCCGCACCAAGGCCCGGGCAATGGCCAGGCGCTGACGTTGCCCTCCCGACAAGCGGGCTCCGCTTTCGCCGATACGGGTTTCCAGGCCGTCCGACAAGCGGTCCACAAACTCACGCACATTGGCCGCCTGCAAAATCTCTTCCAGCCGGACCTCATCACAGTCACTGCTGCCGAAGAGAATATTTTCCCTGATCGTACCCTCAAACAAAATGGCCTCCTGGGGAACCACCGAGATGAATTTCCGCCAACTGCGCATGTCGAGATCCTCCATGTCGGTCCCATCCAGAAAAATCTTCCCCGCGGTGGGCCGGCGAAAACCTATCGCCAAACGCACCAAGGTGGATTTTCCACTACCACTGGGCCCCACCACAGCGACACTTTGCCCGGCCGGAATGTCCAAATCGATGCCCCGCAAAGCCGGGGCATCGCCTTGGGGATAATGGAAATCCACCCCGGCAAAAGAAATCTCCCCGCGCACCGAATCAACGGTCCGTTTGCCCTGGTTGTGCTCCAGGTCAGGGCATTCCAAAACTTCCCCTATCGACCGCACGGACTCCATGCCTTTGGCAATTTGTGGGTACAAATTCAACAACATGGTGATGGTCATCAGCATTTGATTAAAAAGGGCCTGGAATAAGACTACATCGCCGACGGAAATCAGCCCTTGAAAACAGAACCAAATCCCCACCCCCAACATCATAAGATTGGCGAGTTGAAAGGTCACCCAACTGGAGGATTGGAACAATGCGTTAATACGGTCCAACCGACGCCCCCGGTAACGAACGCGATCAAATTTTTCGTCAACCCGGTTGGTCGCACTATCCTCCACCCCATGGGCCCGGCTCATGGGGATCATCTCGATCATTTGACTCACCTCGGAGTTCATCTCTTCCAGGCTCTGGCGAAAATACCGATTTACCGGACGGATCTTTCCCCGGAAAATCCTCGTCAACCCAAGGGCCACCGGCAACACGGCTACGTAAACCACCAGCACCAAAGGCTGTTTGGTCGCAGTAATCACCACTAAAGCCACACTCGAAGTAATCGCCATGACCCCAAATTCTCCCAGTTGGTGGGAGGTCAATTGTACCTGTTCAACGTCCCGCAAGACCTTGGTCTGCAAGCGTCCGGATTCGTTGTCGTCGTAATAGCGGATGGACAACTGCTGCAAACGCGTGACCAAAGCCCTCCGCAACCGCACCTCCAATTGCCGGGTCAAACGACTGAGCATGCTGATATAATAGGTATGAAAAGGGACATTCCCCGCCAGCAAAACCAACTGTACCGAGACCCCAAATATCACCAAGGCCGGAGTTACCCCAGGCTCGCCGCTCACCCAATCAATCATCAAGCCAATAATCAAAGGCATTCCCCAGGAAGGTGATTGTTTGATCGCAAAAATGGTCAACATATACAAAGACTGCCACCACCGGCAATCGAGCCAACGCCACAACGTGCGAATTGGGGCGTTGCTTTGGTAGCCCCACTCAAGAAAAGCGGATGATGATTTCATGATGCTTGAAAAATTCGTTGGTCACGGGAAATGAAAAAGGACGCCTGTCGAAACAGCGCCCCGTTGCTTGGTTTCTTAGAGTGCCGGGATTTCCACCCAAAGGTCAACCATGGAACAAACCCTCGTGCTCTTGTTCCTTCAAAAGCTATGCCTTTATTCGCATCTTACCAAGAGCGCCAGAATTACGGCCAAAACCTTGAACCTGAAAACCGGATCCTTCACGGGGCGGGACAGGATGCCCAGGGCTTTGACGCCTATTGCCGCTTGGTTGGCGCACCTCTGCATCCGGCTCTGTATATGACCTACACCGGATTGCGGAATCCCGAATCCACCGCCCAATGGGCGGATCGGCTGCGCCAAAATTTACTGGAGGAGGCCCGCCCCTACTTGCTGCCCCAAATCGGTCTTGGCATGACCAGGGACGGCAGCCCCGAGGAACACTACGAGCACCGGGTCGCCGAAGGCTACCATGATGAGGCTCTGGAAATCCTGGCCAAAACTTTGAAAGGTATCGGAAGCCCAGCTTTTCTGCGCATCGGGTACGAATTTAACGGACATTGGAATGGCTACCAGCCCGAAAGCTTCATCGCGGCCTGGAAATATGTGGTCGCTTTTCTGAAAGCCCGAAAAGTCGATTTTGCCTCCGTCTGGTGCTGGGCCAAGGAGGGCGATCCGGATTTTATGAAATTTTATCCTGGCGACGAATTCGTGGACTGGTGGGGCATTGACCTCTTTTCCACCTCCCATCTTGATCCCAAGGACCCTTTTTACGACGAAGCACATAAGCATCGTAAACCGGTCATGATCGGCGAATCCACCGCCCGTTTCGTCGGCACTCTGGAAGGCCAAAAAAGCTGGGACCAGTGGTTTCGGCCTTATTTTGAAGTCCTTCAGCGCCAACCGGGCATCAAGGCCTTTTGCTACATTAACTGGAAATGGGATCGTTTTCCCCAGTGGCATGACTGGGGCGATTGCCGCCTCCAAATGAATCCGGTGGTGGCCGAACAATACCGCCGGGAAATCAGCAACCCGATTTACCAACACGTCAGCTAAAAGAAAGGCCAAAGGAAAAGTTAAGAACGAAGATGGCCGTAGCAAGTGAGCGCTCAGGAATGTTGCGCACAGGAACATAAGATCCGCGCTCGCGGTTGGCCCAAGCGGGGACCCCGCTTGGCGGGATCCCTGCGCGGAGTGAGTGCTTCCAGCCAGGCACGCAAACCGTCCGCTAACCCGTAGGGCCTCCCGCTTGGCGGAGTGCCGCCCGTGAAGTGGCCCGCCTTGACCAAAGGTTGGCGCAGGCAGACTGAAAACCGTTCCGAGACAACCCCTTCCAGACGGCACCACCGCGACGGCATCGCGCCAAGCACGAGCCCTACAGCCGAAGATGAACGCCCGCCCTATCCCTAAGGTTGACGCATATGCGCTCAGCGAACGCATGTCCCGCTGAGCGGTGGTCCCGGTGAGCTTTCGCGCGGCGGGTACTTCCTCCGGCTGTTTTTCTTAAGTCATAAATTTTCCTTCTTACGTTATCTCCCAACCCGCTTCCGCCAAAATTCCGTTTGCCCTTAAACCAAATCTTGCCGAGAATAAAAGGCCATTCCCTCCTATGCTTTCTCTTCCCTGGACCAACGAAACCATTCATTTTCTCGACTTTGAGGGGAACGCCACCTCCGGGATACTGGAATACGGTCTGGTCACCATGCGGCGCGGGAAAATTGTTGAAGTTTCTACCCGGCTCTGTCGGCCCAACGGACAAATCCGTCCGGAGGATATCGCCCTCCATGGCATCACTGCGGACCGGGCCGCCCCTTTTCCCCCTGTCCAAGAGGACTGGGAAACCTTTGCCCAAGCCCGTGAAAGTGGTCCCCTGGCCGCCCATTTTGCCTCTACCGAGAATTCCCTCTTGAAAAGCGTTTGGCCCTACCCCCGCCAGGCGCCGGACTTTTTTGGCTTAGGCGAGATGATCAGCGAATGGGGCCCCTGGATTGATACCGGCCGCCTCATTCCCGCCATCTTCGATGGCCTCACTTCGGCCAAATTGGAAACGCTGATCGAGGCTTTTGACTTACAGGAAACCTTGGACCATTACGCTGGTGAGCTTTGCCCTCCGGACCGGAGTCACTACCACTGCGCCCTCTATGACGCGCTGGCCAGTGCCGTGCTGGTCGAAAATTTAAAGAATTATCCCGAATTCACCAACAAGCCGCTACTCTGGCTGCTCGAACATTCTTCCCCGGAAAAAACCCGCCGCCGCGGGCTTTTCCGCCAACGGAATTTGTTTTGAGAGACTTCTTTACCGGGCTCACCTCCCTTGCTAACAGAGACCTTCCCGGCCATTCGAAACTGCGGCTAAAGCGCGCAGCTACCATGATTCCAAAGCGGTGCGCCCGGTACTGTAGCGCTGGCTTTAGCCTGCGTTCTGGACCGACGGGCCC
>JAIUMY010000019.1 GCA_022565335.1 Opitutales bacterium
CCTGCTAACACGCGAGTGCTATGACCTACCACGTCTACATCCTCCAAAACGCCAAGGGCCGCTTCTACATCGGCCACACCGACGATCTCAACCGGCGAATCACTCAGCACAATTCCCCCGAGGACAAAACCGACCGGTGGGAATTTTGGCATTTTCCAAAAAAAAGGCGCGCCCCGAGCATAGCTCAAGAGGCGCGCCTAGGCGGAGGGAATTAGTAGAATCTCATTCAATAATCATTTCGTCAACAGTTTTTCCTGCAGGAATCATCGGCAAAACGTGTTCGGTGTAGGGAACAATGACATCCAGGAGGAAAGGACCATCTTCGGCTAACATTTCCTGAATGGCTTCACGCAAATCCTCCCGGCGGTAAACCCGGCGGGCCGGGACCCCGAAGCCTTCGGCGATTTTCACGAAATCGGGATAAATTCCGCCCATATTTTCCGGACTTCCGATATTATCCTTGTCGCCAAGAATGGTATGCCCGCGGACACTTTGATAGAAACGGTCTTCCCACTGCACAACCATACCCAGATGCTGATTGTTCAATACCATCGCCTTGGCCCCGATCTTTTCAATCTTGGCGGTCGCCAACTCTTGGATATTCATCACAAAAGAACCGTCGCCGTCGATATCAATAACCTCCCGATCGGGACAGGCAACCTTGGCTCCAATCGCCGAAGGATATCCGTATCCCATCGACCCTAGACCAAGGGAACTGATAAAACTCCGGGAGTGGGCAAAATCATAGTATTGCGCGGCCCACATCTGGTGCTGTCCAACACCGGTCGTGATAATCGCCTCGCCCTTGGTTTCCTCGTAGAGAGTACGAATCGCTTCCTGTGGAAGAATGAATTTACTCTCCTCATACTTAAACGGATACTTTTTCTTCCATCCCAGAACTTTATCTTTCCAGGGAGTCCGGTCGGGAGCCTCATGGGCGGAACGCTCCATCAGCTCGTTTAAACGTCCCAGAGCGTACTTGATGTCCGAATGAATGGGAATATCAACAATTTTGTTCTTATTGTGCTCCGAGCGGTCAATGTCAACATGGACAATCGTCGCATTCGGGGCAAATTTGGTGACTTCACCCGTAATCCGGTCGTCAAAACGAACGCCAAAGGCGAAAAGCAAATCACTTTCATGAACCGCATAGTTTCCAGCAACCGTTCCGTGCATGCCAAACCACTTTAGCGACAAGGGGTGAGTTTCCGGGAAACAGCCTACTCCCATAAGCGTTGTGGCCACGAAGATATCACCGCGCTCGGCAAAAGCCTTCAACTCCTGCTCCGCATTGGCGGAGATAATTCCACCACCAACATAAAGCATGGGCTTTTTGGCTTTCGAAAGAAGCTCCAAAACTTCATTCAATTGCTCATCCGTCGCCTGCGGCAAGCCTTGGTCCGAAAGAATCTCTGTTTTTTGCGGGTAAATAGGACGGAATTTTGCCTGCTGAACATCCTTGGGAATATCCACGACGACCGGACCGGGACGACCGGTAGTGGCCAAATGAATGGCTTCATTGATAATCCTGGGCAGATCCTCCACGTTAAGGACGAGATAACTGTGCTTCACGATAGGCAGGGTCATCCCGAAAAAGTCAGTTTCCTGGAAGGCACTTTTACCGATAAATTTCTGATAAACCTGCCCGGTGATTGCCACCAGAGGAGTAGAATCCATGTAAGCATCCGCGATGGCGGTGACCAAATTAGTAGCCCCGGGCCCGCTGGTGGCCATACAAACCCCTGCTTTGCCCGTCGCCCGGGCGTAGCCCTCGGCAGCGAATGAACCTCCTTGCTCATGGCGCGGCAGGATCGTTCGTATCTTATCGTTACGGGTTAAGGATTGGTGCATCTCCATTGATGCACCGCCGGGATAGGCAAACAATACCTCTACACCCTCCCTTACCAAGCAATCAACGACGGCATCGGCGCCAGTCATTTCGGGTCCGATTTCAGGTTTTGGGAAGTTTAGTACGGTATCTGTTTTCATAGTTTTGTTATAGGTTAAAAGGGATCAAAATAAATTTGCTTTACTCATCTGACAAGCGGAAAAGGCAAAGAAGTGAAAACCAAAAAAACACGACCGCAGTCAAACGGTCAGAAAACCACCCCCAAAGCTCTCGGCAACTTGTAAGAATGTTTCTCCTGCCCTTTTATCGCTGGACAGCAAGGAGTTTTTACTTTTTCAATATCCCTGTTGGCGTGTAAAAAGATCGCCATTTCTCTAACCCCACCCCTCTTTTTTATGGCAAAAAATAAGAAAAAATCAGCGGCTCAAAAAAAAGCCGCGAAAAACAAACAAATCCTCCTCGTCTCGAATGGCGACCTTCGTCTCTCTGCCAATCAGGTTTGCTGGCCCAACCAAGCAGAGACCGAGGAAAAACTCAAAATCGTCCTCGCCGACTTCGGCTACGACCTCGTGCGTGCCCATCCCTACAAACAAGACGAGGGACATGGCTTTATCGGAAGTCAGAAGGAAGGCATGGAGGTTTTCAGCAAAATCGATCCCGATACCCCCCTCATCGTTTTCGAAACCGTGTGGCAATACAGCCACCACATCCTGCATGGATTGATCAGTCACCGTGGCCCCATCCTCACCTTGGCCAACTGGTCAGGAACATGGCCCGGATTGGTGGGCATGCTAAATCTGAACGGCAGCTTGACCAAGGCGGGCGTCAAATACTCCTCCCTGTGGAGCGAAAACTTCGACGATGCCTTTTTCCTCAACGGCCTTAAAAAATGGCTCCGTTCCGGAAAAGTCAGCCACCCAACCGCCCACACTAAGAAGTTCAGGAACGCCAAAGTCCCCGGTAAAGCCCGAAAAGTGGCCGAAAAAATCGCTGCGGATCTTCAGCGCCGGAAATCCATTATGGGCGTTTTTGATGAGGGCTGTATGGGCATGTTTAATGCCATCATCCCGGACGAATTACTCTTCCCCATCGGCGTTTACAAAGAACGGCTCAGTCAGTCCGCCCTCTATTACGCCATGACGCAAGTCACCAACAAGGAGGCTGAGGAAGTCTACAAATGGATCCGAAATAAAGGCGTCACATTTCGTTTTGGCCGGGACGGCACCAAGGATTTGACCAAAGCCCAAGTTCTCGAACAATGCAAAATGTATATTGCGGTTCTACGCATTGCCGAGGAATTTGGCTGTGAAACCGTCGGCATTCAATACCAACAAGGCCTCAAGGATCTTGCCCCCGCCTCCGACCTGGTCGAAGGATTGCTCAATAATAGCGAACGTCCGCCAGTTACCGGTTCCGAGGGATCGATTATTCGTGAGGGACAGCCATTGACCCACTTCAACGAGGTCGATGAGTGTGCGGGCCTCGACGGACTCTTCACCAATCGGGTTCATTCCGCTCTCAAACAGCCCGTGGAGAATACCCTCCACGACCTCCGCTGGGGAGACTGGGACCAAAGTGGCACCACCGGGGAATATGTCTGGGTCTTTCTGATCAGTGGATCGGCCCCTCCCGCCCACTTTATCAATGGCTTCAAGGGTGCCTCCTCAGAACGCCAACCTCCCATGTATTTCCGCCTCGGGGGAGGAACTCTCAAAGGGATCAGCAAACCCGGCGAGATCGTTTGGTCCAGAGTCTATGTCGCCAATGGCAAACTTAAAATGGACATCGGCCGTGCTGGCGTTGTCGAACTCCCGAAAAAGGAGACCGATCGCCGCTGGAAGGAAACCACCCCGCAATGGCCCATCATGCATGCGGTCACCTACGGCGTTACCCGTGATCAAATGATGGCTCAACATCAGTCGAACCATATCCAGGTCGCTTATGCCGAGAACTCTGCCAAAGCCGACCTAGCCGCCTACACCAAAGCCGCTTTGGCCCAGAAACTGGGGATCGAGGTAACCTTCTGTGGTAAAAAGAAAAACGGAAAACCGTTCTAAACAATAACCCGCAATTGATTTCCACCCAAAAGCCGCCCCACTAGGGGCGGCTTTTTAGTATCCAAACCAACCGAATTGTTCAAACCGCGGAGATAAAAATCTAAACAACCCCCGGAATCTCAATGAAACCTCTTCCACAGAGCCGGGGTGAACAAGACCAGGATCGCAAACAACTCAATCCGCCCGATAATCATCAAAATACTGAGGTACACTTTGGTAAATCCATTGAGATGAGAAAAGTTTTCCGTAGGCCCGACTTCTCCAAAGCCCGGACCAATATTGAAAAGGGTTGCTATAACAGCCGAAATGACCCCCTCTAAACCAAGAGAATTTTCGGCCAATGAGACTACGAGAATCGAAAACACCAAAATAAGCACTAAAATCACAATATAAACCAACACGTCATCCCGGTAGTTGGTGTCCAGAGGTCGACCGTTGACAATCACCGGCCGGACAACATGGCTTCGATAGGTCTTTTCCAAACTGTTTAAGGCGATCTTGACCCCAACCAAGAGCCTTACCACCTTAAGCCCTCCGGCAGTTGAGCCCGAACACCCACCCACCAACATCAGCACCAGCAAAAGACCATGGGTGAAAATCGGCCAG
The DNA here is from genome assembly GCA_022565335.1 of Opitutales bacterium. GTDB lineage: Bacteria > Verrucomicrobiota > Verrucomicrobiia > Opitutales > T3Sed10-336 > JAIUMY01. Next base: position 4,513 of record JAIUMY010000019.1, read on the forward strand.
GCGTCATAATCTTCCGTGACATAGCCACAGGTACTGGCCAGTGAAACGACCTGAAAAGCAGCCGCCCTAAATTGATGCCCATAGGAATCAAACGGCAATCCCGCAAAACTTAGTGAAAGAAATACCGCGATCGTTGCGAAAAAGAGTAGCAAAAGGTAGATCTTCACCTCGGTGAAGTTTTTAACCTCTTTCCAACGCTGGCGGACGAAGCTTAGCAAAAAGAAAAAACTGCAACTGCCAAGAATCATAAACCCGATCATGACCCACTCCGCCGCCGGATTGGCCAAGTCTGATACGCTTCCAGAGCGCGTGGAAAAGCCCCCCGTGGCAACCGTCGTGAAAGTATGCGCGATTGCTTCAAACCACCCCAATCCCGTAGCCAGAAGACTCAAAAAACAAAAAACCGTCAGCCCCAGGTAAATCATAAAGAGCCTTTTTACTCCGGTCTGAACGCGCCCTTGGTCAAAATCTGCCGCCCTCGAGGTGGATTCATTGGTGAAAAGCATCTTCGCCCCCACCCCAAGATGTCCGAGAATGGCGACAAAAAACACAATAACTCCCATCCCTCCCATCCACTGGCTGATCTGACGCCAAAACAACAAGCTGAAAGGCAACTCCTCCAAATCACTTAATACACTTGAACCCGTTGTCGTAAGCCCGCTTGTCGACTCAAAAAAAGCATCCGCAACACTGATTCCCGGAATGCCCAGAAGAAAAGGTATGGTTCCCAGAATGCTTGCCAGAATCCAACTCAAGCCCACCAACGCCAATGCTTCCTTGCGGAAAACTTTGTTGTTGGCACTACGCCCCAATAGATAAAGCGTTATCCCTACCACAAAAGTCGTCAAAGCCGACCAAAAGAAAGCCCCTAAAGCCGCCCCTTCCCCCGGTTCCGCAAGGTGAATCACCGCAATCCCCGCGCACAGTAGAAAGGTCATTGTCAGCGCCCCGCAAACATAGGACAACAAACGGAAAATAAATGAGTAATTCATCGTTGGTAAAGTCCTGCCATCAGGGGGCCAACTGGCGCACCGCCTCTTTCGCGTGATCGTTTGCCGCGATCAAAACCAAACGGTCTCCGGCCCAAACCTCATCTTCCGCGCCGGGGACTTTTACTTCATGTCCGCGCAGCAGCGCCGCCACCACGCAGGGGCCTGCCCACTTAATATCCCGAAGCTTCATACCCACCACAGAACTCTTTTTCTGCACCCGGATTTCCAGGATTTGCCCACTTTCACCGGGCAAATTAGCCAGCACGAAATAGGGTTTGCGGTTCGCGTAGCGCTTCACCTGGTTGGCCGTAGCCAGACGGGGCGAAACCACCAACTCCAGCCCCAGGGTCTCCTTCAGGCGGTCTATCACCTGCAAATAATCAGCCCGGTTAATCAGCAATAAACAATGCTTGGCCCCCAATTTGGAAGCTTGAATGCAGGTCATTATGTTATCCTCATCGTCTTTGGTGCAGGCCACAAAATAATCGGCCGATCCTACCTGCTCCTCTTCCAAAAGACGCAGCGAGGTCGCGTTTCCTTTGATAATTGTAACATGTGGGAAAACTTCGGCCAATTGCTCGCAACGATCAGGGTCAGGCTCCATTATCCGAATCTTGAAACGGGGATGACTTAAAAGTCGGACCAAAGAAATGGCCGTATCCCCTCCGCCATAAAGTACGATAGTTACCCGCTGCTTATCCAATTCAGGCTTAAAAAGACGTCGGGTCTGGTCCAAAATTTCCGCACTTCCAAAAACGGTAACCATGTCATCCTCTCGGAGAACCGTCTCCGCATTAGCCACTTCCTGACGTTCCTTGCCGTAAACAAATCCTATACGAATTCCCGGATCCAGTCGCAGATCTTTGAGCGGCGTTCCCACCAACTTGGACTGGGCATTGAGCTTGAGTTGCTGGACCTCAATCTTTCCTCGCGCAAAATACTCCACCGCCACCCGACCCGGATGACGAATCGATTTGGCCAACTCAACCGCCGTTAAGGCCTCCGGGTTGAGGAGATGGTCGATCCCAAAGTGCTTTTGATAATTCAATACCTCGGATTCATGGTAAGTCCGGTCATGAATTCGCGCCACCGTAACCTCTGCCCCCATGGCCTTGGCTATCGAGGATGAAAGTATATTTGTCCCATCGTCACTGGTCATCGCCAGAAAAAGCTGGCACTTCTTCACCCCGGCACTCTGCAAAACATGGGCCGAACTGCCATTTCCTGAAACCACCCGCACATTAAATTGCTCATCGATTTCCCGCGCCAGACCTTCATCCGCTTCAATCACCGTGACATCGTGACTGTCCTCACTAAGAATATCACAAAGATGGCGACCAACCTCCCCCGCGCCGATAATGATAATTTTCATAAAAGCCTTTTATCGGATAGATAACTTCAAGGCAAGAAGTCCTGACCAGCCGATAATTTCACACCACCCACCATCAATCACGGGTCGTCAGAATTTTATACTCAAAGGCATCCCGAAGAGCCTCCCAGCTGGCCTCGATAATGTTGTCCGAGGCCCCTACCGTCCCCCAGATCCTGGTTTCGTCAGAGGATTCCACCAAAACCCGAATTTTCGCATTGGCGCCCCGGGTACTTTCGAGAATCCGGACCTTAAAGTCGCGCAGGGAAACCTCTCCAACCTCCGGATAAGCCTGTTCCAAACCCTTTCGCAAAGCACGGTCCAAGGCCTCCACCGGCCCGCGGCATTCCGCTACGGTATGAATGCTCTCCCCGTTTATTTTTAGCTTAACCGTCGCCTCAGAGATTACTCCATTCCCCCCTCGGCGCTCTACGATTACCCGATATCCCTCCACCTCGAAGAAATCCGAATGCTGTTCAAGCCACTTGTTTACCAACAATTTAAAGGAGGCATCCGCCGCTTCATATTCATATCCACGGAATTCCAACGCCTTGAGCTCCTCCAGCATTTTCTTGAGATCCACCTCCTTTTCATCAAAGTTGATCCCCAACTCCTTAGCCTTCATCATAAAACTGGTCCGGCCCGACATGTCGGAAATAAGAACGCGCTGACGATTTCCCACTTTCTGCGGCTCGATATGCTCGTAGCTGCGCGCCACCTTCCATGCTGCATTGGCATGCACCCCTCCCTTATGCGCGAACGCTGAGGCCCCAACAAAGGGATCCTTCGTGTTCGGACGAAGATTTGCCAATTCGTCGAAAAACAAGGAAATCTCCCGCAGTTTCGGCAAATTCTTCTCACAGTGCAGGGGATAACCCATTTTTAAACTCAAATTCGGGATAATTGTGGTAAGATTGGCATTTCCCGTGCGCTCCCCATAACCATTCATCGTTCCCTGCACCATCCGAGCGCCAGCCTTCACCCCGGCCAGCGAAACGGCAACGCCCAAACCGGAATCATTATGACAATGCATCCCCACTTTTGTATCGGGAAATTCCTGAACCACCCGAGCCGTGATTTCCTCAATTTCATCGACCAACTTGCCGCCATTGGTATCACACAATACTAAGAATGAGGCCCCACCATCCGCTGCCGCACGCAAAGTCGATAGCGCATAGTCGGGATCATCACAATACCCGTCAAAAAAATGCTCGGCATCATAGACGACCTCCCGACCCTGCTCCACCAGATAACGAACAGAATCTCCGATCATCGCCACATTTTCCTCCGCCGTGGTGCGCAGAACCTCCGTAACATGAAGCAACCAGCTTTTGCCGAAGATCGTTACAACCGGGGTCTCAGCCTCCAAAAGCAACTTAAGCTGCGCATCCTCTTCCACCGGCGTCTGCGCCCTCCGCGTCGACCCAAACGCCGCGATACGCGAATGCTGTAAATCCATACCCTTGACCGCCTCAAAGAAAGCCATATCCCGGGGATTCGACCCCGGCCAGCCGCCTTCAATATAATCAAAACCAAACTGATCCATCTTCTCCGTTAACCGCAACTTATCGGCGACCGAAAAAGAAATTCCTTCACCCTGGGTCCCATCCCTCAGCGTGGTGTCGTAGACGATTACAGACTGCTTTTGAGTATTCATGATGTAAAAACTTAATTTGTCCTCCCGCAGAAGAAACGCGGTAAAACTCTCTAGTAAAACAGATCAGAGGTAATGGGAAAAGATCAAAAAATGAAAATCCTCCCCACCCGCTTTCGCAAAAATTTTCTCGGACCGGGCTAATTTGCTTTGCCATTTTTAGCCGGAACTCCGTAAGGTAAAAACTTTGCGTTTCACGCAGCCTAATCGTAAAAAGACAAACTTATGGAAAAAGCGACATCAGAAATCGGTCTCATCGGTCTTGCCGTTATGGGACAAAACCTCGCCCTCAACATCGCCGACCACGGCTTTCCCATTTCCGTTTACAATCGGACAACCAGCAAAACGGACGCGTTTCTTGAAGCGAATCCCAACACTCCGGGAAAGCTCATCGGTACCAAAACTCCGGAGGAATTCGTGCAATCCCTCAAATCACCACGCAAAATCATTATCATGGTCCAGGCGGGTAAACCCACCGATGCGGTCATCAACAGCTTGGTCCCGTTGTTGGATAAAAACGATATTATTATCGACGGCGGCAACGCCTATTGGATCGATACCATTCGCCGGGAAAAGGAACTTCGCGAAAAAGGCCTCCGTTTCATGGGCTCCGGAGTCTCCGGCGGCGAAGAAGGCGCTCGGTTCGGCCCCTCCCTTATGCCAGGCGGAGATGCCGAAGCCTGGGAGGAACTAAAACCCATCTGGGAAGCCATTGCCGCCAAGGTTGATCCTGAAACCGGGAAACCCCTGGAAGGCGCGGAACCGGGCAAGCCGGTTTCAGGAGGCGTTCCCTGCACCACCCATATCGGCCCTGATGGCGCTGGCCATTATGTCAAAATGGTGCACAACGGCATCGAATACGGCGATATGCAGATGATCTGCGAAGCCTATTTCATGATGAAAAATCTTCTCGGGCTCTCCGGTCCCGAAATGGGGCAAGCCTTCTCCCAGTGGAACGAAGGGGACCTCGATTCTTTTCTCATCGAAATAACCGCCGACGTTCTGCAACAAAAAGACCCCGTCACTGGCAAAGATTTTGTCGACATTGTCCTCGACACCGCCGGGCAGAAGGGAACTGGCAAATGGACCTCCGTAAGCGCCCTCGACATGGGGGTTCCCGCACCCACCATCGCCGAAGCCGTTTTCGCCCGCTGCGTAAGCGCGGTTAAAGAAGAACGTGTAGAAGCCTCTAAAATCATCAAAGGGCCCCAAGAAAACCCTTTCGATGGAAATAAGGAGGAATTCATAACCGCCATCCGCGACGCCTTGTACTGTGCCAAGATTTGCTCCTATGCCCAAGGCTTCCAACTCATGCGGGCGGCTCAGGATGAATACAACTGGACCTTGAATTTCGGCGAAATCGCCAAAATCTTCCGCGGAGGCTGCATCATTCGAGCACGCTTCCTCCAAAAGATCACCGAGGCCTACGAACGGGATCCCAAACTGGCCAACCTTCTCCTCGACCCGTACTTCAACGCGGAAATCGAGAAAGCTCAGGCCAACTGGCGGAAAGTTGTCGCCACGGCCGCCCTGCACGGCATTCCGACTCCTGCTTTTAGCTCAGCTCTGTCGTATTTCGACAGTTACCGCTCTGATCGCTTACCCGCCAACCTCTTGCAGGCACAACGGGACTTCTTTGGCGCCCATACCTATGAACGAGTGGACCAACCTCGCGGGAAATTCTTCCACATCGACTGGCCCAAACCCGATCGCCCCCAACTGGAAGTCTGATCTTTCAATGTAATAAACCTTCCCCACAAAGCGGGTCCTTTCGGACCCGCTTTTTTTTCGTCCCCTTGACTTTTCCTCTAATTGCGGCCCCTTTGAAAAATGTCATTCTCCAAACCTGACGCAAACAATTTCTCCCTATTTCTCCTCCGCCTCATTTTGGGCTGGTATTTTGCCTTCGCGGGCTGGCGAAAAGTCGGAGGGGAAATTAGCAACGGGCTGGGAAGTTTCTTCCGAGGCGATGGCTTCCAAAATCGTCAACCTGATTTTATTCCCGATCTTCTCATGGCTCCCTACGGCTATGCCCTCCCCTGGGCCGAACTGATTTTTGGCATAACCCTCCTTCTCGGACTTTTCCACCGCGTTTCCGCCTGGGCCGTACAATTCATGCTAGTGACCATCGGTATCGCCTTACTTTTCAGCGGTGAATTATTTCCCACCCACCACGTTTTGGTTTTCATCCCTGCTTTGCTCATCCTCCAGCTACAAGGACCCGGTGCCTACAACCTCGACAGACTGATCGCCAAGAAACCCCAAAAATCCTAACCCCCCTAAAATCCCGCTCCCAGCCGAAATTCAAATTTAAGGGACATTCCCTAAATATTGACAATCCATAAATACATAAATAACTTTCATCTATTCACTTACGATCCAAAACCCGTTTCAATTCTACATTTAAGGCAATCCCACTCATCACAATTTCCGTGAAACTAACCGCTAGGGAAAGCAGCATGAGAAATAGCGAAAAGGCAAACGTCGCTTTTCCCGCAAAGGCCAACCCAAAATACAACAGAAGAATCGAAACCACGCAGAAAAATAAACTCCCAATCCCCGAAGCCTGCATCCATTTGATCAGTTGAATCCGTTTTCGCAAATTTCCTATCTGCTGAAGCGTGTTTTCATCATGCGCCACATCCGGACGATTCACCAGATTCCTTACAATCCCCGCAATAGCCAAAAATCTATTGGTATAGGCCAAAAGCAACAAAGATACCGCCGGAAATAAAACAGCCGGAGTTGTTAGGGTGAGTTCCATTAACCTATCCCACCTCTTACTTCATCTTCCCGCAAGTTTGTTTTTTGAATAAAAAACCAAGGACGGGAATTGTCTAAGGTTTGAAACTCCCTCGCTCCCGAAACTGTTTTTGCCCTACCGACACTCCGGGCATCTCGTCCGGAAATTCGAAGGCCTTTTGATGGATTCCCAAAATTTGATAACAATTTTCAACAAAAACCTGTGTTCCCATAACGATTCCTCTGGAAAAAGCTTTCAAAATTTGCCGGTCTTTTCCCTGCTTTGCATCACTCGCCATTGCTCTAGCTGAAAGGATCTCAGAGATCTCCTCCTTCGCCCCCGTACCTCCAGCTTGTCCCAAAAGCAGCAACCGGTACTCCAGTAAAACCTCCAGACCCCATTCGTCCCCTCGCAGGCCCCGCAAAATATCCACCAACTTTGCCTGCGGCTTACCCTCCTTTTCCCCCTCCCCGTATCCACTAAAAGCATAATCACGCGGATCCTCCACCAAGCCCGCCCGTACCGGATTCAAATAAATATACGCCGCCATCACCAACAATGCACTCCCACTCCCCTGCACCAAGACACTCTTGAAACGATCACTCCACAATGGACCATAGCGGTCATGGTTCGCATTGTACCAAATACTGACTTGTTGCTTGTAAATCTTCACAAAGGCCGACAAATCGTGCATTCGCGAACGCAGACTCGCCCTCATTTTCTCCGCCTCCTCACCCCCATCCTTCAACGTCCGCTCCACTTGGTTCGGCGTATTCGGCGCATATTTGCGGGCCCGAGCACTCTTGCGCAGCACCCCATCTTCCCCATGCAAAAGACTGTAGCGCCGCAACAACTCCGCGTCATCAAGCTTGATCCCCTGGCCATCCGGCACCTCCACCAACACATGAAAGTGATTGCCCATCAGGCAATAGGTCAGGATCTTCACCCCACAAAACCCCGCCACCTTAAAAAGCATCCGCCGCATCGCCTCTTTCTCCTCCTCCGAGAAAAAGATCTCCCCATTTACCGTCCGGGACATCACATGATACAAAGCCCGCTGCCCCTTTATCTTCAATCGTTGTTTACGCATACCTCCAAAAAAAACCAAAAACCGTCAATAGTCAAGGGACAAAGTCTTAAAAAATAAATATGTGGTTGTTAGGCGCGGGGGTGAGCTTTTTCGTAGACTTCGCGGAGACGGCCCATGGTGACGTGGGTGTAGATTTGGGGGGTGCTGAGGCGGGAATGGCCGAGGAGTTCCTGGACGGTGCGCAGCCCCGCACCGTTGTCGAGCAAGTGAGTGGCAAAGCTGTGACGGAGTTTGTGGGGGGTGAGGTCCATGGGCAAGGCGGCTCGTGCGAGATAGGTTTTCAAGAGAAGTTGAATCATGCGGGGGTACGCGGGTTCGCCTTTGTTGCTGACGACCAAGGGGTCGGAGGGCTCTGCCTGAGAAATATACTTTTCGCGATAGACTTTGGCACAGGTCAGGGCGGTTTGACCAAGTGGACACATTCGCTCTTTGCCTCCTTTTCCAAGAATCCGGGCGACTCCATTTTGCCAGTCCAAGGCCCCATAAGTGAGTTGGCAGAGTTCGGAAACGCGCAAGCCCCCCCCATAAAGAAGCTCTAAAACCAACAAATCCCGCCATGCCTGTGAGGCCGGAATTTCCTTTTCTTTCAACCGTTCCAGGGGCCCTCGAAAAAGTTTTTCAATATCGGGCTGGGTTAGGAACTTGGGTAGGGATTTTTGCATTTTTGGCAAAGTGACCGCCTCGAAGGGATTTTTTTCAAGTTTCCGCTGACGAATCCAATAGTTGAAAAACCCCCGGATTCCAGAAACCTGATGATGCAAGGTTGTTCTTTTCACTTTCCGTTGCAGGTCAACCAGGTAAGAGCGTACGGTTCGCCGGTCCAGGGAATCGGGTTGACGCAAATCCACCTTCTGTTCTCTTCCCCATTGGTAAAAAGTGCGCAGAGCACCTTCATAATTGCGCAGAGTATACGTTGAAAGCCGTCTTTCCGTTTCGAGGTGCCGTAGCCATGGAAATACCCATAGCTCGTGCCATTGCTCCCACGCTTCCTTTACGGATTCTGATGCATTTGCGTTCATGCTTCCCCCGTTCTTCCCAACCTCATATAGCGATTTCCTTTCTGACGCAAAAAGGTATCAAACCTTTTGTATTCAGGGCAGCATCGGCTTACCTCAGTCCAGAAATGCACGGAGTGGTTCATTTGCCGCCGATGCGCCAATTCGTGATAGATAACGTAATCCTGAACCATGGGAGGAACCAGGCAGAGCCGCCAATTCAGAGACAAGGTACCCGAGCATGAGCAAGAACCCCAACGCGAGCGCTGGTCACGAATCGCAATTCGGTTATACAAAATCCCCGACTCCTGACTTAACTTTTCCACTCTGCGGGGAATAACTCTTCGGGCAAAACCGAGAATTATTTCGCGCAAAACGAAATCCCGATCAGTTTCCATGGCGGAAGGAATCTGCAAAACGATTTCCTTCACGGAAGCGGCTCGCAGAGAGGCTGCGGAATCTTCTCTTTGTATCATTCGCAACGGAACCTTTTCCCCGTCGAGCGAAAGCCATTTTTGTTTAGACAAAAACTCATATAGCCCCGGTTCTTGTTGAATTTCTTGCCACCTCTGGGCGATCCAATCGGCTTTACTATGGACAAAGTCCCATGCCTGATTCTCCGAACAACTCCACGGCACGGCCAGACAAAGTCTTCCCTGGAAATCCAAAGAGCATCGCAAACGGCGTAAGCCGCGACGTCGGTTCAAGGCATAGGGCAAGGAAATTTTTCTTTCTGTCCCTATCAATTCGACCTGACCTTTTTTTATTGGCATAAGCTCCTTCTAAGCGAGGGTCACAGTTCCGACAGTCGGGCTTCCCAATTTCGCAAGGCTTGTTTGACCGGGCCGATCCCCGGAGAACCAAAACTTCGCCGCTCTCTTCTGGCTCGTTCGAGGGAAAAAACATCGCGCCAATCCAAACCGAATGCCTCATCCAGCCCCCTAACCTCTTCATCCGGCAACTGGTCAATGGGCAGATTAGCCTTTTCCGCGATCCCGACAACCGTTCCTACCAGGTGGTGTGCCCGCCGGAAGGCGACTCCTCGCTGAACCAAATAATCGGCCAAATCGGTGGCCAATAAAAGCGGATCGGCTACGGCCTGAGCGCAAACGTCCCGACGAAAATCCATGCCTTCCAGGCAACCTGCGAGCACTTCCAGAGAGATTGTCAGGTGATCGTAACTATCAAAAACAGGAGGTTTATCCTCCTGTAGATCCCGATTGTAGGTCAGCGGCAATCCTTTGCACAAGACCATCAAGGTTTGCAAATTCCCTTGGAGTCGAGCGGCCTTGCCGCGCAGCAGTTCCATGGCATCAGGGTTTTTTTTCTGAGGCATCAAGCTACTGCCGGTACAGAAGGCGTCCGGCAAGACGAGGAAATTAAATTCACTTGAGCTCCATAAAATGAAATCCTCGGCCAAACGGGAAAAATGGATTCCAGAAACGGCTGCCGCCTGGGCAAAGTCGAGAAACACATCACGGTCACTGATGGCATCCATACTGTTGGCGGTTAGCCGGGGGTTCCCCTGACTATCCACAAACCCCAGGAGCCTTGCGGTTTCCTCCCGATCCAGGGGCAAAGTGCTGCCAGCCAATGCGCCCGAGCCCAAAGGGCATTCGTTGGCCGCTTCCCAAACGGCCCCAAAGCGCTGATAATCCCGCAAAAACATCTCCATGTAGGCCAGCAAATGATGGGCCACTGAAACCGGTTGGGCTCTCTGCAAATGGGTGTACCCGGGAATCATCACGTCCTCGAAAGCCTTGGCCTTCTCTAGTAAAATTCCCAAACCGGATTTCAACGAGCTTCGAATTTGGGTTGAAGCCTCTTTGAAAAAAAGCCTCATGTCGGTGGCAATCTGATCATTGCGGCTACGCCCGGTGTGCATTTTCGCGGCAGCCGGAACTTCCTTGGTCAGAGCCTGCTCGATATTCATGTGAACATCTTCCAGTGCCGGATCCCACTGGATCTCTCCTTTTTTCAGTCGATCAAGAAAACGATCCAACCCGTCATGAATCGAAAACTTTTCTTCCTCCGTCAGGATACCTACTTTGGCAAGCATGGCCGAATGAGCTTTATTGACCTGGACATCGTATCTGGCAAGACGAGCGTCGAAGGAGACGGATTCACTGAAGCGAAGCATTAAATCGGAGGGGCCATCCGAGAAACGACCTCCCCAGGTAACTTGTTTGGAGTCTGACATAGGGGATTTATAAATTTAAATCCCGTCTTCCCCAAGGGCAAAATTCACGGCGGAAATATTCGCCGCGGAGCAGGCGTCCAAAACTCGGACAATATTCTGGTGCGGGGTATCGGCATGGGGTTGCAAAGTAACGATCGCCTCGCCTTGGTTCGCCCGACTCGTTTCCTGAAAGCGGGTCAGCATAGCCTCCAGTTCAATCAGCCTTCGGGCCTGGGGGGAATCATATTCAAAGTCATTCACGATAACCCGTCCCTCAGCGGTGATCTCAATAAATTGTTCATCGGGCATTTCCAAGGCCGTTTCCTGCTCTACCGTGCCCGGCAATTGAAAACGAATATCCGCCTCCTCACGGTGCAAGCTTGCACTCACCATAAAATAAATGAGCAACAGAAAAACCACATCAATCATGGGAGCAATGGGAATTTCTCCCTGTGGGGTCTCTTTTTTACGAACCTTGACGGCCATTTTCTAGTATGGTTGATAGGTAGAATAGATCACATCAAAAGCCCCCTCCTCAGCGCAAGCATTGAGAATCCGGCGAATTTCCCGGAAGGGAGTGCCCGCGTCCGCCCGCACCTGAACCCGCAGTTCAGGGTTGCGACGAATTTCGGAGCCAATTCGCGCCTGCATTTCGGCCAGGGTTACCTCGTTCCCACCCAAAAAAATAGCTCCGTCTTCCCGTACCGATATGATTCCCCGGCCTGACAAATCTTCGGGAACCCGTGATTCCTCCGATTCCGGCAAATCCAATTCGACCGTTCGGTCGGCCTGCGCCAAGGTTCCTACGGTCATAAAAAACACCAGTAGTAAAAATACCATGTCAATCATAGGGGCCATTTGAAAGGCTTCGGCGGGGCGTTGTTTTTTCTTCAAGCGCATCGAAAAAATAAAGGGAAATCCTTCATTATTGCGCAAGCAGGAAGCATGTCAGATGGAAGAGGTTTTTCGCCCTCGTAACATTTTTTACAATCAGGCCCTGCAGGGTCCTTTTTTTAGATTCTGTCCCTAGACTATTGACAGCGTAATGAATCGCAAAATTTCCCGAACCGGTTTGCTACTGGTTGGGACTTTTCCCATAGTGTGCAGCAAATGCCTTCTTCCCTGCCTAAATTGATCAGCACCGATTTTGACGGCACGCTCGTCCACCACGATCACGATCCGGAGGATTTCCAGCCGTTGTGGGACTTTTTTTCCTACTTACAAAAAGAGCACGGGGTTCTTTGGGCGATCAACACTGGCAGGGATCTTGATTTTACCTTGTATGGGCTGGAGGAGTATCAGATCTCCGCGAAGCCTGACTTTCTCCTCACAATGGAACGCGAGATTCATCTTCCGGCGGAGGAAGGAGCGCCCTCCGCCTGGATTCCTCATCTTGCCTGGAACGAGCGCTGCCAGGAGGATCATTTGGCTTTGGAGGAAAAGATCACGCCACAACTGGACTCATTTCATCGATTCCTGGAACAGGAAACTACCGCCAACCCGGTCTTCGAAGAAGGGCGGTTTGTGGGGATTGAAGCCTCGACGGAGCAAGAACTTGCCCAGATCGTTCTGCGCATGGATGACTTTTTTTCGTCCTCGGCTGATTTCAGCTACCAAAGAAACGGTATTTATTTACGTTTTTGCCACGTAAACTATCATAAAGGCGCCGTTCTTCGGGAACTGTCGCGAATGTTGTCCCTGAGTCCTTCGGAAGTATGTGCCGCAGGGGATAATTTCAACGATTTAGCGATGCTCGAACCGACTGCTGCCGAACACCTCATCGCCCCCGAAAATGCGATCCCGGAAGTCAAGGAGGCCCTGCGCAAACACCGTGGCATAATCGCCGAAGGAATCGCTGGGCAAGGAGTCCTGGAAGCGCTGAAGACGATTTTTGTAACGAAACAGGCTTGACGGGTAGAGTGATTTTTATTCTAAATAAGATCTTTCCCTTGTGGTGGATGTAGCTCAGTTGGTTAGAGCACTGGTTTGTGGTACCAGGGGCCGCGGGTTCAAGTCCCGTCTTCCACCCCATTTTCAAAGCTTTAAGCGATGAAATTCCAAGGCGATTATAGAAGAAAGCAATGCGGTGTCGATAGAATCGACGGTAGCTGCAGGACTGGACCTTTCAACTAGTTCTTCCACCGGTCGTACCAGCCTTGCATGAAACCGTATGATCAGTTCGGTTCCTTCACCCAAAGTCCACATTCGACGGGCCCGAGCTGGATCGCTTCGTGGGTCAAAAGTGCCCCACTCTCCTCACTTTCCTCATCCCAGAAAAACCGATCGGCATCAGCCTGTAAGCGCCAGGATTGGGGATCTTCGCCCCACCCCAGATGAACCGGGTGAGAATGAGGATTGATCGCCAAAAGCAATTGCGGTCCGGGAATTTCTCCATTGGCATTAAAGTGGACCGCCATAGCGGAATTCCCATCTCCATAATAAAACCGGAAAAAATTGTCCGCCGGACGCCGGCTCAGCCGTAACGACCGACCTGCGGGAGACAAACGGAAACGGATCCAATGGGCAAAATACCGATGGCTGTCACCACGCTCTTTCATCAACTGGTAATCGATCTCATTGAGGTGGCCTTTTTGGTAGGTATTGTGATCGCCCTCTTTGGAATGCAGGTAATCCTGTCCGGCATGAAACATGGGAATCCCCACGGAACCCATAATCATCGCGGCCATCAGGTGGGAGCGTCGCCGGTCCATGTCGGTGGGATGACGACCATTGTGGTCATCGTTCTCGGTAATGCGATCGATCCAAGTGTAATCATCGTGCGATTCGCAGTAATTGACCGTTTGGGCGGGCCATGCCGCGAAATGATCTGGCGATCCGGTGAGGAAGTACCGAAGTCCGTCGTGGTTTCCCTCTTCCCGTAAATATTCGAGGACAAAATCGCGAAAGCCGTCGTTCCACGAACTAAAACCGGTCGAGCGAAGGGCTTGGGCGATATGGCCACGAAAGCTCCAAGGCTCGGCGATGAGAATAATTCCCGGCTTGATCGCCTTAAGGTGTTTCTCCACCTCGCGTAAAGTCTCGACCCCAACCAATTCGCCCAGATCAAAACGGAAGCCATCCACATTGAAAACCTTCACCCAATATTCCAAGCTGTCGAGGATAAGGCGACGGGTCATGGCGGCAGAGGTGCGAAGATCATTCCCACAGCCACTCCAGTTTTCCAAAGACCCGTCCGGAGCCAATTCGAAATAGTAGTACTTATCCAAATACAACAGATGCCCGGGTACCCCGACATGATTGTAAACAACGTCAACAATCACGGCCTGCCCTCTTCGGTGGAAGGCTTCGACCATTTCCTGCAACTCCCGTATGCCGGAGGCTTTTTCCGGTCGCATGGAATAGGAGCTTTCGGGAGCAAAATAATTGATGGTCATATACCCCCAGTGATATTCCGAACGGCGGACCGCATCATTCTCCTGTAATGGCTGTAGCTCCACCGCGTTGGTTCCCAGTTCACTCAGGTAGAAGTCGTCGGCTTCGACCCATTTGCGCAGGCCTACAAAGCCTTCCCGCTCGCGTTTTTTCATTTTCACCGGAGCCTTGGCCGCCAAATCCCGCACATGGGCCTCAACAATAGTCAGATCATGCCAGAACGGAGGCTGAAAAGGCGAGAAGTCGAACAACAAACTTTGATCGGAGACAATAATCCCCGGACCTTTGGGCCCAACGGTGGCGCGGGCGTAAGGGTCGAGGATAGGATGCTCCGGGTCGAAATGGCTCCACTGCCCCTCCGGACCCTCGGCATGAAACCAATAGAACCATCCCTCATGGGAGCCTGGCAGATGGATTTTCCAACACAACGAGCCATCCCTCTCCAACGGAACCTTTTCTGCCTTGTTTTTTTCCCGCAAGGAGGCAAAACAGGAAACCCAAACTTGCCCGGCTCTGGGGGCAAAGACCCGAAACAGGGTCCCCTCACCATCCGGAATGGCTCCCAAAGGTCCGGTGTCCAGAGCTTTGGTAAAGACCTGGTTTGGCCAGAGGGCGTAAGGGTCTACGTCTTCTTCACCTTCCCACTCAACGGCCAACTGTTCGTCAAGAAAAATATCTCTTTCGGCCTCGAAGGCAAAGGTGTGAGCCCCCGTTCGTTCGGCCTCCAGACGATAATTTTCATTGCCCTCCTCATCTTGCTCCCAATTAGCCGACTCCCGCGGGACCGGCAACCATTGTCCTTCTCCGGTTACGAATTTAAAACGATAACCTTTTTTGAGAAACCCCGGCTGAACGCGCAGTTCAAGGACTGCCGCCGCTTGGCCAAACCACTCCTGTCGCCGTAATTGCCACCGGTCGGAAAGAACCGCATCAGCCCAGCCCGTAAAGTCACCCGCGACGAAAATCTCCTCATCCGGGCCAACCCATGGGGCATGGCGGGGATCCCAAACAAAAAACAACCGCCGTCCGAAAGCGGTGAAGCCACTTCGTAAGGCCCATCCCGCGGGATCCATTCGCCGCCAACTGATTTTTCCGGGATCCCGGCTGGTGCGCAAGCGCATGGGCGGGTCTTTTTTATCCACCCAATCACGGGATAGCTCAACCACCCCGCGGCGGGTATCCTCCAGTCGGGCTTCCCGAATAATAAACTCTGTTGTACTCATATAGAAAAATTTGAATTTTAGAATGTGCGCTCCAACCTTAAGAGCAATCCGATTTTCCCGATTTCGGGCTTTCTTTTCCACGAATATCCTGCCGCAACTCCCTCCATCGGGCCAAGCGCTCGGCGATTTCTTTTTCAGCACCATTGGGGCCAGATTCATAGAAAACGGTGCTTTCCTCCCAATAGGCCTGCCCGGAAATCGCTTCGGGAAAGTCATGGCTGTATTTATACCCGGCCCCATGCCCAACTCGTTTGGAAGCCGAACCGCCTTTATCACGCAGGGGCAGAGGAACAGGCTGCACCGGATTTTCACGGATATGTTTTTTCGCGGCAGCCAGAGCCCGGTAGGCGGTATTACTTTTCGGGGCCGTAGCCAGATAGGTAACCCCGTGAGCCAAGGTCAGCTCTGCTTCGGGCAGGCCGACCATCTCACAAGCCTGAAAAACCGAAACCGCCAGAGGCAAAGCCGCAGGGTCGGCCAGTCCGACATCCTCGGACGCCAGAATGACTAATCTCCGGGCGATAAAACGCGGATCTTCGCCCCCGGCCAGCATTTTCGCCAACCAGTACAACGCCGCATCGGGGTCCCCTCCGCGGATGCTCTTGATAAAGGCCGAAATCGTATCGTAATGCTCGTCTTCATCGGCGTCGTAACGAATCTGCCTCTCGTGGGCGTAATCCTTCAGATCTTCAATGGTCAAACACTCTCCGGCTTCTTTCATCCCTGCCAAAACTTCCAGTGCGTTCAAAGCCTTACGCGGATCGCCGTCGGCCAAAAGAGCGAGATCATGCAGAACGCCCTCTTCCACTTGCAAGCCCTTGTCGCCCAAGCCCCTCTCGGAATCCTCCAACGCGCGGACAATCACCGTAATCAGATCCTCAACCGCCAAAGGTTCCAAGCGAAACAATTGGCTCCGACTTACCAAAGGGGGAATGACGTAGAAACCGGGATTGTGGGTAGTAGCCCCAATCAAACGCAAATGCCCCTCCTCCACATCGGGCAAGAGTAGGTCCTGTTGCGCTTTGTTAAAGCGATGAATTTCGTCGATAAACAGCACCGTTTTCCCATCTCCGATACGCTTGGCGCCGTCAAGAAGCCGTCGCAACTCGGCGACATTGCTCTGCACGGCATTGACCCGAACAAAACGGCAGCGCGTTTCCCGGGCAATGACCTCGGCCAGACTGGTTTTTCCGCAACCCGGCGGTCCATACAACAAAACATTGCCTGGGTCACCTCGACGCAACAGACGCACCAAAAGACTCTTCTCACCCAACAAGTGCCTTTGCCCAACGAGTTCTCCCAGCGTGCGCGGACGCATACGGGCCGCCAACGGGCGGATACGGGAATTCGCCTTTTCGGCGCTGCCAGACTTTTGCGCAGGGGCCTCCCCCGAGGCTCCTGCATCGGTAGGTTTCGTGTTTCCGAAAAAATCCATCTGCTCCGGCTGATCCATGGTTATCAAGAATGCAGCGATTCAGAGAAAAGATCGATCCTAAACCCACTCCTCCCGTTCGTCGCGGCAGCAAGGCGCAAGGAATTTCCTACCCTTCGTCCAACTCAACGTTCCAATAGGCCACATCCAAAAAGTGGCGCCAGGATTTATAGGCCGGATTGCGGACAATGGTACTCACAAAAGGACGCCATTTGGGCTTGGACGGCTCCCGGATCAGGCGCATTCCCGCCTCATGCGGGAGGCGGTTGGCTTTCCGCATGTTACAAGGCACGCACGAACAGACGATGTTTTCCCAAGAGGTTTTACCGCCATAATCACGGGGAATGACGTGGTCGAGGTTCAACTCCTTCCGATCGAATTTCTTACCACAATACTGACAACAATGCTTATCCCGCTCGAACACGTTATTTCGGGTAAATTTCAACTCTTTGGAAGGAAGTTTATCAAAAACGGTGAGGAGAATAATCTGCGGTAGACGAATCTTTTGCCGTACCGTATGGATAAAGAGATCATCCCCATCCTTCTCCGATTCACGGGAAAAATCAAACCATTCCATAGTATTGAAGACACGAAAAGTTTCATCCTCCTCGTGAATGACTCTGGCATGGTCTTGGGCGAGAAGACAAAAAGCTCTCCGCACATCGACCACGTTCACCGCTTGCCAGAGTCGGTTGAGAACTAAAACCTGATGGCTAAGAACAAACTCGCTCACAATGCCTCAGTTAAAGAATCCCCGGCTTGTTTGTCAACCAAGGGGATCGTGACAATGCGGTAAATCTTTCCAACCGGAGAACGCTTTCCCAACTTTTTCGCATTGCGATTCGCCTCAAGACCTTAAATTTTATGCCACATGTCAGAACCTCTGTCCACCAAACCCTCTCTGCGCAAAGCCCTCGGGCCAGGCATTTTGGTTGCCGGGGCGGCCATCGGCGGCAGCCATATTCTCTCCTCCACCCAAGCTGGAGCAGATTTCGGATGGGCTCTGCTGCCGATGCTGATTTTGGCCAATCTCTTCAAATACCCCTTCTTTCTTTATGGCCAGCGCTATACCGCCGCAACTGGCGAAACTCTTCTGCACGGCTACCAGCGATTGGGCCGCGGCTATCTTAATACGTATTTGGTCTTTACCCTGCTCAACGCCGGGTGGTCTATCGGGGGAGTCGCCCTAATCACCGGATTTTTGCTGACCTACCTACCCATTTTCAATGAAGTCAATCCGGTATTCCTAACTGTTCTGGTCACCCTGGCCTGCGTTGCGATTGCCCTCGGTGGGCGCTATCGGGCCCTGGACATCACCGCCAAAACCATCATTTCCCTTCTTGCCCTCTCCACTGTTCTGGCGGTTATCCTGGCTCTTGGCCAAGGAGGAAGCGGATCTCCCGAAGAACCTCTTTCACCTTACACCTTGATCGCCTTTGGTTGGGTTATCGTTTTTATGGGTTGGATGCCCGCCCCCCTCGACCTCACCGTCTGGGCCTCCCTCTGGATGGGAGCCCGGGAACGGCAAACGGGCCACCGAATCAGCATGCGGGAGGCCATGTTCGACTTCCACCTGGGCTATTTGGCCTCGGTTATATTGGCTTTCTTTTTTCTGGCTCTGGGAGCATTGGTGCTTTGGGGATCCCCTCAGGAAATTCCCTTTCGCGATATGGCGGGCGTTCGTTTCGCCAATACCTTTATTGGCCTTTATGCCGAGTCGATTGGCGAATGGTCCCGCTACCTGGTCTGGTTGGCCGCGGTTACCTGCATGTTCAGCACCACTCTGACTTGTATCGACGGTTGGCCGCGGGCGGTGTCCTTCACCATCAATCTGCAAACTCAAAAAGGTCGTGAGGAACCCGACACCCGTAGTCACCCCTGGGTACATACTCTAACGACTCTTCTCGTGGTGGTCGTGGCTATTGCTCTGGTTTATCTGTTTTTCCGATACCAAATTCTCGATCGCTACCTGGCCACTGCCATGGTCATCGCTTTTGTGACAACGCCGTATTTTGCCTTCCTGAATTACCGCGTAATGAACCTCCCCAACGTCCCGGTGCAATATCGTCCGAAGACTTTCCTTCGCATTTTAAGCTACCTCGGACTGGCGTTTTTCACCATTTTCACTATCCTCTTTATCGTTTGGCTGTTTGTGTAGACAAGTGCGAACTAAACAACTTCGCGGAAAAACCCGGGAACCACTCCAACCAAAGGCTCCAAATTCAGCCATTATGCGGGTTGAGAAATAAAATCGTTCTTTTTTTGGAATAGTTCTTGATATCAATAAGGAATGTGTCATATTCGATGAAGATATGGTCAAACCAAACAACAGTACTGTTCTCTCCCGTGCCCTTACCGAAAGTGGTCTGCGCATGACTCACCAGCGGCAAAAGGTTTTTGACGTTTTATTGGACAGACCGGACCATCCGACCGCCGATGAAATTTATTCCAGGGTTCGCGACGATGCCCCCCACATTTCCCTGGCCACGGTTTACAACTGTCTGGACACTTTGGTGGGGTGCGGAGTAGTCCGTCAGGTAAACCATGAACGCGAACCCAGCCGTTACTGTGCGAACCTCCACGAGCACGCTCACTTTTATTGCACTGAATGTGGATCCGTTCACGACATCGAACTGGATCCCGATTTTTTGCAAAAATCCCAAATCGAAATCCCCCCCGGATATTCAATTCAATCCTACGAATTGACGCTCAAAGGAATTTGTCCGAAATGCCGTGAGCAGAAATAACTCTTCAACCTGAACACAACCTAACTATGAGCACACTGGAAATCAAAAACCTGAATGTAACTGTCGCCGAGACCCAAATCCTCAGAGACTTTTCCCTGACCTTACCGAAAGGGGAAGTTCATGCGATCATGGGACCAAACGGCACCGGCAAAAGCACCCTGGCCAAAGCTCTGGCGGGTCATCCGGATTATGAAATCACTTCTGGCGAAGTTCTCCTCGACGGAGAAGATATTCTTGAGTTGGAAGTTGATGAACGGGCACGCGCCGGCTTGTTCATGGCGTTCCAATATCCCAGCGAAATTCCCGGTGTGAGTATCGCAAATTTCCTGCGTGCCGCCCGTCAAGCCCGCCTTGGCGAAGATGAAGAACTGGAAGTCACCAAGTTCTACAAAGAGATGTACGAGAAAATGGACGCCCTACAGATCGACCGGAAATTTACCAGTCGAGCCGTAAACGACGGTTTCTCCGGAGGCGAGAAGAAGCGCAATGAGATTTTGCAGATGGCCATGCTGGAACCAAAGTATGCCATCATGGACGAGACCGATAGTGGTTTGGACATCGATGCGCTGCGGATCGTATCCGAGGGCGTAAACAAGCTCAAGGGTCCTCAAATGGGCGTATTGCTCATCACTCACTACCAGCGCATCCTAAACTACATCACTCCGGACAAGGTACATGTCATGTTCGATGGCCGTATCGTAAAGAGCGGCGGAAAAGAACTGGCCCTCGAACTTGAGGATAAGGGCTACGACTGGATTAAAGAAGAAGTCGCTCAGCTCGCTTAATTTTCACTCATCACCATTTATCATCCCAAAGGAGGAAATCATCATGCCAACAACAGAAGCACAGGAAATTGACATTCAAACCGACATCGGGGACTTCTTGTACCCCGAAAACCACACCTACGACGCTGGTACCGGCCTCTCCGAAAAAACCATCGACTACATCAGCGACGTCAAAGGTGAGGATGATTGGATTCGGGACTTCCGCAAAAAAGCCCTGAAAGTTTTCAACGACAAGCCGTTACCCACTCATTGGGCCTCAGGTGATCTCAAGGCCATCGATTTTGACCAAATCCGCTACTATTTGTCTGGCGGCCAAAAGCCCAGCAAATCCTGGGACGACGTCCCGGATGATGTTAAAAAGACCTTCGAACGTTTGGGTATTCCTGAGAGCGAGCGGAAGTTCCTCGCCGGGGTAGAGGCCCAGTTTGACAGCGAAGCGGCTTACTCAAACATCAAGGAAATCGTTTCCAAGCAGGGCGTCATTTTTGTCGGCTCCACTGAAGGATTGATGAAACATCCGGAGATTTTCCGGAAATTCTTCGGGAAGGTTATCCCTACTGCCGACAATAAATTCTCAGCGCTTAACAGTGCGGTCTTCAGTGGCGGTTCTTTCATCTATGTTCCTCCCGGCGTAAAGGTCACTCACCCATTGCAGGCCTACTTCCGCATTAATGCGCAAAACTTTGGCCAATTTGAGCGGACCTTGATTATTGCCGATGAAGGGGCCGAGGTCACCTACATGGAAGGCTGTACCGCTCCGAAATTCGATACCGCGACTCTTCACAGCGCGGTGGTTGAACTGGTCGCCCTCAAGGGAGCAAAGATCCAGTATATCACCGTGCAAAACTGGTCCTCCAACGTCTTCAACCTGGTTACCAAAAGAGCGGTTGCTCATGAAGAGGCCGAAGTTAAATGGATCGATTGTAACATCGGTTCCCGCCTGACCATGAAGTATCCCGGAGTGGTTTTAAAAGGCCGCAAGGCCCGCGGTGAAGTCTTGTCGATCGCCCTTGCCAACAATGGCCAGCATCAGGATACCGGTGCCAAAATGATCCACGCAGCCGATGAGACCTCAAGTAACATTATCTCCAAAAGCATCAGCGTCGGAGAAGGCCGGGCCACCTATCGCGGCTTGGTCAGCATGCCGAAGCACCTCAAAGGCTGTAAAAACAATACCGAATGCGACGCCCTTCTGATCAACACCAACTCCCGTACCGACACCTACCCGGCGATCACGACCCGGGGTCAGAAAAATTCGGTCCAGCACGAGGCGAGTGTCAGTAAAGTTTCCGCTGAGCAGATTTTCTATATGCAACAGCGGGGCCTTTCGGAAGGCGAAGCCATGAGCCTCAGCGTCAACGGCTTCATTAATGATCTGGCCAAACACTTCCCAATGGAATACAGCGTGGAGCTTAAGCGCCTGATCGATCTCGAAATGGAAGGCTCAGTCGGATAATCCGCCCGTCCTCTCAACCATTAAATAATTTTATTGAATCATGACACCAACTGTCCCTGAAAGTCTTTCACCGACGCTGGAGAGCCTCTGGCAGAAAAACCAATCCGATCTTGCCGACGCACCGGCATGGTGGCAAAAACGCAAAACCGCCGAATGGGAGAAGTTTCAAAGCTTGCCCATGCCCAGCCGTACTGACGAGGATTGGCGCTTTGCCCGCATCAACTCGCTGAAATTCGATGGATATAGCGAACCGCAGCCTATCGATGACGAGGGGAAACGTCTTCTCGAGGAACGATCCCTCTTGCCTACCGAGGTCGCCGGAGTGTTTATCTTCGTTAATGATCAATTGGTCTCTTTTCAAGCGGTCGACCCGGAATTGGCCGAGAAAGGAGTTGTTTGGAAACCGCTTTCCCTGGCCGTAAAGGAAAACAGCGAACTGCTCGAAAAGCATTTTATGTCCCAGCCGATTGAACTCGGCTCGGAAAAATTCTCCGCCATGCACGGGGCACTGTGCCGGGAAGGCAGTCTTTTACACGTTCCCAAAGGCGTCGAAATCGACAAACCTTTCGTGGCCTACCACTGGGTGTCGGGGGAAAATGCTTCGGTTTTCCCACACACCCTTTTGATTGCCGACGAAATGGCTAAGGTAACCTTGGTCGATTACTTTTGCTCCGACCATGCGGACAGCCGTAACTTGGCCATAGGCGTCAATGACCTCTATGCCGGGCAGGGCGCTAAAGTGACCTACTTGTCCGCGCAAAACTGGAGTCTGAACAGCATGGCTTTTCACCTGAATTCCACCCAGGCTTTTCGCGACGCCTTTATCACCTCCCTGAACCTGCATCTGGGTGGGAATTTGGCCCGCACCGAAAGCCACAGCCAAATTCTCGGGGAAAACGCCCATACTGAAATGCTGTCCCTGACCGTGGCCAATGGTGAGCAACAATTCGACCAGCGAACCCTGCAAACCCACTATAAGGGGCATTCCGTATCGGATCTACTCTACAAAAACGCCCTTTTCGATAATGGACGAACTATTTTCTCGGGATTGATTCGCGTAGTCGAAGAGGCTCAACAAACGGATGCCTATCAAACCAACCGGAACCTGCTCCTCGACCCAACCGCCGAGGCGAATGCTCTTCCGGGACTGGAGATTCTTGCCAATGACGTCAAATGCAGCCATGGGGCCACGACCGGGCAAATTGACGAAGAACAACTCTATTACCTTCTGGCCCGAGGTATTCCGCGAAAAGAAGCCTACAAGCTTCTGACCTACGGTTTTTTTGAAGAGGTCTTGGAAAAACTCACAAATTCTGAGATACAAGAACACTTCCGGGATTTGATCCGGGCGAAATTCAAAGATTCCTAAAGCTCATCATGGAAAACCAAGAAAAAGAACTTTTGCGCGAATGTGAGGCCATCCTTATACCGAGTGGTGAAAAAGTGACCCTTCCCCCCGGGGGGAGGGTTTATATTCAGCAGGTCCTCGGTGGGTCTTATACGGTGATGACCGGATTCGGCCTCGCCCGAATTTCCGGCGACGATGCGGATGCTCTGGGGGAAGAAACCAAAGCCCCTGAGCCCACCCCGGCGGCAGACAACACCGACCCCGGCGCTCCACCCGAAGAACAGCAGATCTGGAATGCCCTCAAGAATGTCTACGATCCTGAGATCCCGGTGAACATTGTGGATCTCGGATTGGTCTACGATTGCCAACTGGGGCCCGCTCAGGAAGGCAAGGGGGCTCGCGCCGATGTCAAAATGACCCTCACCGCCCCCGGTTGTGGGATGGGGCCAGCCATCGCCTCCGATGCGGAAAGCAAAATCAAAGGCGTTCCCGGAATGACGGAAGCAAAGGTCGATATCGTCTGGGATCCTCCTTGGAATCAGGATATGATTTCCGAAGAAGGCAAAATGGTTCTGGGACTGATTTAATTAACCCCGAACATCAGTGTTTCTTTGCAACTTGGGGCTTGGCAATTTGCCGCAGAGCTATTGGTGCAACTTAGGAACAATCCCGAATAGTCTTGCGGAAATAAATTCAAGTGGCAGTATTCTTGGATCATAGCATTGCTGCTGTTTTCTTTTTTTCTCCCTGGATTTAACCAATGATCCGCTCGATATTCTTTTCCTTCATGGCCAGCGCTTTTCTGGCTATCTCCCAAAGCCCCCTTGACGCAAATGCTTTGAACAATGAGATGTTTAGCGTCTCCAAGGGAGATGATGTTGTGTTTGCAGCAGACCCCGATTCTTTCGTTTCGATAGGTCTACAAGAATATCTAGCCCACCCCTACAGGGTTTTAGAACTCTCAATGACCTTTGAAGGCGATGGCAATCGCCTTCGGATTTATGCCTTGGAGAATATTGAAGTGGATGAATTTGGGAAAACCCCAAGCCATCGTGCCCAAGCGGTACAAGATCGCGCAACCGCTGCGGGCAGACAATCCGCCGAAAGGGAAATTTCTCTGCCAGTACCTGAGCAGGTCGTGAAGAATTATCCCCACACCACCCATGCCGGAACGGTGGAATTTCTCCTCCCTTCCTTTGACCAGGTACGCAAAACCCACGAAGACCTAATTCAGGAATTCAAAAACAACGACACTGTTCGGGAAGCGCTTATCGAAGCCGATATCGATCTTTCTTTTTGATCTCTCATCTCCTACCCCAATGCCCTCATGAGACCTTTCTTCTACACCCTGTTTTTATCGTTTCTAGCCATACCTTTTCTTTCCGGTCAAGGTCGCATGGAAACTTCGGCCAGCACTTCGGAGGGAAACGGAGACGTTGCCATGGAGGCGATACGGAGCGTATTTGACACCGAAAGCGACTATTTTGACCCTGAGGACGGCATCTTTCATTGGAAGGGGCGAACGTTCTCCGTTGGCGATGCAAGGGTTTTCCGGTCGCGGTTCCAACGCTATTTATCCCTCACCGGAACCGATGTCGAAGAACATCGCGAATATCAGGAAATCATTCAGGAAGTGGACCGTTTGCTCTCTCCGATAGTGGTAAGGCAAGCCCGCGATATAAACGATAATGTTGATCAAGCGTGGGTTCTTCTCAACGAAGCTTCTTCCTATTCCGTCGATGGGCGTAATAGCCGGGTCCTGGCACGACGTATTTATAACACTTGGCAACTGCGAGATGAATTACGCCAGTCGCAAAGAGTTTCCCGGCGAATTGCCAGCAATATTGGCGCTCAACGGCAAAAAATCCTTACCGATTTAATTGTTAACGAAATGCATGCCCAGGGATCCCGACTCGGCTCGCGGGTCCACGAACAAAGCGATGAATTGGATGAAATAGCTTCGCAAGTACAAAGACAGGCTTTCCTACAGGCGGATCTTGCGGAGTTTGAAAGTGAACTGGGAGCTGAGCAAATCCGCATGATCGCTCTCGGCGAACAAGCCAAATTGGAATTTCAGACCCTCATTGCCAGTTTTCTCACCCAAAGGCGCTTTCAGCATGCCCTCATTGCGATAAATTTTTACCAGGTTCTCTTCCGCGCCTCCGCTCAGGATGTGGAAATCCAGTCGGAGGATCTTGATGCCCTTCTTCCCGGCACCGACATGGCCTATTCCATGGAGATTCTTGAAGCTCTCGCCAACGAGGCCATCGTTGAGGTAGACGAGAGCATGCGGGCTGTCGAAGCATCCTATGCCAATGGGGACCGGATTTTGGCGATGGAGCGCTTGCAAGAGACATTCCACTTAGGTGAATATCTCCCCTCCGTCATGCTCTTTGACTACGAGAAAAGGCAAAACATTCTGCATATCAGCCGAAACATGAGGCAAGCCCAGAGGCTGGCAGATGCCAAGGATTACGACGGTGTCGAAGAGATTGTTTTAGATTTACGGGAAAGAGCCGACGATTTTCCCGCATCGGAAGTCCTCGCCAATATCAATACCGCGCGGCGGGCCAGCAATTTCCACCTTGCCCGGGCAAGGGAACACTTTTTGCAAGGTGATCGCGATGGAGCGAATGAGGAAATGGAACGCGCCGCCGAGATTTGGCCCTTGAATCCGCAGATTGATGATGCCCTCGCCGAGGTTCGCGATAGCAGCGATTTTGTTTTGCAACTCGCCAAGGAATTCGATCAAGCCTTCGAGGAGAATCGTTTTCGCGCCATTCAGGCCAAAGCCGATCAATTTGGGGCAGCCTTTCATGCCGATCCTGAACGCAGTGGAAAACTGCGCGAAATCGTTACCAAGATGACCCATCTGGACATCGCGTTGCAACAAAGTGAACGAATGCTCTCCCAGAACAATCCCTATGCCGCCTACGAGATGCTTCTTGAGGCTCGCGAAATCTACGACGAGGACAACCAACTCAACCGCATGCTGGTCGATGTAACCCCGCAGGTATCAAACTTTGTCCAAGCCATTCGGCGTGCCCAGGAGCAGGAGGAACAAGGCCGATACCATCAAAGTTTAGCCTGGTACTTACAGGTGGAAAAAATCTATCCGGCCTCTCAAACGGCCCAAAGTGCTATCTCAAGAGTGTCCCGCAAATTGATGGAGGAGTTGCAACCAACAGAAATAGGCGCTAACGACGACGAGATCTAACTGCCGGGACTCTACTAAGTTAAAAAAATCCCTTATGGGTTCCTCCCCATTCTGAGTTGGGACTTCTGTAAAAAGCGCGCCTGAGCTTCTCCGACTAAACCCTCACGGAAGTAGAACCTGTATCACCCTCCTCGCCTGGCTTCCGTACGCTCCCCCAAAAAGCAAGGTATGGTTGAGCAAATGGTATAAATTATACAGCTCTTTCCGCTTGGGATAACCAGATCGACGGGGGCGCTGGCGATGATACGCATCGTAGAATTCCTTGCTGAATCCCCCAAACATTTCCGTGAAAGCCAAATCAGCTTCGTCATGGCCGTAATAACAGGCGGGATCAAACAGAACCGGTTCTCCATCCTCTCCAAAACCCGCATTACCACCCCACAAATCACCATGCAAAAGGGATGGCTCGGGTTGATGGTCATCAAAAAAACTATCCACCCTTTCAATCAGCTCCGAGAGTCCGGTGAATTCCTCCCCAATATCAGCCAGCTTTTTCTGCATAGCGCCCAATCGATAGCGGGCAAAAAACTCTGGCCAGCTCTCGCACCAGCCGTTTACTTGGGGCGTGGAGCCAATAAAATTGTCTTCATCCCAACCAAACTTTTCCGCTCCACAGGCATGCAAGTCGGCCAACTTTTCGCCCATTCTGACGCCCCCGTCCAGTGGGGTGGGACCAAACTTGATATAGGAAAGTACCAAAAAGGCTCTTCCTTCCAACTCCGTTTCAAGAACCGGACTTGGAACAAGAATGGTCTTCGTAGCAGCCATTTGGCCTAAATTTTTCGCCTCGGCCGCGAATTGCGGCAGGCTGGAAGCATCGTTTTGTTTCACGAAAAACGGACCGGCACTGGTTTCCAAGCGAACCGCTTGGTGAATACAGCCTCCACCGATAGGGACTTCTCCTTGATACTCGATTTTGCGGTCCAGGTGTTCGGACAATTTGGCACAGAGAGCTTTCATCATCCCGCTTCTCTTGCTTGAAGTTTCTCTTTCACCCATTCCAACAAGGCATGAGACCCATCCTCCAACATATCGACCACCTTGGCAAAACCATCGCGCCCCCCATAATAGGGATCGGGGACGTCGGCTTGCGGAGTTTTCTTACAAAAATCCCCGAACTTTTTAAGCTCCCCTATAGCTTCCTTGCCGGGGGAGGTTTTTTGCAAAGAGCGATAGTTGTCCTCATCCATCGCCAAAATCAGATCGAAGACTGCAAAATCTTTCGCCCCAACTGGCCGGGCATTCCCGAACACGGGAATGTTTCGTTTTTTCAACTCTTTCTGCATTCGGTGATCGGGCGGCTCTCCGGTGTGAAACGCCGTAGTCCCTGCGGAATCAATCTCCACCTGTTCGGACAAACCCGCTTCTTCCAAAACTTGATGAAAAACGCACTCCGCAGCCGGAGAACGACAGATATTTCCCATGCATACAAACAAAATCCGAATGCTCATAGGGTCTATTCTTTCATAGCTGAGGCAGGCGACGCAAACCCGTTTTACGAAGTTGCGGTGAGAAGCCGGAATCAGATGGTCACTTCCTGGCGGGCCTTTTCGGCTAAGGCCGTACTCAAGTAACGCTCTCCAAAACTACAAGCCACCGTAACGATTTTCTTGCCCGCCATTTCCGGACGACGGGCTATTTCAATAGCCGCCCAGGTGTTGGCACCAGTCGAAATCCCTCCCAGAAGGCCTTCTTCTTTAGCAAGTTGTTGGGCCGTGGCAAAGGCGTTTTCATCCGAAACCTTGACGACTTCATCAATAATATCGGTATTAAGATTCTTTGGAATGAATCCGGCACCAATGCCCTGAATCTTGTGCTTGCCTGGTTGCCCGCCGGAAATAACCGGACTGTTTTCCGGCTCGACCGCAAAGGTGGTAATCTTTTTGCGATCCTTAATGACTTCGGAGACCCCGGTAATGGTACCCCCGGTTCCGACCCCGGAAACAAAGGCATCAATTTCGCCGCCGGTGGCTTCCCAGATTTCCTCCGCCGTGGTACGACGATGAATTTCTGGATTCGCAGGATTCTCGAACTGCTGAGGCATAAAGCCCTTGTCGCCATAGGTATCCAGTAATTCGTGCGCCCGGCGCACCGCTCCCGGCATTCCTTCGGGACCAGGCGTCAAAACAATCTCTGCGCCCAGCATCCGCAGCAGAACCCGCCGTTCGATGGACATTGTCTCGGGCATGGTGAGTATGCACTTGTACCCGCGCGCCGCACAGACAAAAGCCAAAGCTATGCCAGTGTTACCGGAAGTCGGTTCCACAATCGTGGCCCCGGGCTTGAGCCGCCCGTCCTTCTCGGCGGCATCAATCATCGCATAGCCAATACGGTCTTTTACGCTGGCCAGGGGATTAAAAAATTCGCATTTCAGGTAAACCTCGGCTTCGAGGCCCTCAACCAGACGGTTCAACTTGACCAAAGGAGTACGGCCCACGGTCGCGGTTATGTTTGGGTAGATTTTATTCATAACTAAGAGAACAATAGGGAATAATTATCGCCGACGGGGACCAAAACTCCGTATCGGGGCATTCCTTGTGGCGGCATTGTTTCGGAGGCGATAAACAATTCTCGCCTTGTCGATATCCTGCGGAGTCATCTCCATCTTCACCAAATCCCCTACCGTGATTTTAATAAAGTGCTTTCGCAACTTCCCGGAAATGTGGGCGAGCACTACGTGCCCGTTTGCCAGCTCTACCCGAAACATCGTTCCCGGCAACACCGCGACGATTTTTCCTTCTACTTCTACAGTTTGATTATCGGCCATACAGATTTCATTTTTCCCTTGATCAGAGACTATTCCCCAATTGGAGAACAAGTAGTATCGAACGCAAAAGTCCCGCCGTCAATGGAAAAGCCTTGCTCTCTCACGGAGAGACGAAAAAAGTATGATATAGTGATCGGTTTTCAGGATAATTTTTCAGCGTCTCCCTCCCCTCCTCCCTGCCCAACTCGCAAACTCACGGAGAAAATCTTTGCCCCGGGCGGTTATCTCTCCAAAGCCCTGGCCCTGGAGGAACGTATACCGCAAACCCAAATGGCGACCGCAACCGCGGAGACCATGGTGAACAACAAGCCTTTGCTCTTCGAAGCCGGCACCGGTTGCGGCAAAAGCCTCGCCTATCTAATCCCGGGAATCATCCAGGCCGTCAGCCAAAAAAGACCGTGCATCATTTCGACCCACACCATTTCTCTACAGGAACAAATCCTCAACAAGGATATCCCCCTGTGCCGCACCCTCTTTGCCAATATCCCTGAATTGGAGCCCTTTGCCGATTTTCGTGCCACCCTCTTTGTCGGCAAGGGAAATTATCTTTGCACAACCCGCTTGGTCAAAGCGATTAACGAAAAAGCGGATCTCTTCGGAGGCACCGACCAGCAAATGTTGGAAAACCTCGCCACCTGGAGCCAGGAAACCTCCACCGGACTTATTCAGGATTTCCCGCCACCGCCCCCTTCCTGGGAACTGTGGTCATCCGTCAACGCCGACTCCTCGGTTTGCAACAGCCGCAACTGTACCCCCGAAACATGCCCTTACCAGGCCGCTCGCCAGCGATTGAAGAAAGCCGATGTCATCATCCTGAACCATTCCCTTCTCTTCGCTCTTCTTAATGCGCAGGGAAGCTTGGGAAAAACCAGGGGCGTTTTGTTTCCTCACGATTTTCTGATTCTCGACGAAGCCCACACCGTTCCTGCCACCGCTACCGAAAACTTCGGTATTTCCCTGAGTTCGTTCGGCCTCGATCGCCTCCTGAAGCGTCTATACAATGACAAAAACCGCAAAGGCCTTCTGGCCCGCATCGGAAGCAAAAAGGACATTGAAGTGGTCGAGGAAACCCGCCGCCTCGCCACCGTCTTTTTCGGGGATATCGAGCAACGTTATCTGGGGCAGGGACCGGTCCGGCGCATTGCCTCTCCGGGCTGGAACGATCCAATCCTTCAGCCTTCCTTGCGGGTCCTTATCCAAATCCTCGGAGGACATCTGGAGAAAATCGACGAAGGGCCAGCCAAAGATGAGTTGAACGACCAGAAAAAGCGCCTCGAAAGCGTTATTGCCGCTCTCAACGAAACCCATTCGCTGGCTCGGGAAGACCATGTTCATTGGGTCGAAAAAAGTGGCAAGCGACAAACGATCATAACCATCCGGGCCGCCCCCATCGATGTGGCCCCCTACCTCAAAGAAGCCCTCTTCGAGAGAAAAACTTCCGTTCTCCTGACCAGCGCCACCCTTGCCCCGGTTCAGGATATCGGCCCCTTTGCCAAAATCGTTGGCGCTGACCAAGCCGCCACCGGACAGGTCCCCTCCCCTTTCCCCTACCAAAAGAACTGTCGCGCCTTCGTCGTTCGTGATATGGCCGCCCCCGCTCTTAAAACCCTTCCTCAATACCGAAGGGATTTGGCTGATTATATTCACTTTTTCATCGACCGGGTGCCCGGAGGTTCGCTGGTTCTCTTTACCAGCTACAACGATTTGCGCGAGGTCTCCCAATTCTTGCGCGAACCTCTGAAGGAAAGCGGACGGACTTTGCTCGAGCAAACCGGCACCCTGGGTCGCGCCCAACTCGCCCAGAGGTTTCGCGAAATTGGCAACGCCGTTCTCTTCGGAACCGATAGCTTCTGGACCGGTATCGACATTCCCGGACCCGCCCTCTCTCAGGTTATCGTCACCCGCCTGCCTTTCGAGAACCCTTCCCACCCTATCGTGGAAGCCAAAATGGAATGGATCCGACAACACGGCGGAAACCCCTTTCAGGAACACACCTTACCACAAGCCTTGATCAAATTCCGCCAGGGAATCGGCCGTCTGATTCGTAAACATTCCGATTACGGAAGATTGGTCCTATTGGACTCCAGGATCCTCCGTAAACCTTACGGGCGCCTCTTTTTGGACGCCCTCCCGGATTGCCCCCAGGAAATTATCGATCGCGACAACCGTGAATTCACGGTGCCGGTTTTAGCGACCTGAAAACCCGCACGCGAATATGTCGCGCAAACTCAGCGGGACCATTGCCCGCTGACAGAAACTTCCCGATTGCTGATCTTCCGACTGAATTCGGCCCGCAAATTTGGGATTTTATCCTCCAATACATTTTCCAAGGCCCGCATGTGCTTTCCTTTGGGCAGGTGGAAACTCTTTGCGCCCAACTCCTTCAAAGTTTTACGGGTGATTGGCTTCACGCTCTCCCAGAGCATCACCAAATCCTGCGAACGGTTCCGAATCACCCGATCTTCACGGAAAATATCCTCAAAAATGGGATCCAGATTATCAATGAGTTCTTGCTCCTTTTTCTGCAGCAGAAACTTTGTCACATAATGCCCCACAACCCCGAGGAGAGCCGTCAACCCAAGACCCAATACGGGTATCCAACTAGACCAAGACTCCATCAGACCATAAACGGACAAAACAAATAGGAGAAGGGCCGGGGTCAAAAAAGCAAATTGCAGGAATGCCCGCATCTCCCGAAGTTTCTTTAAAACAACCGATCCCACCTTGACGTGAATCTTCAAGGCCTCCGCATGAGTAGAGGCTTGCGTCAAAACATTGTCGACCCGGCGCGCGGGAGCACGTTTGATCTCCTGTACCAGTTCTTCCCGCGCCGATTCAAAATCATCCAACGGCAAAACCGGCTCCGGAGCCCCCGGAACGGGAACATATGTGGTGAAAATCTGCGGGATGTCCTTTTTATTAATAACTTTTCCCAAGTTCCAACAAAGCGTTCCATAACAACGGGCAAAATCACGCAAACTGCGGAATTGATCCATTTTGTTCATCACCACCAGGAGCTTGTGATCCATGCGTACCAGAGAATTTGTTAAAACCGACAGCGTTTCCGTCGTCGTCCCCGGACGATCTGGGTCAAAAAACAGAATTACGGCGTCAGCCCGCTCGGCAAACCAACGAACCACCCCCTCAAAATCGTATCCCCGCCCCGAGCTATCCCGGGTCGCCGCATCAATGGTTCCCGGTGAATCTACCAGGGTCATATCACGAACCAGGACATTTGGCAGTTTCCGCATTTGGAAATGGGATAAAAAATCCGGCCCAAACCGATTTAAGCCCGCATAGGAGAGCTCCGGATTGGAGACAATCGCCGCCCCATCACGCTCTTCGCGACGATCACCGTAGGTAATTAATGTAAAATTATCATCGGTCGGAGCCATGCCGGTTCGTTGAACTTCCTGGCCCAGCAGATGATTGATGAAAGTGGATTTTCCGGAGGAATGATTTCCGATCAAGAGCACCAACGGTTCCCCAAACAATTCCCCGTCGGTCGGCCGTTTGCGAAAAGCAGTTCTCTCCGCCAAGGGGTCAAAGACCTCTTCGTAAAGTGATTTGACCGAATGGGAGAGTTCTTTGAGCACGTCTTTCACGCTTTCACATTGAACAAACCCTCGTCGCAAAGCAAGCCTTGCCTGCAATTCCGCCAAAAATAGAATTCCTTTTCCACCAGACTTGAGCACAAAAGAATTGCCTGCTTCGCCCCAAGTACGTATTCTTGTCTTTCATGAAAAGCTCATACGAATTAGCAATGGAACGATTGCAAAAGGAAAGCCCTCAGGAGTCCCCTTTATCGGCCTCGCAAAAAGAGGAACTGGCCTCTCTGGACCAAAAGTATCAGGCCAAAATCGCTGAAAAAGAAGTCTTTCTCCAAGGGCAAATTAACAAAGCCCGGGCCAGCGGCGATCAAAGTGAAATTCAGGCCCTCGAAAAACAAATGCAAAATGAACGTGCTCGCTTGGAGGAAGAGCGGGAAGAAGCGAAGGAAAGAGTACGGCAAAAATAACCTTTTCCCTTGCCCCAAACTCTTCCTTCTTTCTGAGTACTAAGATGACTACTTTGTCGGTTATTGTCGTGGGCACCGGAGGGGTGGCCAAAAACTTTATCAAAACTCTCCAAAAGCGGGGATCCGATATCCTCGCCGTGGTAAGTTCCAGCGCGGAACGCGCAAAATCTTTCGGCAGTGAATACGGATTACCCGGCTACGCCAGCGTGACCGAGGCCTGCGAAGCCCACCCCTCGGCCAACTTGGCATTGGTTTTAAACTCCAACCACCAACACGCTCCGGATACCATTGCCGCCCTCGATAAAGGTCTCCACGTATTTTGCGAAAAACCCATGGCTCCGACCATGGAGGAATGTGAAGCAATGGTTGCCGCCGAGAAGAGATCCTCCGGAACCCTGCAAATCGGCTTTGAATACATCCACTCCACCATGCCCCGACGCCTCCGAGAACTACAGCAAGACGGGTTTTTCGGTGACCTTCTCTCTTTGAGTTGCGTGGACTCCCGGGGACACTGGTGGTCCGGCAATCCCAACGCCCCCTTTGCCGACCAAAAAAAACTCCGCCGTGAACTCGGTGGAGGGATTATTTTCCATTGCGGCATTCATCAATTGGACATGCTGCGCGCTTACATGGGGGATTTTCAAAAAGTTCGGGCCTATCGCTCCAAACAAAACGCCCTCCCTTACTATCCTGAGGATGTTCCCGCTCATGTTCAGGTAATGCTGGAAACGGATGATGGCCGGGTGGCCAGTTTGGAGGTTTTCCACAGCCGGGCGCCCACCTACTATCGGCGCCAACCTGACTACAATCCCCGCTGGCCCGATGTGCCCGGGCATGAATTCCGGCTATCTCTGATCGGGACTCAAGGCTCCGCTCTAGCCGATTTCTACGGCGAGAAACTTCACCTTTTCCGCTTTAACCACGAAATCAAAGATACTGAACTGGAACGCACCGAAGACTTTGGATTCCACCCCATGAATGAACTACATCATGACATGACCGGATTCCTGCAAACCTACCTTGCTCGTATAGAACAAGGGCAAGGCCCCATCGTACCTGCCGAGGATGCCCTCCAGACCATGCGCCTGGCCTTCGCCACCGAGGCCTCTATTGGAACCGGCGAAACGGTCCCGGTGTAATTTTTACAGTAGCCGCGGAATCCATACCGTACAACCTGCGAAAGCCCGGTGAGACCGGTTTAAAGTTTTACGCAAAAGATTGCTTTTCGCACTGGAAATAATTGAGAATTGGTCTTATTTTAAAGTAAACCTTTAAATCTCCGCGCCATGGCCACCGAAACCGCATATTCAACCACTCTTAATCCCGAAACGATTCGGCGGGACTTTCCCATCCTCCAACAAAAGATCCACGGCAAACCACTGATTTATCTGGATAACGGAGCAACCACTCAAAAGCCCGTCGAAGTGATTGAGGCCATGAACCAATACTATCGGGAGGACAACAGCAATGTTCACCGGGGCATTCACACCCTTAGCAACCGAGCCACCGAGGCCTTCGAGCAAGCGCGCGATACCGTCGCACAATTTTTGCACGCCCCCTGCCGCGAAGAGATCATTTTTACCAAAGGGACCACTGAGGCCATCAATCTGGTCGCCCGTACCTGGGCCGAACAGAATTTAAAGGCGGGCGACGTCATTTTACTGACCGAGATGGAACACCACAGCAATCTCGTACCCTGGCAACTTCTGGCCCAGCGCAAAGGCCTGGTAATACGCTATGTGCCAGTGCTCGACGATGAAGGTATTTTAACGACCGAACAGGTCGCAGAAATGCTTACTCCGGAAGTGAAATTTTTCGCCTTCACCCATATATCCAATACCCTTGGGGTGGTTAATCCTGCCCGCGAATTTTGCGCCCTCGCCCGCGAACGAGGGATCGTCACCCTGGTCGATGGAGCCCAAAGTGCTGGCCATATGGCCGTAGACCTAAATGATATGCGGCCCGATTTTTTCGTATTTTCCGGTCATAAAACCGCCGGGCCCACCGGAGTGGGAGTCTTGTACGGAAGATACGAACTCCTCGAGCAGATGCCCCCCTTCCACGGCGGGGGCGAAATGATCGACCGCGTCAGCTTTGAGCGCGTTACTTTCAAAAAGCCCCCCCACAAATTCGAAGCGGGCACCCCCAGTATAGCCGAAGTCATTGGGCTCGGGGCCTCACTCAAATACCTTTCCAACATCGGGATGGATCGCATTTTTTCCCACGACCACGAACTCGCGGCCTATGCCGACAAACATCTGCGGTCCCTCCCCGGAATTCGCGTCCTTGGGCCCCGTACAAATCGAGCCGGCTTGGTCAGTTTTCATTTCGAGAATGTCCACGCTCATGACTTGGTGACCTTCGCCGATATGGATGGGATCGCCCTGCGCGGCGGACACCACTGCACTCAACCTCTCATGGAAAAACTGGGCTTACATTCAACCGCCCGCGCCAGCTTTTACCTTTACAACACCAAAGAGGAAATCGACCACCTTTTGGAAAATCTTCAAAAAACTCTATCCTTCTTCGCCTCCTAACCGCTTATCATTACCACCTCCTTCCAACGTCAATTTTTAATTCCAAGAAACTTAATTGACCACCCGCAGTGCAAAGGCGCCAAACGAATAGAATTTTTCGAATTATTGTATAAAAAGACTAAAGCCTCCGGGCCTGATGACCAGAAAGAGCTCTTGTTCGACATATTACCCCCTCATTTCATAAAGATGCCTTGAAATCATCAAGCGAAAGGTGATAAAGCCCCTACACATGCCGTGAACAGCAGACAAAATTCTATGGAATTACAAGAATTCCATTAACCCCAGGACATACAATTACTGCTCAAGTAAATTTCGGCAAATCTTCGCACTTAAGAATCAAAGAAAGCTGAATGAAACCGCCATCCCGTTTAAAGACACCTATTCAGATTGGCCTTCTAACCTCAACGCTTAAACCGGAAAAGATTCGGAGTAAATAAATCTCTTAAAGATGTTTGTTTAACAATAAACTGCGGTCTGATTTTCGCCGATGAGCATTCCCTCACCTTATCCATACACCGGCGAACAAATGACTTTTCGCCGATCACCTGCCCTTTTACCACCGCCGCAAAAATCCTTTCCCTTACCCGTCGATCACGATCACTATCCGCCTGCTCACTGAGCAAACGGGTGATTTCCTTCTGCGCTTCCTGGTCATCCAGATGCCCCTTGCCGTCCCGTGGCATTCGCCCCTGTCCCAGCACCAGCATTCGGTAAAATCTCAACACATCGCTGCCCGTATCCTTATCTATCGCATCCACAATATACCCCAGATCGACCATTGGCTCTCCCGCCATCACCGACTCCCCGTAACCACTGT
Organism: Opitutales bacterium; assembly: GCA_022565335.1. Classification (GTDB taxonomy): domain Bacteria; phylum Verrucomicrobiota; class Verrucomicrobiia; order Opitutales; family T3Sed10-336; genus JAIUMY01. The sequence goes on from JAIUMY010000019.1 coordinate 41,275, forward strand.
AGGCATATTTGCCCGGATCGTCCACCAATCCCGCCCGCACCGGATTCAGGTCAATGTAAGCCGCCACAACCTTCAAGGCGTTAGCCCGCCCCTCCACCAAGACACTCTTAAACTTCTCACTCCACAGCGGACCATAGCGCCGGTACTCACTGTTGTACCAGATACTCACCCGCTGTTTGAAGGTTTTCACGAACTCCGGCAAATTGTGCATTCGCTTATGCAAGGCCTCGCGGAGTTCCTCCGCCTCCTTGCCTCCCTGTTCCAGCGTCCGCTGCACCTGTTCCACCGAATTGGGCGCATAGGCTATCGAACGAGGCGTCTTGCGCAGATGATTGTTCTCCCCGTGCAAATGCCCATACCGCTCCACCAACTCCTCGTCGGTCAGCTC
>JAIUMY010000020.1 GCA_022565335.1 Opitutales bacterium
TCCGTAAAATGTAAGCGTTTTCGTTGCATACCCCTATAAAACCAAAATCCCCCTTACCGTCAACTACTAAGTCCAAAAATCTTAAAAATTGTTGGTGGGGGGAGGATTGGGGTTTGAAGGTTGGGGAGGTTTTGGTAGGGTGGGGGATATGAGGTGTTTTGTGTGTCGATGTTTTTTCTCCGTATTTTTTGCGGTGGCTGTTGGATTCTTTTTGGCGGGTTGTGGAGAGCCGGAGGTTGCGGAGGTTGCGCCTGTTGAGAATGAAGTGCCGGAGGAGGGGGGAGAGTCGGATGGTTCGACCGAAACGCCGGAAGAAGAACCTGAGGTTTCGCAGGATTTGGTTTCGGCTCCGGAAGTGACACGGGAGGTTCCGGAGGGGGATTTCGCGGAGAAATTGGATCATTTGGATGAACTTTACCAAGAGGGGGAGTTTTTTGAAGCGTGGCAATTGGCGCGTGAATGGAGCAGGGAATACACCGGCGGGGCGGAAGCGGAGGCATTGTCGGATCGTTTGCGGGTTTTTACGCAAGCACGCCGGGAAGTTTCGGAGTTGTCCTTTGCGATTGAGAATTTGGGGTCTGATGACCCGATGGTGAAAGATGTGGCCCGCCGGGAAATACGGAATGCAGGAGAAGTCGGCATTATTCTTTTGCGTCGTAGTATTGGGAACGCGACGTTGGATCAAATCCCGGAAATTTTCGCTTTGTTGGAAAATGCCGGTGATGAGCGTCGGGTAGCTGCCATTTTCCGGCGGATGCAGTCTGATGATACGAAAGAAATCCGGCTTGCGCTGGCCGAGGGATTACGCCGGGCCTTGCAGGAGAACCTTCCTGGTGCTTATGAAGCGGTGGTCGCCGAAATTGGTGATCTTCCACCGGAGGAGGTCACTCCGGTCTGGCCGGCATTGGTACAAGAATGGCGGGCGGAAGGGCGCGGAGAGTCTTCGGTTAAACGAATGATCGAACTCTCACTGGTTCGGGCTGCACAGCGCCTGCCGGAGGAGCGGGAAACGGAGCGAACGGAGGTGTTTCAGGCGGCGGTTATACTTCGGGATCAAGAGGTGCTGAATCGAGTAATGGACCTTTTGGGTTCGGATGATTTGAACATTCAAGGACTTCCCCCGGGGTGGAAGAATGTCGATATCGGCGAAGTCGGAGAACCCGGGTCCGCGGTGTTTGAAGGGGGACGTTTTGTGGTACATGGAGCGGGAGATGATATTTGGGGTGGAGACGATGAGTTTCATTTTGTTTGGCGGGAGGTGTCCGGGGATACAACGATGGAGGTCTTGGTGCATGCCCAGGAAAATACTGCGACTTATGCCAAATCAGGTTTAATGATCCGGCAGAGTTTGGATCAGAATGCTCCTCATGGAATGGTTGTCGTTTCACCCGAGGGAAGGCGGATTGCGTTTCAATATAGAAAAGAGGCGGGAGGGGATATGTCCAGTGACAGTTCGGACGATTATGAGTTTCCGGTTTGGTTGAGGCTGAGGGTCGAAGATGGCCTTGTTTCGGCCGCCCGATCGTATGACCGGGAGGAATGGGAGGAGCTTGGGGAAGCGGAAATTCCGCTTGGAGACACCTTCTACTTTGGCTTGGTGGTTTGCAGCAACGTTCGTGGAACGTTAAACCGGACGGAGTTCGAAATTCCATTGGAGGATTTGTTGTAACGCAGAGGGCATTTATCCTTACCCGATACGCTTTTCGCTCTTGTCTCTTAGGGGGCATCTTGCTTTTACTAGGCAACTATGGAAAAAACTCTTATTCTTCTTAAACCGGACTGTGTGGAAAAGCGCTCGATGGGCGAGGTTATCAGCCGTTTTGAAAAAGCGGGATTTACCTTGGTGGCTTCCAAGATTCTGTCGCTAACGCCGGCCTTGTTGCGTGAGCATTATGCGCATGTTGCCGATAAGCCTTTCTATCCGGAGATTGAAGCTTTTATGGGGTCCCGCCCGGTTATGGCCTTGGTTTTGGCTGGTGATGGCGTAATTGACCGGGTTCGTCTTTTGCTGGGGCCCACCGATTCCACCCAAGCGGCCGCTGGTACGATCCGTGGAGACATGGGGCAGGATAAGATGAGAAACATGGTTCATGCCTCCGATAGCGCGGAAAATGCCGAGGCGGAAATCAAACGATTCTTTCAGGCTAGCGAGTTGGTCTCCTAAATAACGGTTTTTGTGTGCCTGCCGATCTGACGGTCATTTTATGTACTTACAACCGGGCCTCTTTTTTGCCCAGGGCGCTAAAATCCTTGCGAGATCAGACTGAGCATGGTTTTCGGGTGCTCGTTGTTGATGACGGCAGCACCGATGAAACTCTGTCGGTGTTGGCGGAGGCGGTAGCGAAATTTGCCTCGACAGAGGTATGCTCTCTCGGGGAGAACGGAGGTATCGGGGCGGCCCGCAATGCCGCTCTTGGCCGAGCCAGGACGGAATGGGTGACCTTTCTCGATTCGGACGATGCTTACGCGCCGCATCATTTGGCGGAGTATTTCCGCGCCAGGGAAACGCATCCCGAGGTGGATTTATTTCATGGTTCCGCGGAAGTCATTGGAGACAGGTGGGTTCGGGACAAGAATGACCCTACGAAGAAGGTCGATATTGCCGATTGCATAATCGGCGGAACCTTTCTTCTCCGACGGGAAAAAGCCTTGGCTTTGGGAGGCTTTCCTGAAGACTGCTATGGGGATGATTCCTTTTTCTTTGCCCAGGCCCGGGAAGCCGGCTGGAAGATTCATTTTCTTGGCCCAACCGGTTACCGGTATCATCGCGATCACGAAAGCAGCCTTACCAAAACCACCTCGATATGAAGCGTACTTTGAAAATCCTATGCACCGATCTTGACCGGACTCTTTTTCCCAATGGCCAGCAAGCCGTGGAGCCGGAGGGAATGAATAATTTTGTTGAGTTTGTTCGGGACCGAAACTTTCGTTTGATTTATAACAGTGGTCGGTGCAAACAAGAGATTCTTGAGGGGGTGAAAGAGTTTGGTGCGCCCGCGCCGGATATTATGATCGGGGAAGTCGGAACGAAAATTTATTTCCGGGAGGGTGAGGAATATCGTGAAGAAAGGGAATGGCCCAAGTGGTTGGGGGAAAATACTCCCGATTGGGATGTCGGTTTACTTCGAGACCTTGTTCTGCGTGAGGCGGGGGCACGTTTACAACCAGAATACCATCAAAACCCCTTTAAGGTTAGTTTCTTTTTGGAGCCTCTCTCGACCGCTCCGGCAATGGCGGACAAGCTTTCGCAGGAAATCCGACAAAAAATCCCGGGGGCCACGACTGTTTATAGTGTGGATGAGACAGAGGGCGAAGCGCTTTTTGATATTTTGCCGGCGGCGGCGACGAAATTGCATGCATTGGAGTATGTTCGTCGAAAACTCGGAGAAAAACGCGAGGAAGTCTTCTTCTCGGGCGACAGTGGCAATGACCTGGAGGCGCTTACGGGCGGGTATTGTGGGGCTCTGGTGCGAAATGCCATTCCGGAAGTAAAGGAGGCTCTTATGGAAAGAGCCCAAAAGGCAGGGGTGGAAGACATGATTTATCTCTGCCAGGGCGATGGGCCCTGGGGCAATGGATATTTTGTTTCCGGTATCATGGAGGGGTTGGCGCATTTTGGCTGGGCGCCCTCAAGAAAAGAAAAAAGGGCCGATAAATGAGTTTCTGGGATGCGATAATCATGGGTTTGGTGCAGGGGCTTTCGGAGTTTCTGCCGATTTCCAGCACGGCGCACATCATGATTGCGGCCCGGCTCCTTGGCTTGGAAACTCCCGGGTTGGCGCTGGAAATTTGGCTGCATATGGCCTCGGTCCTGGCGGTAATGTTGTATTTCCGAAAAGATTTACTGAAGGTCATCGGCGATTTCACCCGTTTTCTTTTACATCGCCAACCGGAGGATAAGGTGGGGTTTTGGTTTGGGGTGTATATTCTCATCGCCACGGCGATCACTGGTGGCCTGGGAGTTCTTCTCTCCGATTCCCTGGGGGATAACCTCCGGAGTCCGTTGGTCATTGGTATTGCCCTGTGGGTGACGGCGGCATTTCTGGTTTTTATAGAAAAGGGGGTCGTATATGGTCAGCGAACGGCGGAGAAGATGACCTGGCGTGATTCCGTCCTGGTTGGTTTAGGACAAACGGTTGCGGTACTGCCTGGAATTTCCCGTTCCGGTGCCACTTTGGTGACCGCGCTATGGTGTGGTTTGGAGCGCGAAACGGCGGTCCGGTATTCCTTTTTGCTAGCGATACCGGTAATTCTGGGTTCTTCGGTCTTAGGGATCCGCGATGCGAATATGGAGTGGATTCAGTCGATGAGCTACGTCGGATTGATTCTTTCCTTTGTGGTTTGTTTTTTCGCCTCGTGGGTAAGCATCGTGTGGTTGATTGGATTTTTGCGTTCAGGGCGGCTTTATTGGTTTGCGATTTACTGTTTTTTGCTAGGAGGGCTCAGTCTTTTCTTTCTTTAAAATAGGGGAATAAGTCTTCATTTGGACGAAAAAGGTTGTCGTCTCGCCGGCTGCCCCGCAAAAAGGGGTTGTGCGAGGTTATTCCGGAAACCATTGGGTGAATTTCTGATTTTAGGCTTTCCGCCGCGGAGAGTTTATTTTTATATAGATACTTTTTGCTTACGCCCTGATCCGGGCAAAGGCTACGGAACTCATTTTTATTCATGGACAAGAAGAATTTTCTAATCGGGATGACCCTGTTGATGGCCGCTTTTATAGCGCTGTTCATTCAGAGCTATCAGCAGGAACAACGAAGGTTGGCCGAGCAGGGGCCTACCCCGGCGGAAACCGAACCCACTACGGACCAGCCTGAGGTAGGTGAGGTTGCCCCGCCGCCAGAGCCAGAGGAGCAGAGAGAGTTGACCGAAGAGGAAATCACACCAGAGGCCGAGGAGCCCACGCCCGCCGTGCAAGAAGCTCCGCGTCCGGATGATTTTGCCGAGCAGGTATCGGATGAGCCCGAGGAGGAAATCATTCTGGAGAATGAATTTATGCGTGTGCATCTGACGCGGCAGGGTGGAGCCATTCGCCGGGTAGAGATGATCGAGGAGCGGGAGGACGGAAGTTTGGTTTACCCGCGGGAGTTGGACTCCGATGAGCCCTTTATTTTCAATAGGGCCGGGTTTGCCCCGGCATTGTCGATTATCGGTCTGCAAGAATTTGACCCGCTTAACGAATACTCCATTCGGCATCAGGACGAGCGGTCCGTGACCTTTTCCCTTCGTTTGGCCAATGGCTTGGAGATTCGCCGGGCTTTTATGCTTTTGGATGTCGAAGGTCGCCGGGACCCCAATGCGTACATGATTCACCACCAGACCCGCTTTTTAAACCGGTCGGATGCGGGCTATATTCCGTTGGATACTTTTGGGGTCAATCTGGGGACCTCGGGACCGTCCAGTGAGCGCGAAAGCCGGATTGCTTTGCATCACTTAACGTTTGGTCATTATGACGGGAACCGGGCTCGTTTTATTGGAACTCATCGTTTTCGTGGAGGAGGATTTTTGCACTCCATTGGAGTTCGCACCAATCCTGCCCGTCCGGAAATCGGGGAGGATCAGCCGGTGGTCTGGGGGGTGGTGAAGAACCAGTTTTTTGCCGGTTTACTGACTCCCGAGGAGCCAGCGGTTGGCTACGTTAGCCGCCCTTTCCGTTTGCCCGGCATTGATGGTGGGGACCGTCGGGAAGGCATAACCGGAGAGTTGCTATTCGATTTGCGCGGAGTTTCTCCCGGCGAGGCGGCCGAGTTGAATCTCGATTATTATGTGGGGCCGAAGGAGTTTTCCCGGTTGGACCGCTTGGATCAGCGTCAGGACCTCGTCATGCAGTTTGGGATTGTCGGCTTTTTCAGTAAAATCCTTCTGGCCATGATGATCGGCATTCAGAGTTTACCGATGATCAGTTATGGATTGGCGATCGTAATCACCACGATCATCATCAAGGCGATTCTCTGGCCTCTGACGGCCAAGGTAGCCAGGAGCTCCAAGAGGATGGCCAAAATTGCCGAGCCGATGAAGGCTTTGCGGGAAAAGTACAAGGACAACCCGCAGAAGATGCAGATGGAGACGATGAAGCTTTTCAAGGAGAACAAGGTGAATCCGTTTGCCGGATGTTTACCGATTTTCATCCAGCTTCCCATCTTCTTCGCCCTGTTCCGCATGCTGCAAAGTTCGGCGGAGTTGCGGTTTGAGAATTTCCTGTGGGTCGACGATTTGTCGGCGGCTGATACAATCGGGTACATTTTTGGTCTGCCGATCAACGTGATGCCTGTTTTGATGGGGGTGACGATGTTTTTGCAGATGAAAATGATGCCGATGAGCACGGCCAATCCGATGCAGCAAAAGATCTTTTTGTTCATGCCGCCGGTGATCACCATCGTCCTATACAATTTCTCCGCTGGTTTGACTCTCTACTGGACAGTGAACAATCTTCTGACCATTCTACAGCAATACCTCATTAACAAACAAAAGGATCCCGAGTTGGAAAATCTTCCGGCGGTCACCGGCGAAGAGGAGGGGGATAAAAAGCCTTCCACGGGAACCAAGAAGGGGGCACACCCAACCCGTAAAAAGAAAAGGAAATAGATCATGGCTGGACATAGTAAATGGGCAACGACCAAAAGGCATAAGGCCGCAGTAGACGCCAAGCGCGGCAAAATTTTCAGCCGTATCGGCAAGGAAATCACGATGGCCGCCCGCGAGGGCGGCGGTGATCCCGAGATGAATCCGCGTTTGCGGACGGTGCTTTTGAAGGCCAAAGGGTCAAATATGCCTGCCGATAACATTGACCGGGCGATTAAAAAAGGGACCGGCGAAGTTCCCGGGGTGACCTACGAGGAGTTTACCTATGAAGGCTATGGCCCTGGCGGGGTAGGTTTTATTGTTGAGGTCACCACTGATAATAAAAACCGCAGTGCATCCGATGTGCGTTCTACTTTTACCAAGGCTGGTGGAAATCTGGCGGGAGCCGGGGCCTTGGCGTTTCAATTTCAACGGGTTGGACAGTTTCTTTTCTCCAGTGAGAAAACCACTGAAGAGCAGTTAATGGAAGTGGCTCTCGATGCCGGGGCGGAGGACATTAAGGCGGCGGATGACCATTTTGAAGTGATTTGCCCGGTACCGGCGTATTATTCCGTAAGTCAGGCTTTGGAGAAAGCTGGGCTCGAGCCCGATTCCTCTGAGCTCGCCTGGGTGCCCAGCAGCTATGTTCCGGTGACTGATCCGGGGGTAGCGAAGCAGGTTTTGCGTTTGGTTGATACCTTGGAGGATTTGGATGATGTGCAAAATGTTTTTGCGAACTTTGACATCGATGATGCGGTGATGAGCGAAGCGCAGGAATCCTAGGTTTGTTGTCAAAATCATGAACGATGCGGAGCAGGAACCACTTTGGGAAGGCCCTGGCGAGGTCGGTTTAGTGGAGCCACGGGATTTTGTCTATGGGGAACCTTTTACTTTTGAGAGTGGGCAAACGTTGCCGGGGTTTCAAATCCGCTATGAAACATACGGTCATCTTAACGAAAAAGGCGACAATGCTATTTTAATTTGTCACGCGCTCAGTGGGGACCATCATTGTGCCGGGATTCATCATTTGGAGGATCGCAAACCCGGTTGGTGGAACAATATCATCGGGCCGGGCAAACCCATCGATACCCGGCGTTTTTTTGTCGTTTGCTCCAACTGCCTGGGGGGGTGTCAAGGATCCACCGGGCCCTCCAGTCTCAATCCCGAAACCGGAAAGCCCTACGGTCTGAGTTTTCCCTTTGTGACCATCCGGGATATGGTGCGGGCGCAGCGCCGATTGATTGACCATTTGGGGATCCAGCAGTTATTTGCGGTCATTGGTGGTTCGATGGGCGGGATGCAGGTTCTGCAATGGGGGATCGAATATCCTGACCGGGTACGCCGGCTTATTCCACTCGCGACCACTGCCCGGCAGAACGCCCAGGCCATTGCTTTTAACCAAGTTGGCCGACAGGCGATTATTACCGATGAAGGTTGGTGCGGCGGTGAGTATGAGCCCGAGAAAGGCCCTCGGGTTGGTCTTCGTATCGCCCGGATGATGGCGCATATCACCTATCTTAGTGATAAGGGGATGGAGCGTAAATTTGGCCGTCGGCGCCGGCAAGGGGAAAAGGTCAATTACAGTTTTGAAACTGATTTCGAGGTGGAGAGTTATCTGCAATACCAGGGGAAGTCATTTTTGAATCGGTTTGATGCCCGGAGCTATGTGTATTTCACCCGGGCGTTGGATTATTTCGATCTGCCGACCCAATACGGTTCGCTGGAAGATGCCTTTGCCGGCTTGAAAGCCCGCTGTCTGGTGATCGGGTTTACCTCGGATTGGCTTTTCCCGCCGGAGCAAAACCGAAAGATTGTGCTCGCCATGCTGAATCGCCGCAAGGACGCCAGTTATGCCGAAATCCCCATGGATTTCGGCCACGATTCCTTCCTCATTGACGCGCCGGAACTCTATGAATTGGTGCGTGCTTTTCTGGAGTGAAAAAGCGGGAAGGTGGATTCCCCGGTGTTTGGTTCGGCAGATTTCTTTAGGGTTGGATAATTTTGCGGAGGCTGGCGGCCACGGGGTGAAATAAGGTTTCCACGGGAATGGCTTCCGGGTTTTGGGGATCGTAAGCCCAGCGCTGATACAGTTGGCGACCGTTGGAACGGGTGAAATACCGATCTGCCCAGAGTGGGGCTTCAGCGGATCCAGTGCGTTCGAAAGCTTTGATGCTTTGCTCAATTTCTTCCCGACTCAAGGCTTGGTCGGGATTTTCCTCGAATTCCCGGACCATAAAAAAGGCTTTGCGGTAGGCTTCGAGAAGGCGGAGGTAGGAGTCGAGCATACGGAAGCCATCCTGCCAGCGATCGGCGGCGGGGTGGGTTGGGGCGAGGTTTTTGGCGAGAAGATCGTGTGCCTTGGCGAAAATTGCCTGAGCTTCACGGGCCTCTTCCTCCAACTCCAACCGGAAAGCGCGGGGGAGGTTTCGGAGGTTCTCTTCGATCTTTTGGTGTTCCGGGGCATCGGTCCACATGGCCAGGCGATCGGCATTCCCGTCTACCAAGTGGCTTTTGGCATAATTGTAAAAGGGGATGGCGCAATGGTTGGCGAGCCAGTTTTTCTTCGGGAAAAGCATTTTCTGGAGGCTGGAGGTCGCCAATTGAACTGCTTCGGCGGCTCCGGGAAAATGGTTCTTTTCCCAATTCCGGTAAATCTCTTCCAAGGGAGTTGCCGGGTTTTTTTCCCAAGCCCGGAAGGCGGAAATAAACAATTGTCCCCAAGGCGTGGTGAGCGCGGATTGGCCTTTTTCCCCGTCGTATCGGTCGAGTCGCAGACAAAAATGCCGGATACCTTTTTTTCGGGCCGCTTCATACCAAGCCGCCGTTTGTTCCAAATTGGCGTAAGGAAGCATTTGTTGCCCTTCGTATTCGAGTCCCAGATCGAATTCGGCCCATTGTTCACGATTACCGCAGGCTCCGAGAAGGGGGTTCGGGGGGTAAAATGGTTGCCAGTCGTGGGGAACCGCCTTGCTCATCACCGCCACCTCCTTGGGGAGATTGCGAATGGCCTCGGCCATGGACTGAACCTCCTGCAGCCGGTAAACGAAATCCCGTACGGCAACGCGTACCCCATGTTCGCGGCAGATATCGACGAGAACATCCATTAAGAGCCGGAGACGTTCAGCGGGAGAATGCCGGGACACTACCTTATGGTCTTTGTAAATTTCAAAATCCGTTTCGGCGAAGGTAAAAATCAGCCCGGTAATGCCCGGGATGGTTTCGTTGAGGAACTTTTGGTATTTTTGCCGCAGGTGCCCGGCCCAATCGGCCTCGTCAAAAAGCAGGTGGCCTTCGTCGTTTAAAAACTCCGGCGGAACCCGGTGCAATTCATGGGTCCAAATCCAGATTTCGCGTTCCCGTTGGCGAAGGTCATCGACCCACTGCCGGGCCTCGGCCGCCCCGTGAGGGTGGTCCAGAAGATCGTGCGCATCATGGCAAAGGCGATGGGAAAAATGGACTGCTTCGAAGCCCAGTTTTTCAGCTTGTTCCCAGCAAAAGGGGGTGTATTCGGGGTCCCTGGTTAGAGGTAAGGCGTGCAAGGGCATGGTGATTTGGGTTAAAAACCCTCTTATTTACCGAAGCGGCAGAGCCAGGGCAACGCTTAAAGGGCAATCTTCGCAAGGAACGGTGAAGGGGCCGCGAAAAAGTTATCGCGGGAAAGAACGGTTATGGTTGCCCGGAAAACTTTTGGTGAAAATGGCGCTTGTCCTTCGTTTTTCCCGGTGTTGCTATAGGGGCATGAAAATTCTGGCCGTTGAATCTTACGGGCAAAATGCCGAACTGTCTTTATTGGAGGCCCCTGAGCCTTCGCCGGGGCAGGGTGAAGTAAAGATTCAGGTTGAGGCGGTGGGTTTGAATCCGGTGGATGCTTATATCTTGTCCGGAAATTATGCGTTGCGCCCGGAGCTTCCCTTTGTCCCGGCGTTTGATGGAGCGGGAGAAATTGTGGAATGTGGTTCCGGGGTTAGTTCCTTCGAAATTGGTCAAAAGGTTTTCTTCCTGCGGCCCTACCCGGGTGCGGCTGCGTCCATGGTTGTCGTGCCAACGGCTTGTGTCGCCCCTTTGCCCCGGGGCCTTTCTATCGAACAAGGGGCCTGCCTGGGGATTCCCTATACAACTGCGTACACGGCGTTGAAAAAAGTGGGAGGTTGGCAAAGCGCAGACAGTGTCTTTATCCACGGGGCGACGGGTGCGGTGGGGGGAGCCGCCATAGACTGGCTTGAATTTTGGCGGGACAACAAAAATGACGCGCATCCCCCGATCATTGCCTCGGCCGGTTCGCGGGAAGGGTTGGAGCGTTTATTGACGCGCCCTTCGGTGTCGATTGTCGACCATCGTGATCCCGATCATTTGTCGCAGGCAGGCCGATTGGGTAACGGGGAAGGGATTGATTTGATCCTGGAAATGAACGCGCACTGGTATCTGGGGAAGTTGCCGAATCTTTTAGCTAAAGAGGGCCGGGTGGTGGTGGTGGGAAACCAGGGTAGTGCAGTCCTGAATGCGCGGGATTTGATGGTGCGCCACGGATCGATCTCGGGGGTTTCATTATTTTTGGTAGACCCTGAGGAAAGGAAAGAAATCCTCTCCGACATTGCCACTGCGCCTATGGGGACCTGGAATCCGGAAGTAGGGGAGGTGGTGCCTTTGGCCCAGGCGGGTAAGGCATTCCGCGGGTTGACCAGCGGGGAGACTCATCCAAAGTGGATTCTGAAACCTTGAATCGTTGGGATTGCCTTAGTGAGGGGGCCTTTCCCGGAGTAACGAAGCCGACTCAGAGCATGGTGCCTTCGCGGATCACCCGTTGGTGAAAGGCGTCGAGGAACCGGTTGGTGAATTCGCCGACTTTACCTTGGCCGATGACGCGGCGGTCAACGCTGACCACGGGAACCAACTCGGCTGCGGTGCCGGTAAGAAAACACTCCTCGGCATTCCAGATGTCATAGCGGGTGAGGTTGGTCTCAATCAGCGGAACATTCAATTCCTCGGCGACGGAAATCACTGCATCACGGGTGATTCCTTTCAATGCCCCCGCACTGGCGGGTGGGGTGTATAGTTTCCCTTTATGGATGATAAAGAGATTGTCGCCTGTGCACTCGGCAACGTATCCCTGATCGTTGAGCATGATCGCTTCGACCACTCCGGCGGTAGTTGCTTCAATGCGGGCAAAGATATTATTGAGATAGTTCAGGGATTTGATTGCCGGGTTGAGGGCGGCGGGATTGATGCGTCGGGTGGGGACGGTAACGATGTCCAAGCCCTTTTCGTAGAATTCTTTGGGGTACAGCTGGATTTTGTCGGCAATGCAGAAAACGGAAGGTTTAGGGCAGCTTTCCGGAGCCAACCCCAAATTGCCGACCCCCCGGGTGACCACCAGGCGGATGTACCCATCGCGCAAATTATTCAGGCGGCAACATTCGCATACAATTTCGGCCATTTCAGTCCGGGAATAGGGAATTGTGAGGAGAATCGCCTTGGCGGAATACTCAAGTCTTTCCAGATGTTCCTCCAGACGGAAAACACAACCTTCATACAGTCGGATGCCCTCGAAAATTCCGTCACCATAGAGCAACCCGTGGTCGAAAACGGAAATTTTCGCATCTTCTTGTTCAACATAGGAACCATCTAAAAAAATCTTCATGTCAGGCGAATAAAGGAGAAATGTGGGTTATTTGTCTAGTCCGAAATCCCGGCTGGAAGAAAAGTTATTTTTTGGCGAGGCCGCCCATTTGACAGATTTTCTTGAATTCTGGAGCGGTGAGAGGCATGACGGAGAGACGGCTTTGCTTGATAAGGGCGATTTCGGCCAAGGAAGCCTCTTCTTTTATGGCGGCCAAAGTAACGGGCTGGGGCAAGGTCTCCCGGGGCTCCATTCGGACCACCGACCATTTTCCGGATTCGTCCCCCGGTTCGGGAAAAGCTTCTTCGGTTACTTCGGCCACGCCCACCACCTCGCGGGGGCCAACACTGTGATAAAAGAGAACGCGGTCGCCCTTTTTCATCTTCCGCAAATTGTTGCGCGCTTGATAGTTGCGAACGCCGTCCCAGAGGGTTTGGCCCTTTTGGGTGAAGTCCTCCCAAGAGAAAGCCTCGGGTTCTTGTTTAACCAGCCAATAATTTTTTTTCATTTTGATAGCCTTTGAAGAAACATTTTTTTAAAATCGCTTGTATAAAGCCAATACGCTAGAGTTCCCAAGAGGCAACCGTAAACCCAAATTTTTGTTTTGAAATCATCTCCCGTAGAATCCTCTTCTGAGAAAGGTTCCGGTCCTTCCGGACCGGAAGACCGGAAGGAGGGTGCGGACTCTTATGAGTATGGAGGTGAATTGGATGCCAAGGCGCGCCGGGCGCGGAATATCATAATTGCCGTGGCGGTGTTGTTTTCCTTAATGCCGGGCATCTTGTTTCTTATCATAACCTTTCTCCGGTAACTGTCATGGACCGAAAAAACATCCTCATTCTACGCATATTCTTTCTACTTCTTTGTGGAACCGGCAGTTGGTTGTTGGCGCATTCCACGGGAGACTGGGATCATTTGCGCAGTAATTTTCTAATTGGAGGGCTTTTGTTGGGGGGATTGGTCATTCTCGTGGATATTCTGCTGAAGGGCTTTTCCCTGCGTGGTCTGACGGCTTTGACCTTTGGCCTGGCGGTGGGGGCTTTGGTGGCGTTTTTGCTGTCGGCATCCCCGCTTTTCGAGGGATTCGATGAGGAGTCTGAGCAGATGGTTTTCCTGGTGCGGCTGGGGTTATTTGTCATTTTATCCTATCTTGGAGCGGTGATTGCCCTTCGTGGTAAGGATGAATTTAATTTGATTATTCCCTATGTGCGTTTTGTCCCGCACGACGTCGACGTGCCGATGATCATTCTCGACACCAGTGCCTTAATCGATGGTCGCATCGCCAAAATCGCCCGGACCCGTTTTTTGTCCAACGCTTTCGTGATTCCCCGTTTTGTCCTGAATGAATTACAGTCGGTTGCTGATTCACCTGATCCCGAGAAAAAGGCCCGCGGGCGTTATGGCCTTGCGGTTCTCAATGAGCTGCGAAATATGGATTTCATTGATTTGCGGATCGAGGAGAGCAGTGTTTCGGACATTAAGAATGTCGATGCGAAGCTGGTGTTTTTGGCCCGGCAGTTGCGGGCGAAGCTGCTGACCATTGATTATAATCTCAATAAAATGGCAGAGTTCCAGGAGGTGCAGTGTCTGAATATCAACGATCTGGTAAAGTCTTTGACGAAAGATTGGACGACGGGCGAAGTGTTGGAAATCTATTTAAACAAGGAAGGTCGTGAACCTGATCAAGCAGTCGGGTATATGGCTGATGGGGCGATGGTGGTGGTCAACGACGCACGCGAACACATGGGCAAGATGGTGCAGGCGAAAATCGTCAGCGCAATCCCCAGTGCGGCTGGCCGGATGATTTTCGCCAATTTTGTCAAAGTCCTGGATTAAGGCTTTGCCCTGGCGATTGGGAAAGGTTAGGAAAAGAAGGCGTCTATGAATCCCTTTCTCCTCCTGCACCGTTTTATTTTCCGGAATCTTCTCCTGGCCATTGTGTTGGCGGTGGGGATTTTTTCCTTTTTGCTGGTCAGCGGGCGGGCCATGGAGGATGTGCTGATGCTCTTTTCGGATGGGCGCCTATCCCCCGCTCTTTTTGGGCAACTGGTTCTTTTGCTGATTCCTTATTTAATTGCTTTCGCCTTGCCTATGGGGATTCTGACGGCGGTTCTTTTGGTGTTGGGGCGTTTGTCTTCGCAACTAGAGCTTACGGCGATGCGGGCGGCGGGAATGAGTTTGTGGCAGATTTGTCGACCGGTTTTTCTTTTAGCTTTCCTGGGCGCGGTCCTGACCATATCGATCAATTTGTATTTTGCTCCCCAGGCCAGGGAGCAATACCGTCACGTGCTGCACCAAACCATTCAGGAAGATCCTTTGATTTTCGTACAAGAGGGGGTTTTCGTGCGAAATTTCCCCGGTTTTATTATTTATGTCGATGAGCGGGTGGGGAATGAGCTGCGGGGGATTCGCATCTGGGACATGGATGAAAATAACGAGGTGGTACGAATGCTGAGAGCGGAGTCCGGGGGGATGGCTTTTGACGAAGTAAGTGGTGAAATGGTGCTGAGCCTTTATCAGGGGTTGGCGGAATGGCAGCGTGATGCAGGGGAAGAACAAAGAATTCCCCGGGTACAGTATGGGACGTTCGAGGAAACCGGGATTCGCCTTTCTTTGGTGGGGCTTTTGGGGGAGTCTGGTCCGACAACCCGTCTTTCGCGCATGGACATCTTTGGTCTTTGGACCGAGATGGAGTTGTTTTCGGCGGGAAAAGAAGGCCGGGATCATCCGGATTTTGCTCGCTGGGTAAGTATTCGAACAGAGTTGAACGAGCGTTTGGCGATGGGCGTGGCGGTCTTTTCGTTGGCGTTACTGGGTGTTCCGATGGCCATTGAAATTCGGCGGCGGGATACCTTTGCCAATCTGGTCATTGCTCTTTTGTTAGCGCTGTTTTTTTACCTGCTAATGATTCTTTTTGCCGCCCTTGAGGTTCGACCGGAGTGGCGCCCGGATTATTTGATTTGGGTTCCGAACGTACTCTTCATCGCCTTGGGTGGGTATCTATTCTACCGGGCCGAGAAGGGGCTGGGCTTACCCTTGGCCTTTTGGCGGAAATAACGATCAACGGGTAAAGGGATCCTGCTTGCCGGATCGGATGATTTGCGGTAAATTGCGGTTATGGCTTCTAGAGATTGGAAAAGTTATGCGACAGAATTGGAAAAGCTCTTCGGCGGAGTGATGAAAGGTCAGCCGGAGGTTGTCAAAGGCTTCGCCCAAATGGGGAAAGCGGTCAAGGCTGACGGCGCCCTGACGGAAAAGACCAAAGAGCTGATCGCTTTGGGAATCGCGATTTCCATTCGTTGCGAAAGCTGTATTGCTTTTCATGCCCGCAATGCGGTCAAAGCCGGGGCCTCGAGGGAAGAGGTGCTGGAGACCGTCGGCACCTGTATTTACATGGGTGGCGGCCCTTCCTTTGGCTATGGCGCCCAGGCTCTGGAGGCTTTTGATCAGTTCTCGGCTGATTGATTTCGCTTATCTTTTTCGGCTTAGCAATCCGACCACCACAACAAAGGCCACCGCTCCGATGATCGACCAGATAATGGGAAAGTCCTTATCCCCAATCTGAACGGTCAACAATTCCGGTAGTCCGAGATGCGAGCTCATCCAGGATCCGAGAAGGGCACCGATAAAACCAACGACAATCGAAACGATAATGCCTCCGCGAGAATAGCCAGCGATGGTCTGGCCAATGGCTCCGCAAAAGCCAGCAATCAAAACCAGGAGAAGAAATTCCAATATAGTCATAATCTTCAGTCTATTGGAGTAGAGAGCTAATCACAAAGGTATATTTCGGCATTGAGGCCGAAACAATTGATTTGCTTTACATCCGCTCCATGAGCAATCCGTAGGCGGAGAGGTTGAGGCCTTCGAAGCGTTGGAGGCGTGACAGGGCTTCGCGCAAGTCGCGTTGAGCGCGCAGTTGCTGTAGGCGGGCGCTTTCAAAGTCCTCCTGGGCGTCGAGAACATCCCGGCTGGTCCCGGCGCCGGCTTGATAGCGTTCCCGTTCCAGTTCCAGTTGCTCCTCGCTGAGGCTGGTGCCCAGTTGGCTGACCTGCAGACGTTCCTGGGCGGTTTCGACAGCCCGGATGGACCGCCGGGCCTCGACGAGGAGGCTTTGGTCAATTCTTTGCAGGAGAACATTTTCCCGTTGTAGATTGAGGCGTGCTTGACGATAGCGGGCCCGTTCTTCGCGGAATCCCCAGGGCATACTGAGGGAAAGGTTAACTTGCCAGAAATAGCCGCGGCCATCGGCGAGTTCGTCGATAGCCTTGCCGAAGCCTTCCTCGCGACCGGTGAAGGAGACGTTCCCCCCGAGGTCTAAATTAGGCAGGCGGCGGTTTCGGGCAACGGTCTCGTCGATCGAAAGTTGCTCCAGCCGAAGTTCCGTTCGCTCCCTTTGAGGGTCGTTGGCCATGGCTTTTTGCAGGGAGCGGGTTACCTCGGTTTCGATATTTTCCGGCACTTCCAAAGGGGCTACGCGAAAATCCCGGGAAAAGTCTTCCTCGTTGTCAAGGGTGCCGATCAGGTCGAGTAATTCGTCCCTTCGGTTTTGCAGGCTTTGCTGGGACTGCAGGAGACTTTCTTTATTGTTGGCTACCCGAACCTCGGCGCGAAGCATGTCGAGGCGAGTCCCGGCTCCGGCTTCGCGGCGCAAGCGGCTATCCTCCAGGAGCTGTTCGGAAATCTGCAAATTCAGCTCCCGCAAGCGAACCTCTTCCTTGGCGACCGCAATACCGTAATAGGCGATCTCAACTTCCAGGGCGAGATCCATCGCCCGGGCTTGGAGGTTTTTCCAGGCGCGGTCCTGTTCGAGTAAGCTTTTCTCGATGTCGGCGCGATTGACGGCGCGGCCCCGGTTGCGCAGCAGAGGTTGGGTGATGTCCAGGCTGACATCGGCGTCCGAGGCGGGGTTCAGGGTTGCCCGGTCGGAGTTGGTGTCCCGGCGGTTGAGGGTGGTGGTGAGGGAGAGTTGGGTTCCCGGAGTGGTCCGTTGGCGCAAAATGGCCCGGGTGTTAAAGGTTTCGTCCCGGGGACGGGAGGAGCCGTCGAGTTCCGAAGCGGCCCGGCTTTGTTGGCGGGTGGATTGACTGGCCCGGACTTCGACCCGGGGGTCAAAGGGGGCCCGGGCAATGATTTCGTCCTCCTGAACCCGTTGTTCGACCAAACGTTCGGCTTCGAGGTCGAGATTGTTGGCCAAGGCTTCAGTCAGCGCATCGTAAAGCGAGAGAAAGGGTGGTTCTCCTCGGGCCGTTGGGGTTTCCTCCGGGGAGGACATTAGCAGAGGAGAAAAGAGCAGGCCCAAGAACAGCGAGGAGGCCAGTTTACTGGCGTTCGTATTCGCCTTTGCTGGATTTTTTATAGACGGTGAAGCCGGACGTTTTTGCATCAGAGATAGATAAGGGTTTGAGAATACGAGGGGTATGGACGCTCGTTTGAGAAAGACGTTCCACGGTTTGTCCGCACTTTGGGCATTCTTTGAGAGGAGAGTCTCCAGCAGGTTGGAACTGTTCAAAGCTACCGTGGCAAATACGACACTTCCCGGAGATTGGCTGGTAAGGATACAAAGGCATAGTGAATAGAATGACAAAATTCGCGGGGGAGGGAAAAAGAAAAATGACGGGATTTTTTTTTGCCGATTGCCACGGGGGGGGAGAATCGGCAGGTTGGTTTTCATGCCAAAAGTGTTCTTTATCGGAGATATTGTAGGACGGCCGGGGCGAGCGGTGGTGCGGGAGGTTTTGCCCGGATTTCGTCGGGCGGAAAAGATTGATATGGTGGTGGCCAACGCCGAGAATGCTGCCGGAGGGTCTGGCTTGACGGGGCGTCTGGCGCGGGAACTTCGCGAGTGGGGGGTTGATGCGATTACCTTGGGTGACCATGTGTGGGATCAGAAATCCTTTGCCGCGGAAATTCCGGGCTTGGATTGGGTGTGCCGTCCGGCGAATTTGCATCCGGATTGTCCGGGAAGGGATCATTTGGTCATTGAGAAAGATGGGTTTCGGTTGGGGGTTTTTACGGTTTTGGGAAGAAATTTTCTGCCTCCCCGCGATTGTCCTTTTCAGGTAGCCAAGACAAAGTTCGATATGCTGGGAGAGTCGTGCGACGCGATTTTGCTGGAGGTTCATGCCGAGGCCACTTCGGAGAAAGTAGCCCTGGGGTGGTTTGCCGATGGTAAGGCAGCACTTGTGGTGGGCACGCATACCCATATTCCTACGGCCGATTCCACGTTGCTGGAGCAGGGGACGGCCTATTGCACCGATGCCGGCATGACGGGTCCGTACCGGTCGGTGATCGGTCGTGAGGTGGAGCCGATCATTGGGCGATTTATCGATGGGATGCCCCGGCGTTTTGAGGTGGCCCAAAAGGATGTTCGATTGTCCGGAGTTTTGGTGGACATAGATGGGGCCACCGGCCGGGCCAGAGATCTGCGCCTGGTGCATTTGCGGGAAAACGAATGGCGGCAATACTGCAGCGATGGAGAATCCGAAAAGAACGGAAGCTAGCGGCAAAGGGTCCGGGGGAAGGGACCGCATTGTGACGAAGCATCCTTTTCTAAGGTGGCCGCTGTCGGCCTTTGGGGTTTTTGGCCTGGGCCTGGCCTTAGTGTGGTTTTGGGTAGGTCAGCCTTTGCCCTTTGCGGCCACTCCGGGGGATTTGTTGCAGGAAAACCCCTTGCATGTTTCGACTTTGGAGCGAGTGGAGGCCGTGAGCCCGGTAGGCGATATGCTGGTGGTGAATGTCGAGAGTGACGAATTGTTTTCGGAACCGGTTCTGGGGATCGTAGAGGATTTGAGTGATAATTTGCTGAAGGCTCTTCCGGTCCGCACGATCAAATCCCTGACGCATGCCGTAATGCCCGTAAGGGAGGGATTTCGGCTGCGTTTTGAGCCTCTCATGCCTCCCGCGCCGAGGAGTGCGCAGGAGCTCGGGGAGTTCCGCGAGCTGACCACCACTCATCCCCTGATGCGAAACGTGTTAGTCAGTGAAAACGGTCAGCATACCTTGATAACGCTGGAGTTGCGCGAAATGCCGCCGACGGGCGAGTTGAGAGAAACGGTGGACGAAGTCATCGCCAATGCCTTGGCAGGCCAGGAGGGCTTGGTGCGGGTTGACTATCTGACGCTTCCCCTGGCGCTGGAGGAAATGGTTCGGTTGGCGCAGCACGACAGCCTGAAACTCTCGCTACTGGGGTTTCCCCTGGTTCTTTTGTTTTTGGTTTTGGTTTTCCGTTCAGTCCGTTTGATCGGATTCTTATTGGCCGGGGTGCTTTTGTATGGATTGGGGTTGGCTTTGGTTTTGCCTTTGGTGGTGGAGGAATTTTCGCCGTACAACCTCGCCATTCTCCCTATCCTGCTGGCGATTCAATTGGCTTTGCTGGTGCATCTGGCCTGGGGGCTAAAGCAGGAACGGAGGAGCGATCCGGAAGGCCAGCCTCGGGAAATTGCGGGACGGGTGATGCAGCGTCTTTGGCGCCCCTGTCTTTTTGCGGCCTTAACCAGCGCGGGGGCCTTGTTCTCCTTTGTCTTGGCGCCGATGGAAGAGATTCGTCAAGTTGGGCGGGTCGGAGCGGTGGGTGTTTTGTTGGGATGGCTTTTGGCATTTGGTCCGGGGGCCTGTTTTCTCTATTGGGCGGTGGGGCGGCGACCCGCGTCCGAAATGGGAGCAGAGGGCCAATCCTTGTTCTGGGCTTGGGTGGTTTCGCCTAAAGCTCTGAGGTGGAAAGGTAAGGCCATTTTGGGGGTCCTTTTGTTGGTCAGTCTCCCCGGCCTTTGGGGGTTGCGTCCGGATATTCACCTAAGCCGCTTCTTGGATCCGGAAACTGATACCGGCCGGATGTTTTCTCTCATGGAGGAACAGTACGGGGGGTATACGTTATTTGAAATTAGCGTGGACAGTGGCCAGAAGGGAGGGCTTCATGATCTTGATTTTTTGCTTTGGTTGGAGGAAAGGGTCGATGTATTGGCCGGTTTGGAAGGGGTTTCAGCAGTATACGCTTATCCTCAGGTCTTGGGATTATTGCATGAAATTTGGCAGGGAGGGGCAGAGGAGTCACGGAAGGTGCCGCAAAACGCGACGGTCCGCAGGGTTTTTACCACTGCTCTGCAAACACAACGACAATTTGCTCTTTTTGATTTGCTGGTGGATGAACATTGGCAAAGCACCCGGGTCTATCTGCGCAGTCGGGATCAAACGGCGGCGGAATACCTTGGGTTGTTGGACGAGGTGGCGAAAACGATGCAACAGGATTCGCCGGCGGGCGTTTCGGTGACCATGGAGCAGGGGCGGCAAAAGGTTCTAGAAGCGGAGCGCCGCATTACCGGTGCCTTGGTGCGCAGTCTGGGGGCCAGTTTACTTGGCATAACGCTGATTCTTTGGGTTTTATGGCGAAGCCTGTCGATGGCTTTGATGGCGGTGGGTACAGTGGCGGCTCCTTTGTTGTGTCTCTTTGGGGTAATGGGGTATGCCGGGATTCCGTTAAATGTGTCCACGGTGCTGGCGGCCACCCTGATCCTCGGGGTGGCGATTGACGATGTGGTGCATTTATTTACCTCCTGGAAGCGTTATGTACGGGAAGGTGAGACTCCGTTGTCAGCCTTAGGGCAGGCCTGGCGCAGAAAGGGGCCAGCCATCCTAACCACCACCGGGGTCTTGGTTTTGCTTTACCTGATGTTGCCCTTGAGTCGCTTTCCTCCGATCCGCGATCTTGGCTGGTTGCTGGCTTGGGGATTTATTATCGTGCTGGCTTTGGTCTGGCTCCTGCCCCGGTGTTTTCGACCCGGACTTGGCCCGCGTTAAGGTTAGCTTTCCTTTTGATAATCGGCGACGATACGGGAGCGAAAGCCCCCGCGGGGATTCCAGTCGGTTTCGACCTCCATCCAGCGAGGTTGGCAGGCCGCCACCAGATCGTCGAGGATCTGGTTGGTGATGGCCTCGTAAAAAATCCCCTCATTACGGTAGGCGTTGAGATAGAATTTCAGCCCCTTCAACTCCAGGCATGTTTGGTCGGCCACATAGCGGATGGTGATTTCACCAAAGTCCGGCTGGCCGGTTTTGGGGCAATTGGAAGTAAATTCCGGGAAGAAATGTTCGATTTCATATTCCCGTTCCGGCTTTGGATTAGGAAAGGTTTCCAGGTGCTTGGTTTTGTCCATGTCTTACCCAATGCGTCAGCTCCGGCTCCAGGGCAAGCGGAAAGAGTAAAAAAGGTAGGCTGGTGACGGGAAATTTGCCGAAACCGCATCTTCGGGTTTGCCAAGGCGGAATCGATCGATCAACATCTGAAAAAATCTAATCTCTCTATGCTTTCTTGCCCCCGCAAAGGATTTACTCTGATTGAACTGCTCACGGTTATTGCCATTATCGGCATATTGGCGGGTATTCTTATTCCAGCGGTCAATCGGGTGCGGGTCATGGCACGGCAATCCTCTTGTGCCTCAAATATGCGCCAGTTGGGGATTGCGATGCACAATTTTGCCAACGACAACCGGGGACGATTGCCAAGAACCTCGGCCGACGGGGCGGAGGAATCCTGGGCGATTACCCTGCAACCTTATGTGGATGGGGACCGCCGGGTATTTCTCTCTCCATCGGATCCGGAGTTTGATTTGAAGCTCGGAGGCGATTTTGGATTTAGCTATGTGGCCAACGATTATGTTTTTGAGGTGCCTACGGACCGTTTTGGCAATCCTCTGGGAGAGGACCGTTCGGATTTATGGAAGATGAATCAACCCAGCCAGACTCTTTTGCTGGCAACGATACGCGAAGGCCGGGGCCGGGTTATTGGAGACGATCGCACCCGCAATGCTGCGGACTGGGGAGGGGATTGGAATTCGGTTCTTTCGGATATTAGTCCGGACTGGCACCGTCAGGGAGAGCGTAGTGAAGAGCGCGACAAAGGCGGGGCCAATTATCTTTTTGCCGATGGTCGGGTTGAATCAATAACCGCCAGCGAACTGCGGCAACGAATAGAAAACGGCGAGGATTTTGCCTTGCCGCCGGGCGATCGAAATCAATGAGGGGTAGCGGGATCATCGCCAGTCTTTGTGCTTCCCTTTGGTGTCTCGGAAGTAGTTTCGGGCTTTCGGCCTCAGATTTCAGGGTATTGTTTGAAGGACCTGTGGAAATTCGAGCCGATTGGTCTTCCGCAGAAGGGTTTTCGGTTAGGGTTGAACAAAACGGGGCGACCTATCCGCTAGAGGAAGTTATCTTCTATATTGGGGAAGCCAATTTGGTTACGGATGACAGTATAATTTCGGGATTTTGGGGCTTAGAGGACGATGATATCTACGAAATTCCCGACAGCTCTGCCTCCAATGATGAATTTGCTGGCTTTATCTTAAGTCGTGATGGCAATATCGGTTCGGGAATTTTTGACCCCAACGTCGTCGAGTGGAAAATCATCGATGATGCGTCATTAGATCTTCCCGTAAACGGGCACTTTTTAATGGCCACCAACCAGGTCCATTGGGATACTGAGGATTTTGATGAGAAAGCGACGTATTCGGAGGATGGTGCCAACCCTTCTTTCTTTTGGGCTTTTACTGAACCGGGCTTGTATTCCATTCCCTTTGAGTTATCTGGAACGGTGGACGGTGAGCTCAAAGAAGGAGGACCCTTTTACTTGCATTTTTATGTCGATCCCCCTGACGTGGCCCCATGGCAACGATGGGCGGTTTATTCCCTGGGCGCGATTCCGACCAATGATCTGGCTGCTCTTGAACCCTTGGAGACTTTTTCCGGCAGCGGCGTCATGAATCTGCTTTCCTATGCATTTGACATACCGCTGGGGGTTGGAACCAACGGATCTTTGCTGCCCCAATCGGTCATCGTCGAGGATAATGGTGATCAGTATCTGGGGATTTCCTTTCGCGAACCGGAAGGAAATCTTTTTGCCCCGCGGGAGGATCTGGAGTGGGTGCTTGAAGGATCGACGGACCTGGACAGTTGGGACAAGTTGGACAAAGGGACGGAGCTGGATTTTCAACTACTTTCTGATGGGCTCGACGAAGACGGCGTTCCCCGCAAAATTGCCCGTTTGAACGAATCACTGTCTGAAAGCTCCCGCCGGTTTCTACGCCTGCGCTTCGAGCTAACTACGGAGGAGGATTAAGTCTTTCTGAGTCTTTGGTATCACTTTAGAGCTTTATGCCGACTTACTTGTATCAGGAAATTCTTCCCGATGGGACGACGGGCGAAATGATCGAAATTTCGCATCCGATGGATGAGCGTCCGCCCAAGATCCACCCGCGCACGGGTTACCCGATTCGGCGGGTTTTTACGGCGCCGAGGCTTGGTTTGAAGCATACTCCGGGGAAATCTAAAAACCTAACGTCGGACCAAAATCTGGAAAAATCCGGATTTACCAAATTTGTCCGCGACAAAGTGACCGGTGAATACCACCGGACGGTGGGGAAAGAAGGGCCCAAATCGTTTAAGCCGCCAGACCATGAGTGACGACAATGAAAGGTGGTTTTGTCCACAAACTTTCCACGAAAAGGGAACTTATTGAAAGTATTGTGGGTCTTTTTTAGGCTAAGCCCCTTTCAAACAACCCCTTCACCCTTTTGGCAATGAAGATTTTTCTTTTTGCGGTTTTCGTTTCTTTTCTTGGTCTTGAATTTTCGCTGACCGCTCATGCCCGGGTTGGCGAGAACCGCGGAACGATTGAGGGCCGTATTTTGCAAAGGGAGATAGGGGTGAAGCTGGAGGGAGACCGAGCGGCGCATCAACGCAACCGGGCCCCCTACCATCGTTATTTGAGTATTCCCAGAGAGGATGGCCGGAGTTTTTATGAGATGGGCGAAGTGGTGGTTTATTTCAAGACCGACGAGCCTACTGATGACCGGGTCAGAGCTCCTTCCGGAAACAGAATCAATGAGGGATGGACCTTGCATGTTTTCTACGTCGGAAACCAGTCCATGCTGGAATACTACAATCGCCATGGTGGAAATCTTTCGGAGTTTGAACGCAATGCGATTCTGGGCTTGCATCGCGACTCTTCGGGGTGGCGCGAACTGGAAGAAGAGGAAGAGCCGGAAGAAAGCGCCTTCGGGTACAATTTCGAAAGAAATGATGGAGCCATGCGGGCCCGGGTGGGCTCGTCGGGAATGATGATTTTTACATCGTCCCTGGACCGTTCGGTTTACGAGCGGCGCAAAGCGGAACGGGAATTTCGGCGCTCCGAGGAACGGCAAGCGGCCCCGGTAAGTGTGCGCGGATTTTGAGGGTGGGGGGAAATGATTGAACCGCGGCGATTGTCGTCGAGACGAGATTGCGGGTTATTCCTTCAGGCGGGATTGCCAGCGCGAGGGGGTTTCCCAAATTGTCCGGCAATCCTTAATCAATTTTTCCAAAACTTCCGGGGTGATAGCTTGTTTGGGATCGTCACCCAAGCCTTCCCTGGGCTTTAGATGGCATTCCAGGCAGAGGCCATCGGCGCCGTAGGCCATGGCGGCGAGGGAAGCGGCCGGCACATAGAGGGCTTTGCCAACCGAATGGGAGGGATCCACGACAACCGGAGCCCAGGTCTTTTCCTTCAGCAATGGGGTGATCGACTCATCGGGATGATTGCGGTAGCCATCGAGTGGAGGGGTGGTGCCCCGGGGGCAAAGAATAATATCGGGCGTTCCCGCGGCGGTCAGGTATTCCGCCGCGGAGAGAAATTCGTCAATGGGGGCCATATGGCGGCCTCGCTTCAAGAGCACCGCTTTTCGATGTTTGGCCGCCGATGCCCCAATCGCTTTAAGGAGGGAGTAGTTCAAAGCGTTGCGAGTCCCGATCTGGTAGATTGCGGTAGGGGTGGATTCCACCTCCTTAAGCTGGGCCTCGTCCATGATTTCAGTAATTACCGGTAATCCGGTACGCGCTGAACCCTCCAGTAAAATGTCCAGAGCAGCCCGATCCCCCTGGTAGGAATGTGGGGTGGTTCGGGGTTTCCAGACTCCGCCCCGCAGAGCGTGGGCGCCCACCTCCTTGATGGCCGCCGCCGTCTCGTAAAAAAGGTTGGGGTTCTTGGGGTCGATGGTGCAGGGGCCGGCAATAAAGACCGGTTCAGAGCCCAGTTGTGCCTTGCCTATGGTGACTTTATGTCCGGCCAGGGAGGAGCGGAAATCCATCAATTTATAGGGCGACTGAATGGTGTCCACCCGGTCAATATAGGAAAGCCCTTCAATTCTGCTGATCATCAACTCCCGGCGCTCGTCACCCAGGATAGCGTAAATTTCCTGATGGGCTCCGGTGATAACCTGAATGCGGCAACCGAACTCGGTTACGATGTTTTCGATCTCCTGCAGTTGGGGGGAGGTCAGTTTGCTTTTTTTGGGAATTATCATCGCCGGACAGAATGAAAAAGCGGCTCTCCAGAGAGGCCGCTTTTAAAGATTCGACAAGGTAAAATCTCGCCTTACCAGACCCGCTTCTTGTGGCGGTTGGATTTTGAACGCTTACGGCGCTTGTGCTTGGAGATTTTTAGACGGCGTTTTTTCTTAAGATTGCCCATAGGTTAAGACGATTGTGGTAAGAGTTTAATTTGTGAAAAGGAGCATTTTGCCTTCCCAAGACTTTGAAGACAAGCAAAAAATCCTTTCCGGATTCTGTTTTTTCAGGCAAAACGAAAAAATGCGCAAAAAGTAAGGCCCGAAGCTCTTCTCCAATTTCTTTCCATATTTTGCTGAAACCGTGGGGAAATTATCCAGGTAATTGCCTTTCAGGGATTTAAAAAGTCAATATTGCAGGGGCGTTAGCAAAAGAAATAAAGTCTGCATTAGTGCAATAAATAAGCTGAACGGAATTTTGGAAATGAGGGCGAACTTATGCAGCTTATGGTGTTCAATAGAACGTCTAACCAAAACAAAAACACAACAAATACATCATTATGAAAATGAAAAAACTCACTTCCCTCCTGCTCGTAACTTCCTTGCTCTCGGGGTCCGCGGCCCTGGCCCATCAGCACGTCTCCGAGGAGGCCGATCAAAATATCGTCGAGGTTGCCGCCGGTAACGAAAATTTCTCCACTTTGGTGGCTGCGGTGGAAGCTGCCGGTTTAGTGGAAACTTTGAGCGGCGAGGGGCCTTTAACGGTTTTCGCACCTACCAACGAAGCCTTCGGTGCTCTTCCTGAGGGAACTGTCGATTTTCTCCTGCAAGAGGAAAACCGGGATATGTTGATTGATATCCTCACCTACCATGTTGTGCCGGGTAAAGTCATGGCCGCGGATGTGGAAACTGGTTCGGTAACCACGGTTAACGGGGCTGACCTGACCTTGGTGGTTTCTGATGAAGGAGTGAATGTCGGCGCTGCGACGGTAGTCGACACGGACATCGAAGCCTCCAATGGAGTGATCCATGTAATCGACGCGGTGATCCTTCCTCCGGAGGAATAAGCCCGGACCTGATTCGTAGGGAAAAGCTCCCTGGGCCTTGCTCAGGGAGCTTTTCTTCGTCTGGTCGTTGACCTCAAGCCCGGGTGATTCTTTGTTTTCTTCCGCCGTGTTACAATTTTCAATCTGAGTGAGTCATGTCTAAAAATCCAAATCCGCAAGGAAAAGGCAACCTGCCGGTCCTCCGCGAACTTAGCAAAAGCTCTGCGGTCCTTTCCCGGGTTCTGCCCAAAAAGTGGGAGCAAGTATCCCGTGAGCTCTTCACCTCGCTCTTTGTGTTGGAAAGTAATTTTCGCTTTCAGCCGGTCTCCGAACAGGAATACTGGCTTTATTACCAGGATGAGGATTTTTGCCTGTCCCTTTTATCTCCTGCGGAGAAGCTCAAAAAAGCGCTGCCCGTGGGAAAGTGTTATTTGCAAAGCGATTTAACCTGGAGCCTGGAGTTGACTGATGAGGCAATAGCCGATCGAAATCTGCAGAGTTTGCTGGAGGAACGGCAAGAGAGGTTCGCGGAAAAATTGGCGGCAAAGGGCGGCCTTGATGAGCTATTGCCACATTACCAGGAAAGCATTCCGTTTACCCAAAGGGTGATGCTCTTTGCCTTGGGGCATTCCCTTCGCGCTTCCCTGGAGCGTTCCGGAGAAAAGGAAAGGTATACCCTTACCAGTGGTCCGGCATCTGCTTAAGACTTGCACCGACAGACTATTTTGCTAGTCTGGGGCTTTTTCGTAAACCCTATTCTCAATCTCTGTGATTCTAGCCAAAACCGACCTGCAACGCCTCCTTGAAGGCAAAGAAGCCAATCCGCATTTTTATTTTGGAATGCATCCCCATACCAAGGGGCGAAAAAAAGGTCAGGTGATCCGCTGTCGTCTGGCTAATGCCAAGCGTTGTTTGGTAGTCCATGCTGGGAAGCCCACGGAAGAAGGAGTCGAGTTGGAAAGGATTACTGAATGTGGATTTTTTGAAGGGTGGATACCCGAAAAGAGCTCCTTTCCTTACCAATTTCGCATCGAGGATTACAATGGGCAGTTTCGGCAGATTTATGACCCGTATTCCTTTGCTTCGCTTTTCAGCCCCGATGATTTATACCTGTTTAATCAAGGCAATGACCACCGTTGTTACAACAAACTGGGGGCGCACCTTAAGGAAATCGACGGGGTGAAAGGGGTATCTTTCGCGGTTTGGGCGCCAAACGCCGAGAGAGTCTCCGTGGTGGGTGATTTTAATCAGTGGGACGGCCGGTATCATCCGATGCGTCGCATGGATCGCTCCGGGGTTTGGGAAATTTTTCTGCCGGGACTGGAAGAAGGAGAAAAATACAAATACGAAATTTTCGGCCGGGATGGTCATCTGCGACTAAAAACTGATCCTTACGCGACTTATTATGAGGCCCCGCCCAACAATGCGTCTATTGTCTATGATCTGCGCGGATACGACTGGGGAGACGAGGAGTGGATTCGCGCCCGCGACGAGGGCAAGGCTCCGGTTGATCGCCCCATTTCGGTCTATGAAATACACTTGGGTTCCTGGAAGCGTCACGAAGCAGACCACCGTCCGCTGACGTATCGTGAGTTGGCTCATCAATTGACCGATTATGTCCTGGAAATGGGATTCACCCATGTCGAAATCCTGCCTGTTGCGGAGCATCCTTTTACCGGTTCGTGGGGTTATCAGGTTTCCGGATTTTTTGCCCCGACCCATCGTTTTGGCGACCCCAAGGACTTCATGTATTTTGTGGATTACCTGCATCGCCATGGAATCGGGATCATTGTCGACTGGGTTCCGGGACATTTCCCCAAGGACACCTTTGCCCTGGCGCAGTTTGACGGCACTCATCTTTATGAGCATGCTGATCCCCGCCAAGGCGAACACAAGGATTGGGGGACTTTGATTTTCAACTATGGGCGGGAGGAAGTGAACGGGTTTTTGGTCTCCAATGCCCTTTCCTGGATGGATCGTTACCATATCGACGGCTTGCGGGTGGATGCGGTTGCCAGTATGTTATATCTCGACTATTCCCGTGAAGAGGGGGAATGGATCCCGAATCAATATGGAGGGCGGGAGAATATCGAGGCCATTGAATTTCTGCGTAAGACCAACGACGTGGTGCATAAGTACCATCCCGGGGTTTTGATGATCGCGGAAGAGTCCACCTCCTGGGGGGGCGTGACCAAGCCGACTTCCGAATATGGTTTGGGTTTCGACTTGAAATGGAATATGGGCTGGATGCACGATACCCTGGAATATTTCGCCAAGGATCCCCTGTACCGAAAGCATCACCATAGTGAGCTCACTTTTGGGATGCTCTATCAGTATTCGGAGAAGTTTATCTCGGTCTTCTCTCACGATGAAGTGGTTCATGGCAAAGGCTCGATGTTGATGAAAATGGGCGCGGGAACGATTGCCGAGAAGGCTGCTCATCTGCGCTCCCTTTATGGTTACATGTGGATGTATCCGGGCAAGAAGCTGCTTTTCATGGGATCAGAATTCGGGCAGTCGGAGGAGTGGAAATACGATGACCAATTACAATGGCATCTGCGGCAATATCTGGACCATGAGGGACTGCGCTTATTGGTCAAAGACCTCAATCACCTTTATCAAAAGGAATCCGCTCTTTCCTGCCGGGACCTTACCCCGGAGGGCTTCCGCTGGGTCAATGGCGGAGATACGGAGCAGTCGGTTTTAACCTTTTTGCGACAAGGCGAAAAAGCCGAAGATATTTTTCTAATCGTTTGCCATTTCACGCCCATTGAGCGGCGTCCCTATCGCGTGGGCGTACCTTTCGGAGGTTACTGGGAGGAGATTCTGAATACCAACGCCTCCTGTTACGGGGGAACCGGCTTGGGGAATATGGGAGGCGTTCAGGCCGAGTCCTATGCCTGGGACGGCTTTGAGCAATCACTCAACTTATACATTCCTCCCCATTCCGTTAGTGTTTTCCGCTGGAAAGCTTGAGGAATGGCATGGGGCAGTTCGGGGCCACTGGCGGCCCCTTGCTTTGCCCCATTGACCTCCTGTTCAACGGCGGTCGGTAATACCGAGACGGAAGCTGCTGGAGTTCGCCCGGACTTCGGGCACATACATGGCATGACCGAGTACGGGCAAAGCGGTGAAACGACCCGGGGTTTCAGCGCGCAGGTTGTAGCGAATCTCGTGAAGACCATTGGGAAGGCGATCGATGAAGAAGGCCGTGTGTTTGTCCCGGATCTCCATGTGAGCAAAGGTGCGGTCGTC
This sequence comes from Opitutales bacterium, assembly GCA_022565335.1. Lineage (GTDB taxonomy): Bacteria > Verrucomicrobiota > Verrucomicrobiia > Opitutales > T3Sed10-336 > JAIUMY01. Next base: position 29,790 of record JAIUMY010000020.1, read on the forward strand.
ACCAAAGGAGCCATCGGCCCGTTGGGCCACGGCATAGGTGCGTTCCCCACTGCGCTGTTGTTCCGGTTCCAGACCGGCCGCCTTTTGGTCCTCAAAAACCAGGTATTCCAAATCGACCGGGACCTCCAGAAGTAGTCTAACTTCCACGCGGTCACCAGCTTCAATCAGCTCATTCTCCTCAAGTTCCATCCATTCGCGCCGGAAGCTCCCATCCAGGCGCTGGACGCGTCGTTTCACCCGATACTCCCGCTCGACGAAGACTTCGTTCCCCTTCGCTTCAATAGGGACTTCACGGCTGAAATACTCCACCCCCATCGAAGCATACAGACGACCCTCTCCACGGGTCCGGAAAGTTACCTCGTTTTCCCCGAAAAGCAGTTGGTCTCCGGGGATTTCCAGGGTGTGAACGCCCAAGGCCTCTTCGCCTTCCAGTCTGATGGAATCGCGAACTTCACCGTTTACCATCACCTCCACTTCCAGATCGGCATCAAGTTCGCCGGAAACTTGCAAATAATCGTTCAGCGCCATAAGGGCCAGGGCAGAGTCCCGGGTGTTCGACCATTGGGCGCCCCGGCGTTGGCGCACCAGCCATTGCATGGCCTGGTCCGCACGGGGGTGGTCCGGTTCAACGGCCAAAAAGGCGCGCAGCGCCCAGGCGGTGGACTCCACGCCATTGCGGTTCCAGCGAAGGGTCGGGCCTTCTTCGCCCCAGTGAACGCCCCATACCTCACCCGGTTCGCCATCCAGTAGAGCGGAACCTTCCCGAACTTCCCGAAGACCGTTTTCAAGGGTTCCGAGCAAGCTCTTCGCGCGGTCCGCATAGACCTCGTTTTCCTGCTCGCGATGATGGAAAACAAGAGTCAGTAAACTGCGCCCGTAGGAGCGCAAGAGGCCGCGGTTTTCCCATAAATATGCGGCATTGGCGGAGGACCGGTCATCCCAGGAAGCGTGCTCATTGAGGGCAACGGCATAAAGCATCCACGCCAGTAAGTCGGGACGGTTCCGATAATTGATCATTTCGCTTTGCAGCCAATCACTGGAGCGATTCAAGGCGGAGCGCGGCACTGAGAGGCCGTTTTGTTCAGCCAGGGCCAGGCCCATGGCCGCATAGGCGGTCATCCAGGCATTCGGGCGGGAATGACGCCACCAACCCCAGGACCCGTTTCCTTTTTGCAAATCAAGCAAACGGCGGAGACCTTGTGCGACCATTTCATCCAACTGCTCCAGCGTGTGTTCGCGTTCGGGTAAATGATCATCGCGGTAAGTTTGTTCGATCCCGCCAAAAATCCGATTGGCCACTAATCCGGGGTCCAGGTCCAAGTCAGCGAGGGTGGATTGAACGAGCAGGCTGGGCAAAAAGCGACTGAGTGTTTGCTCGGTGCAGCCATAGGGGAAATTGGCCAAATAGGGGAGGGCATCCAAGGCTGTTGAGGCCAGCGAGGCGGAGGTCCGGATTTCCAGCGAAGCACGGTCCGGATATTTTTGGGGTGGAAGATCAAAGGCGAGAACGGATTCCGTAATCTCTTTTCCCGCTTGGGTAATGAGGCTGTCCCCGTGGTATTGAAGAATTCCATACTCGATAACCGGAAAAGTTGCCTCCATGGCATCACTGCCCGCCGCGGAGCGAAGTTCGCCGGTAACCTTCACCTCATCCAGGGGGCTTTCGGTATGGAAGCCGCGGTCAATGCGCACTTGTGCTCCCGGTGGAAGAGAATGTCTTTCAAAACCTTCCCGCTCCGGTACGAGATTTTCGGTACGGAGGTCCATGCCGGCCTCCAATTCCCCGGCGGTCAGGTTCTGGGCAACTCCCGAAAGAATGGCATAATCGCCCTCTACCAAAAAGCGTGGGGTCTGCACCCGCATCGCCACCGGAATGGAAGTAGTGATATGGGTGACTTCCTGGCCAACCTCGGTATTACGGGTGATTCCCCGGGCGATGATTTCCCATTGGGTCAGGTTTTCGGGAAAGGTTAGGGTAACCTTCCCGCGGCCATCTTCACCGGTCAAAATCCCCGGGGACCAGTGGGCCGTGGAGCGAAAGTCGCTTCGAACCAGAGCTTCCGCGCCGAGATCTTCCCCGCCAAAAGGCTCGGTAGGCGTATCGTCGGTTTCCCCGGCAAAGCCCGAACGATGTTGGCGGATTGACTCACCCCCTCTTCCTTCGCTATCAACCGATGGCAAGTGAATTTCGCGGATTGGCTCCATTCTCAATCTATCGGGCTCTACCGATGGCGCGAAAGGATCTGCCGGTGCTGGACTGTGCATTTTTACGATCCTACTGTCCTCACGAGACGACCGAATAGAAATTCTTAAGTAACTGAAGCCTTGCCTTTGGGTAATGGTAAAGGAGTAATGCAGTCCTTGTTTTTGGGTGAGCAAATCCAGTAGTTGGAAAATGGTCATCTCGCGAACCTGCAGGTGAAGAAGATCTCTTCCTCCGGTATGGTCGGTTACGCTAATGCCGACATTGGGGAAGGCCTCGCGAAAGTCTTCGCGTTGCCGGATTGCGGTAAAGGCATTCCGCAGGGTCATTCCTTCGATTCGGAAATCATCAATGCGCCATTGTTGCAGGAGTTCCAATACTTCGCTTTCATCGGCGGTCTCCGGAATTTGTATTCGTTTTCCCGATTCCTTTTCACGCCAAAAACTCTCCCACCCGTCCAAATCGGTTCCGTAATGTATTTCCAGTTGCTTCGGTATAGCGCTGTAGTCTGAGGACCCGTAGGAAGGGAGATGAACCCCTCCCGGTTGGGGATGGCGAAAATCGTGAAAGAACGCCCGAATATCTTTTTCCAAGCGCGGTTGAATCGCTTGAATCGCCCGGTCGCTGACCCCGAGGGCAAAATTGCCGGATACGGGTTGGCCCTGGTGATCCTTTACCGTAAAGCCGATTTCAGTTTCCTCGCCGGGCCGGAAATTTTCGGGCAGATCATCAAAGCTGATCTGCAAAAATTCCTCTACCGGAGGGATCTCCCATTCGATCTCGGCTTTTTGCAGAATGCGGTCGCGGAGCATTAACGCCCGCAAGTGAAGGTTCGGTACGGACTCATCCCCCAGAGGGATGTCAACCACCCGGACATTGCCTTTGAGTCGAAGAAGTTGGTGGTCCAAAAGATCCTTGCCAAAGGTGGTGAGCAGGACGAAATTATCCTGCTCATAGGGCGAAACGATTACCAAGCGGCCGGTTTCGCCTCGGCGGAAAGAATGGGACTCGGAGTATATTTGCAAACGCCCCACCTCCACTGCAAGACGATGGGTTTCGCGGGTGGCAACCAGAATGGTATGCTCTTTGGTGATCTTCCCGTCTGGACTGACGGTGCGGAGTCGGTAAAGGCCAGGCTCGGTTGGGCGAAAACGGTAACGGGCCACGCCCTGCTCGTCGGTAGTGAAAGAACTCTCCTCCAGCAGAGACCATCGCCAGCCCCGGTCCACCACTTTGGTCTCACCGGAAATTGAATCCCGGCGAATTTGTTCGGCCTCTACCTGCCGGGCCACTTCAATGGTACCATCGGTAGGGAAGGGGCGGTTCAGGGCGTCAAAAGCCTCGATATCCAAAACCACTTCCGCTCCGGGACGGTACACTTCTCCGGGAGTTTCCAGATGCCACTGGAAAGGCTCCCGCGTGACCCGTAGGGCGCCTGAGCCTTCGGCCGTTCGGCGGGAGGCATCGGTGGCCGTGACTTCGACGAGGTATTCCCAACCATGAGGCAAACCACTTCTGTTCCAGTCCCGCCTGAGGGTGGGACCATGCGTTGTGGTAAAAGAGATGCGGGCCATACCGTTTTCATCGGTAGTGGTCGTTCCTTCGTGGGCCAGACTTGGGTCAACCGGTTTGGGGCGGTTTGGCGGTCCGGTTTTCAACCAGGGATAAGGAGTGGAAGCCTGGCGGTGCCAGACAAAAGGCCGACGGGTGATGCGGTACTCAACCCCCGCTTCAGGGATTGCTCCGCCGGCATAGTAAGACACCGCAACTTTCACTTCGACTTCATCGCCGAACGAAAAAACTTTCGGTTTCCCGTTTTCCCGGGGTGGCTGTACCTTGACCTGGAATTCCGGCGTACGGAACTCCTCGACCCGAAAAAGAGACTTGCTGGCCGCACCGCTGCGCCATTCCTCGTTTTGTCTTGAATAGCCTGGGAAGCGGGCTTCGAAAAGGCCCAGGGGAACATCTTCGGGTAAAACAAATTCCGCTACCCCCACGCCATAATCGTCGAGGGTAAAGGTGAGGGCCTTTACCAAATTGCGCCGGGGGTCCATAACTCGAACGCTTACCTCCTCCCCGGCCCGGGCATTATCCCAGCCCTCCTGGCCGGGCGTTCTCTCCACATAACGCAGGTGGACGGTATCGCCCGGACGATAAAGCGGGCGGTCAGTGGTAAGGTAAGGCCGATGAGGAGGGGGGCGGTTATCCCTGCGGGAATTTCGACCATCGAATAAAATCACCGGACCCTTGGGCGTTTCCGCCCAAAGCAATTCCACGCCGGAAGACCGTTTCAGGTGGGCTATCCCGTCTTCATCCAAATCCTCTTTTTCGCCGACCATAATCTCGTAGTGTCTTTCGCCTTGGCGTCTTGTCTGTTGGCGGTAGAAATTCATGACCGACCCGGACAATGGGGCACCGGTTTCCATGTGGGCCACATACACCAAATTTCCCTCATTCGATTTCTGTTCGACAATGGCCGCATCGGTTACCGCAAAGAAGGCGCCGCCGTGGGCCACCTCTTCGCCGTCGGCCCGACCGGAAAGCTGTATCCAATAGGCTCCATGGGGGAGAGGGGCGCGGCGGTCGGTGAGTTCGGTTGGGTCGTGCGCTTGAGTTGGTTCCACCGAAAGGGACCAGGTATCGACAGGCTCTTGGTCAGCATAAACGGGGCTATTCTCGCCCCGTGGCACAATCTGGCGAACGCCTCGGAAAAACCAGTTTTCCGGGTCGGCAAAAGTTTCGGGACCATTTATGCGGTAAACCGAGAATTTCAGTTCATCGACATTACGGGTCCGCAGGGAGAGGGGAATGATGGTTTCCGGGCGGATTGTGTCGGGCACGGAGACCCGTACCGTTTGTTCAAGCAAACGTTCACGGGCTCTTTGAATTCTTTGAAAGAAAAGGAGCCTTCCTTCGAATTCGGGTTCTTCCGCGACCAGATTAAAAACCTCCAACGCGGCAGCAAAATCCGGATAGGCCGAGCTGGTTTTTGCATACCAGTTCCCGTATTTTTGCAAAAAATCTCCATGATTATAAACCAGTAACCCAAACCACGGATCCTCGGGGGAGGTTTCCTTTTGTAAGCGCGCATAACCCTGCAGGAACTCCTTATGCTTTTCGGCCTCGCCCCGGTGTCTGCGGAAATAATCTGAGGTCCGTTGCATGAGCAGGAAAAGGTCGATGATGAATTCCTCTTCGCGCGTCTCGGCCAGGGTGCGGGCCAGCGCGAGTTGCTCGGCTTCGAAAGCGGGGCGGCTCCAAAAACTGTTCCGGGCTGAATCCTCGGCGAGCAAAGGGGAGTCGGGATGGATGGTATGGATTACCATATCGCGAAATTCGCGGCGATTTTCGGGAGTGTCATCCTGCTGACTCCAGGCGTTGAAGGCGTCCCGGAAGTGGTTTCGGGCGGTCTGCGTCAGGCGGCCCCGATGGCTTTCCACTTGGATCGAGTATTCAGCCAGTGAATGGTGTGCCCGGGCCGCCCAGGGGTCGGGTTCATGGATGCTGGTGAGGCTCCGGAGATCACGGGTATAGGGGGCAAAAATGCTCTTGTCCCTCTGGGTGGTGCCGGCAAGAGCCCGCCAACGGGCATCGGCCAATAAAAAGGTCAGTTCCCGCCAGCGTTCCGATGATTTTTCCGGGTTTTCGCTGGCCAAAATCTCTTGTAGGATATCCGCCGCCTGAGCGAAGGCGGCATCTTCATAATATTTCCTGGCTGCATTTTCATCCTCCGCGAAAAGAGAAAAGGTAGTAAGGCAGAAGGCAATACAGGCGAATCGCCGAAGGGTTTGGGATATCATAGCTGTTCGGGGGGTGAGGGTAACTTTTTGCGACTCGTAAAGGTATACCGCATCGCTTTTCTTAATGCGAGGATTCTCTAAAAAAAATTCCAACAGGAAAATGGATAAGATGAATCCGGGCGGTTGTTGGAGTTTGAAACCTGGCCGCGTAATGGGGTGAATTCTCCCTGAAATGGGCAGTTCCGGAGAGACTGCTCACCCTCGTTTGATGGGCCTCCCGGCTTTTATCCTTTCCCTCTATGGTTGGTCTTTTAGTCGTCGCTGCCGAGGGTTTTGATAGCGGAGGCGAGGGGGTGGTCCAAATCGATGCGGAGACGATGGTCGGAGTTATATTGGAGCAATAATTCCTCCTGTTCGCTTTTAAGTTCTTGCAGCGATTTTTGGATACGCCGGGGAGCAAGCAAAAGAGAGTGGAGCAGAGTGATGTACAAAAGCATCGGGAGAAGAGCCAGGAAGAAGGTGGTCAGGAAAGTGGAGCCCGCTCCGGAGGGAAAGGTGGCCCAGGATCCCTGTTCGTTTCCCTGCAGCAAATTGCTGACGGCGTGGAAATGATCGGCATAGAGCCCTACCAGAGGCCAAACAAAAATACCCCAAAAGATAAAGAACCCAAGCAATCCGGACATCCCGGCCAGAATTCTTCCGGGTTGGTGGCGGGCGAGATTCTTTTCCATGACTTGTTCGTTTTGACGCAGGAATGGTTTTAAGCCGACGATGCTTACGCTTGGTTTTTCCGGTTTGCCATCGGTGAGAGTCCTTAACGGTTGCCCCAAATCCAAGGCTAGCGCGCGGTCCAGTTGGTTGAGAGCGGGGGCGAGTTCTTCCGATACCTCCTGGTGCAAACTATCGCTGGGATCGCGTGAGACAAGGCCTTTCCAGGCTTTTAGCGAGGCCGTGTTGCGGATTGCCTGATAGGCCGAAGCAGCCGCGGAAGGCAGGCTGCCCATAAACAGAAAAGGGATTTTGGCCAAGGCTCCACGCAGGATGGTGGCAACCCCTAAAAGTCCTTTCCAGGGGAAGAGAAAGCCGGGACTGTGCGCCCAAAACCTGGAAAGGACCTGCATTTGGTAGTGGTAGCGAAAAGCCGCATCCTGGGTGAACAGAAGACGGGACAGATTTTGTGGCAGTTCAGCCTCGCGCGAAGTCAGCTTTTCGATGAGCGGCAAAGCATGGGGAAACTGGGTGCCCCAATCACGCACCCAGGCTTTTTGGAAATTCTCCCATCGACCGGTTCTTTCGGGGGCGAGAATCGCTTCCTCGGAAAGATTGGCCAAGTGCGCGGCAAGGGTTTTCTGTATGGCTTGGGTGGTTTCGGCAAGAACCTTTTCCTTTGGCCTTTCAGCTTTGCTCAGAGCCCAGTCCGCGGCAAGGACTGGTGGAAGGACTTGGGCGGGGTCGTGCGTTTCGTGGAGACTTTCCAGCAGGTGGGTCACCAGCTCTTGTTGCTCCTCGGTCCGCAGGAGATTGAGTACTGGCAGCACCCAGCCTCCACGGGCATCCTGCAGATATTCGCTCCAATCCCTGTCTTCCACCTGATTGGCCGGAACAACGAGGACTTTTACCGCAGCCCGCTGTAAAATCCTCCGGGCGGAGAGCGCGCGGGCGGCCTGGAGCTCGTTTGAACCGGGTACATCGGCCAAGCGTATTTCCTTATCCGGAATAATATTGGTCAGAGGGGCGGTTTCGACGAACGATTCGGTTTTCGGATCGAAGCTGGAAGGAGGGGTGTGGGCATACCAGGTAAGGCGATCCGTTCCCGCAGCGGAAGCCAGCCCGGACGGGGGGTGGGGACTCTCGCCGGAAAGACCTGCCAGGGTTTGCGTGAGAAGGGTTTTTCCGCCGTTCTTGGGCCCGACAATGGCGATTTCAATAGAATTTGCGGTGACGCTTCCGGAAAGATTTTCCCATTCCCGGGCGAAAGTCTTCAGGCGGTTTTGCCAATACCCTTTTTTATTCCATTCCGAGGGCAAACTCTCCAGCGCTTTTTCCCAGAGCAGAAAGCGTTGCGGTAAAGGCGGAGCGGATGGAGGGGCAGGGTCAGGCATTTAAGGAACAGCAAAATGGGCTTCGGTCCATAGGTCAAACTCCCGTTCCTGGCGGAATCCCCCGGCGGCCCAAGAGGCCAGAAAGGGCTCGGAAGACCCGTCGGGGAAAAAACGAACGCGTTCGATCGCACGGGTATCGACCAATTGACCCCGAATAAGAATCATTTCCGTGCGGGCGCGGCGTTGCTGAAATTCAAATTCCACAGGGAAGTCCTCCGTTCCGACGGGACCAAATTCATGGGTGCCGGAGGGGTTTCTAACGATGAATTTGCGGTTTTCTGAATCAAAGCGCAGGTGGGTTTCCTCATTGTTAGCGAGGGCGCGGTAGCGGGCCTCCATGATGGCGTTTTGCAAATGGGTTTCAACGCTTCGGTCTTCGTCGAAGTCGATTATCACGTTAATAGCCACGATGGACAGACCACCCACCAAGGCGATAAGCGCCATCACCAGAATCAGCTCCAGCAGCGTAAAACCCGCGTGTAAACTGCGCAAAATCACCAGTTGCCGATGTTTTGGTCGCTATCCACCCCATCCGGGCCGAAGGAGAAAACGTCGGGGCCGGTGTCATTCCGCTGGCCGGGATAACGGTATTGGTATTCATTGCCCCAAGGGTCCTTGGGGACCGAATTGGCATTCAGGTAAGGCCCCCGCCAATTGCCGGACCCTCCCGTGGGATCGGTGATTAAAGCCTGCAGTCCCTCCTCGGTCGTCGGGTAACGGCCCATGTGAATGCGAAAGGTGGTCAGGGGCGCTTGAATAGAGTCTTCCACCCAGATCTCCGCAGCTTGCTCACTGGAGCCTTCGAAAATGCGGGTTACCTGAGTAATGCCCAGTGATATGATAAGGACGATGATGGCCAGGACCACGACTACCTCCAGGATGGTAAAGGCGCTTCGGTGCGTTGTTTTGCGGTCGAGGGGGTAGCTCTGAAAAGCCGAATGGGGAGATAGCGATAGATTCATGGTGAAAATATAATAAGATTCCCACTTTAAGACAATTCCAAAGAAGGATTGTTCAAAGGCCGTAAATTGGTTTCTTTGTATCTTTACTGAAAAACCAGAAGAATCTCAATTAGACTTGCCCGATGGCGGTTATTTGCTAGGGTGAAACTATGATATCCGACTCATCTGCACCGAAAAAGCTTGCGCACAACGAAGAGGTCAAAAAGGCCAGCCATTATTTGCGGGGGACCTTGCTGAAAAGCATGGAAGACCCGGTTACCGGCAGCATTCCTGATGACGATGCGGGTTTGACGAAGTTTCACGGTCTTTACTTGCAGGATGATCGCGATTTGCGTCAGGACCGGCGCAAGCGCAAATTGGAAAAGGCCTTTTGCTTCATGATTCGCATACGGGTGCCCGGCGGGGTTGCGACGCCGGAGCAATATTTGATGATCGATGATCTGGCCCAACGTTACGCCAACGGGACGATCCGCTTGACCACCCGGCAGGCCTTTCAGTTTCACGGTTTGTTGAAAGGGAACGTGAAGCCGGTGATCCAACATTTGGATAAAGTGTGCATGGATTCTTTGGCCGCCTGCGGTGATGTGAATCGCAACGTTATGTGCAACACCCTGCCGGAAAAATCGGCGGTTCATCGTGAGGTTTATGAAACGTCCTGTGCGATTAGCCAGCATTTGACCCCCCGCACCCGGGCCTATCATGAAATCTGGTTGGATGAGAAACCCGTTGCCGGAGGAGATGATGAGCCCATTTACGGCGAGACTTATTTGCCGCGGAAATTCAAAATTGGAATCACCGTTCCGCCGGACAATGATGTGGATGTGTTTTCCCAGGACCTGGGCTATATCGCGGTTGTCGAAGATGGCCAGTTGGTGGGTTTCAATGTCGTTGTCGGCGGTGGCATGGGGCGGACCCATGGCAATGCCAAAACCTATGCGCGCTTGGCCGATGTGCTCGGTTTTTGTACCCCTGATCAAGCGGTGGCAGTGGCCGAAGCGGTGGTTAAGGCGCAGCGCGATCATGGAGACCGCAGTGATCGCAAGCATGCCCGGTTGAAATATACCATTGATGACCATGGAATCGATTGGTTTCGCCAAGAGGTGGAAAAACATTTGGGGTGGAAACTGGATAAGGGGCGGGAAGTCACCCTGACCCATAATTCAGACCGCTATGGCTGGCAAAAAGACGAAGATGGGTTGTGGTATTTTACGCCTTTCATTCTTTCCGGTCGGATCAAGGATACCGATGAAGCAAAATACCTCACGGGATTGCGCGAGATCGCGAAAATTCACCAAGGGGACTTTCGCCTGACGCCCAATCAAAATATTATGATTGGGCGGGTTTCGGAAGAGGAAAAACCGCGTATTCAGGCCTTGTTGGAGGAGTATAAATTGGACCAGACCCATGAGCGCTCGGGGCTTCGCCTCAACGCGATGGCCTGTGTCGCTTTACCGACTTGTGGCTTGGCTTTGGCGGAGAGTGAGCGTTTTCTGCCGCGAATGATTGAGCGATTGGAAACCGAGTTGGAAAAGGTCGGTTTGCAGGATGATGAAATCAGTCTGCGAATCACCGGTTGTCCCAACGGGTGTGCTCGTCCCTATTTGGCGGAAATCGGCCTGGTCGGTAAGGTTCCGGGGAAATACAATTTGTATCTCGGTGCCAAGCATGACGGTTCACGTCTCAACGAGGAATATGGAAGCAGTCTTACCGAAGAGGAAATCGTCGAAACCTTGAAACCGATTTTCCGCTCCTACGCTGAGGAGCGTGAGAAGGGTGAACGTTTCGGGGACTTTTGCGTTCGCCAGGGTCTGATTACCCCGCGTTAGACATTTGCATCAGAGGTTGGCCTGTCCGGCCGATGCCGAACCGCCGCAGGTAGCTTCGACTGGAGATTGCGGCAAAACCCTTACCCCAGTCCAAAGGTCCTGCGGCCGTTACGCTATACAAGTTTTCCCTCAAAGTATTTCCAGCTCAGACTCAGGACACTTGATTCCAGTGAAGTAAAGGTGACACCAGTGGAATTTTTTTAAGGTAAAAGGCGTACGCATTTGGTAAGTCCCAGAGGGACGGCAAGAGGATAGCCGTGGATGAAAATCCACGGAATAGGCTTTTCGATGTCGGGTTTCCGGGAAAGGTGGGGCAGTCCGGAGACTGCGGCTGGAGAAAGCGGCTGCCGCGCGGTGTGGTGGGGCGTGTGTTTATGTCCCTGGCTTGAAGCACTCCGCGCAGGGACACGAGGTCCCCGCTTGGCACAAAAAGCGAACGGGGGCCTTGCGCCCCTGTGCGCAATGCTTCGGAAAACGGAAATGTACGCCCCTTTTCGACAGCGAGCGGGGACTTCATGTCCCTGTGCGCAACACTCCGGAGGCCACGGAAA